>NZ_SDMK01000004.1:0-300000 GCF_004123295.1 Silvibacterium dinghuense | reverse complement strand
CGAAGACGCGAGACTGCGGAATGGCCATAGCGACAGTGTAAGTCGATGCGCAAGAGGGGAGCAGCCCTGTGCCTGCGCCGGGGCGTCATTCGTGATAGCCGAGAGCGGCGACGGCCTGAGGGCCTGATCGCTCTCGCAACTGCTCGAGATAAAGACTGGCGGGTTCGACCGGATGGCCGGAGGATTCGATGATGCCTCGCGGCAGCATCGGGCCTGGCGATGCATCGAATACGGGCATCGGCGCGTCCTCCTGCTGGCCCGTATCGCCGATCGACCAGTTCAACGCGCCAGGAGGATTCTGAACCGTAATGCTGCCGGCCGTGCTGTTCCAGAGCACGGACCAGCCCAGTGTCCAGCCCTGGCCGCTGCCCATATCGCCGCGGTTTCTCAAATTCATATCGCCATCCGGCACCTCGCAGTTGTCGACCAGGAAGCCGGTGGACCATCGTTGATGCCCCTCGATCTTTCCGCTACCGGAAAATCGGCAATGCAGAACAACGACAGGCCCCTCGGAGCGGGATTGCGTGCCGACGTAGGTCACGCGGTCTCCTCTGCCGGTGCAGCGGTCGAGCAGGATCTGCGAGCCGCTTACGCGAAAGTCGAATGGCTGCGCATGGCTGGTTACGGTGGAGTCCTGCTGTACATCGACGCCGAGGATGGTCAGCCGTTCGGCGCGCGTATCGATGCGCACGGAGTTGGTTGTGTCGACGAAGGCGACATAACGCAGCCAGGAGTCCACTACGTTGTCCATGCCGATGCCATCGAACTCCGCATCGACGCGGTATGCGATGCGGCGATCGGGAGCCAGGATCTGCAGGCTTTCTACGCCAACGCCGGCGATGCGTCCGGCTACCTCCACGCGTGTGACCGAGGCCTGACGGGAGGCGTAGAAGCGGGCATCGAAGGAATCGGTGAGCGGCACCTGCAGGCGTATGGTGTTGCCTTTCACCGCGGCGACACGGCGCAGAACGCGAATGTCGTTCTTCACCCACGTTTCCGGCTTTCCCTCCCGCTGCATATGATCCATGCCCATGAAGTGCACCCATGCGGGCGTCACCGGCTTGACGATCTCAAGCCAGTCGCCTGCATGGATGGCCGAAGCATCGGCAACGTGGATGGTTGCCGCGCCCGCAGGCACATATCTGTCTGTGAGCCACGTCGGTTGTCCCAGCGTGCGTTGTTGAAACTCGCCCTGGATGGAGATGGCGAGATGGGGCGCGCCCGTCATCTCGAGAACCGACGCAGTGCTCCCGATCGCAGCCGTGCCGCGCAGGACGACACCGGAGGCATGCATATGCAGCGTGCCCAGGAGATAAAAATGCCCCGGCGCGAGCTCGACTGCTCCGCGCTCGCCATGCGCATCCAGAGGCAGCCGCGCTACCTTGTCCAGAGCCTCCTGGATGGTGGACGTATCGTCGGCGCTCCCTGTGGGCGAAACCTTCACCCGCGTTTTTACGAACGGCAGCGCCATGCCGCCGCCGCGATATCCGGCGGAAGAAAAATCCGGAATGCGGTCTCCGCGCGCTGTCGTCTGGTAGATCAGCCTGCCCTTTGCGCCGATATGCGCCCACGAGGATTGTGCGCCGGCTGCCGATCCCGGCAGCGGGACCAGGAGTGCGGATGCCGGGATGGCGGCTACAGCGAGGCGCCGGATGATCGAGGCTGTTCTGCGCGCGAGCATGGATTCCGATTTGCTTCTGAGCACGCCGGGGGCCATTGCGCATTGCCGCGATGGGCATGGCCATATGCCGTGAGCCGAAAGCTCCGCATGCACTTGCAGCGTCCGCGCTTGAACAGCGGTGTTCGGCCACGGACGGAGATTGTGATACTCCATGCGTGGTCTTGCATTACGATGCTGGCAAAGGAACCTGACCGCTGCATCTCGATCTGGTCCAGAGAAATGTTCAAGAGGAGTGTTTCAGAGGAGATCGCAGGGCAGGAGGGAAGCGACGGCCGACCGCTTCCGTGCATCTGAGCAGGCGAAGTCCCGGATCGTTGTTTTTCCGGGGCTGTCCCTGTGGGCTATTCCAGGGGAGAAGCTCTCCTCTGACGAAAGGGTTTACGAACTATGGTCCGTCTGCTTCTGCGCTGGCTGCTCCAAGCGGTGGCGCTGCTGATTGTGGCCTGGCTGGTGCCAGGCTTTCTGGTGCACAACCTGGCCTCGGCGCTGATTGCGGCGCTGGTGATCGGCCTGCTCAATGCCACGCTGGGAACGCTGCTCAAGCTGATCACGCTGCCGCTCGGCATCCTGACGCTGGGGCTGTTCTTCCTGGTGATTAACGCGATCATCCTGGAGCTGGCCAGCGGACTGGTGCCGGGCTTCCACGTAGCCAGCTTCGGCGCAGCGTTTATCGGAGCCATCGTGCTGGCGCTGCTCCACATGCTCTTCGAAGCGATCGCCGACTAAGGAGGACTGGCCGTCCAGGCCTTTCGCCTTCGGCACCCGCTCCCGTTGGTCGCGATTTGGGATATTCGGAATAGAGACGGAAATGGGTGCCCCATCCAAGCTCGGCTTGGGGGGACGGCGTGAACCTTCGTGACGCGTTCATCCTGCGAACCCATGTCTCAGAAGCGAGACATGGGGCACCCGGGTCGTTCTTCTGAAAAGTCTTTGCGGGCTTTGCGGAACTTGGCGTTCCTGGCGCGAACCGGGGTGTTGGCAGGGGTACGGAATTCCCGGTCGCAGCCTGCTTTGAGATTCTTCGGAGACCCGGTTTGTTCCCTACATAAGCCAGCTTGAGGCTTGCATGGGTCACCCGGCCAGATCGCGACCAAAGGGAGCGGGGGGCCGAAGGCGATCCGCCCTGCGCGCAGCAGCGGCTAGTCCAAAAAAAGAAGGCCGGGGACTCCCATCCCGGCCTTTTCCATTACCCACTTGTGAGCGCCGGGGCAGCGGCGCTGGAAATCGTGAAGGCTACTGCGCCTTCTGGGCGGCGGGCAGCGGCGAGCGGGGCACGGCGATGGCTCCCGGCTGCGCGGCGGTATCGGCTGCGGCCTTGTGGATGGCGCGGGCGCGGCCATGCAGCGGCGCGGCTACCGGCCTGGGCGCTTCGATGGACTTGTCGACCGTCTGCATGCCGGTGGAGGCTGCGGGGCGGGCGGCAACGGTGCCCTCCGGCGCGACCGGCAGCAGGTGCCGCGAGTGGGTGACCGAGCCGGCGATGATGACCAGCGCGGCGCAGGCTCCGGCTCCGGAGAACAGGACGGTGCGGCGCAGCGAAAACCATGAGGTGCGGGCCGGCTCCGTCGCCGTGGCCAGATGGGCCGCGATGCGGGATTCGAAGCCCTGGCGGGGCGTTGCCGAGCCGAGCCGCGTGAGCGCGGCGTCGATGCGGGCCTGCATGACAGGGTCGAGGCCTGCGGAATCGAGATCAGGGCGGTGCGGGACATTGGGGTTCATCGCGCGATTCCCTCCTTTGCGAGCAAATGACCGAGCTCGCGGCGGGCGCGGAAGATGCGCGAGCGCACGGAGGACTCGGTGGTGCCGAGAATGGTGGCGATTTCGTTGGTCGCCAGCTCTTCGACGGCAGAGAGCAGCAGCGCCTGGCGTTCCTTGCCGGGCAGCTGGTCGATCAGGGCCAGGATGCGGTTGTGCTCCTGGGAGGAGATCAGGTCATCGTCGGCGCGGCGGTCGCCTGTGGGGAGCACGCGGGCGTAGTCGGCGATGTCGTCGTTCTCCGGACGGGTTTTGGCGCGGCGTTTGCGGTCGAGGACGATGTTCCAGATGATGCGGACCAGCCACACGCGGAGATCGCGGATCTCGGACAGCTTTTCGCGATGGCGGAGTACGCGCAGGAAGGCTTCCTGGACGGCGTCCTCGGCTTCGGCGGCATTGCGCACGACCGAATAGGCGACGCGGTACAGGGTGGTCGAATACTCGGCCACAAGGGCGGTGATTGTTTCGCTGGAATCCAAAGGTTCAACCGTCGTTCGAGACGGAGCCATCCAGCCGGCCAGGTGTCCGGTAACCGTGCTCATGCCAACTCCATGCTCGAAAGACGGAGCATACCTGCTTTGCGCTCGGGAAATCCATGGCGGTTTCGGGGGAGTGGTTTCTCCGGGCGGACGCTGGCTCCCTCGCATGCATGGGAAGCGGCAAAAGGCAACAGTACTTTCGTACTGATTCCCTTCCGTTTTCTGTGACACGAGGGAGAGGGGATTCTCGCGGAAATCCCATGAGACGGATAGATAGGTCGTTCGCTGAGGTCAGGTCGTACCGGGCTCCCAAATTCAGCAAGAGGTGAGCATGTGCCACGATTCAGAGACGTTTCAGTGATGTCTGCCTTGCTTCTGTCCTCCCTGGCGGCGTTCGGCCAGTCAACTCCAACCTGTTCCGATCAGGATCTGGCCGCGCTTGCGGAGAAGGTGAGTGCCTTCGACGCGGCGCAGCAGAACCTCGGATTTACGGCTACGCAGGCAGCCGGGATGGCGCTGCAGTATGAGAAGCAGCAGCTGTCGAGCACGTACCAGGCGTGTAATCCTTCGCATCCGCAGAAAGCTCAGGCTGAGAAAGTGGTGCCTCAGGCCACGGCGACGCGACACAACGGTCGGCCGGCTCGCGGGCAAACCACGGTCACGGCAGCGACTGTACAAGCAGTCCCGGCGCCAGTAACGCAAACAGAGCCGGTAACGCAGGTGGCCTCGGTCACGCCGCCGGCCGCAGCTCCCACTCCAGCCCAGGCCGGCAGTGGGCCCAATGCGGGGGAAGGAGGGGATACAGGCGTTGCGGGCGGCAGTCAGGCTGGCGATAAGGATAAAGGTGGGACGAACGGCACTGTCACCTCCAGCAGTTCCCCGGCGGAGAACCCTTCCGATGCTGGCGATAAGAATGCAATCACCCAAGTCGATATCGAGATACAACCGCCGGATACGAAAAAGCTGGTCGCCTGCAGCGATGTGGTTTTTAGCTTCAAGATGAAGCGCGCCAAGGGTTCCATGGGACAGGCCGATTTGACCGATGCGGCAATCTCGGCCAGCTGGAGCAGCGACGAGAAGACGGCGGGTACGACCGGCACGGGGGGAACCAAGAATACGACTGCGACAGGGACGGCCAGTAAAGGTGAGAGCACCCCAGCGCCGCAGATTTCTGCCATCACCCTGAAACCGGTGGATAACGATCCGGCGCAGGCTACTGGAACGTTTACGATCTACCGGATTCCCGCCGGAGCGCAGAGTGTGACGCTCAATCTGGCTCTGCCATACGGCTACGATACCGAACAGGCCAAGCTCGACCTGTCCGTTCTGCCGCCGGATGAGGCAAACGGAGCTCTTAACTGCATCCGCCAGATGCCGCCGCTGTTGCTGACGGCGGTTGGCGTAGACGTGGAGGGGGCCAGTTCGACCTCGCCGGGAGCCAAGTTCCTTGCGAATTCGAGCCTGGATGAACCCCTTACTGCGAGGCTTGGGGCAAATGCGATGCAGAACATTCGCGACGCGCACGTTTTTATTGGCGGGAGTTTGAGAATCTCCGGTATGGCTCAACCGGGTACTCTTTCCGCCTCGGCCTTTTCCAGCGCGGGCTATTATGCCTCTGCTGTGAACGCGACGCCCGACAAGATTGTTCAGTCCTGGGAGGGAGTCGGGAATGTCTCGGTCAAGCTTTTTGGCGGAGACCTGCGCATCGGCACATTTGATTCAGGGAAGGCCCCGTATCCGTACTACCCTCGATATACCTACACCACTCTGTCCCTTTTATTCTCCGGAGGCTTCAACTCTCCGCTTTCCGCTTCCCAGGCGAGTCCGCCGGTGTACTATGCGACAACCCAGATTCAAAACCAATATCCGAGTTCCTTCCCGACCGGTTCCAACTGCGCTTATGACACAACCAAAGCTGTTTGGCCGTGTTACGTCGCCTTTATTCCCGATGACCGGACAAGGTTTTACCGCCATTACGAGGCTGGTCTGCGACTCAAGCTTTATGGTGAGGATTTTGAGCACAGCAAATTACGGTATCCGGGTACGCTAGACGTTGCCTTCGGTCAGAATGAATATGTGACCGGGGGCAAAATGCACGGTCTCGTATTGCACATGGGCGGGGTGATTCCATTCCCTTTGCCCATACCGAAGTTTGATGCCCTCTACGCATTTGGAGCGCTCGATTCGGAGCTCAATGGCCCTATGACAAGCTGTACGCAGAACAACACTCCTTGTCAGCAGCTCATATTGGTTCCGGTGCCAGCGTCGTCGAGCATAACGTATCTAAGCCCGAATGTAGTCAATATCCCCACCGCTGAGCCCAACCGGGACCGATATCGATTCGGTTTCGGAATCGATATCCTGCACCTGCTCACGGCGAATCAGCAGAAGCAGTAAGCAGGGGTTCTAGGTTGTATCCCCATAGAGAGAGATGGCCTGAAAAGAAAGAACGTCCCCTTATCGTTGTCATCCCTCCGCTTCGCTCGCCTTTGGCTCGCTCCGGTCGGGATGACAGCCTTTTACTCTCGCTCTATGGGGATACGGCCTAGTCACATGTCTGCTGCAAACGCAGGAGAGCCCGCGCCTTGGCGCGGGCTCTCCTGTTAGAGCGGAGAAACGAAAAGGCTACTTGCCGCCGGCCAGCTTCTGGGTGGCGATCTGTGCGGCTGCGGTGCCCTTGTCCTGGTCCTTGATCTCGGCGTAGAGCTTCTTGGCCAGGGCTGGGTTGGAGGATTCGTAGTATCCGGCCAGCTCGAGCTTGGCGGCCGAGGCGGAGACGGCGGCGGTGGGGTGCTGGATGACCTCGTTATAGAGATCGACGGCCTGGCTGTCGCGGCCGGTCTGGCGGTAGAGGCCGGCGAGGGCCATCTTGGCCAGCGAGGCGATGCCGCTGTCATGCGCGCCGCCAGCCTGCTGCAGTTCCTTCTCGGCCGAGGCGGTCTGGTTCAGATCCATGTAGGTAAGGCCGGCGAAATAGGCGGCGTTCTTGCCGGTTCCGAGCAGGTTGTACTGGTCGGCAACCTGGACGAAGAGCGGATTGGCGGCCTTGGCGCGGTCGGCCGCGGTCTTGTAGTTGGTCTGGTTGGGAACCGCGGGCTGGCCGGGCGCCTGGAGCGGGGTGTTGTAGATGTCCATGGCCTGGCCGAAGAGGTCGTCGGCCTTGGCGGAGCGGGTGTTGTAGACAATCGCGGCGACGGTGGCGACGACGGCGATCACGACGACCAGGACGGTCAGTTTGATGACGGAGCTACGGTTGGTCTGGAGCCAATCGAGGCTGGAGGCAGTGGCTTCGGCGAAGCCGTCCTGTTTCAAGGCGTGACGTGTCTGTGTATCCACTCTTGGTCCTATCGGAGACTGCTGAATGCGGGAGGCCGGCGGGGGCCACAGGGGGCACAGGCCGACTCCGCGCGCAGGCCTCCAGTGTAGCAGCGGCGGATTCCGGGGGTCAAAAGCGGGGGATGGCGCCTTGGGCCGCATGGGGCCGTATCCACTGGTTTGCGCCTGTCCGGGCAGGAAACCGCAGGTTTCTCCACTGCGCAGGACTGGAAAACAGTCCTGCGCCGGTCGAAAAGACAGGTCTCTGCTTAAGCTATATGGGGGATACACCCTGAGGAGAGATACGGTGGCCAGGAGCCCGAATCCGGAGTTTATGCGGCGTGCCATCGAGCTGGCGACGCGCAATGTGCAGGCGAATGCGGGCGGTCCCTTTGCCGCGGTGATTGTGAAAGACGGCGCGATTGTGGGCGAGGGCGCGAACAGCGTGACGGCGACCAACGATCCGACGGCGCACGGAGAAGTGGTGGCCATGCGCGATGCCTGCGCGCGGCTGGGGGTGTTTTCGCTCGAGGGCTGCGAGATGTACACCAGCTGCGAGCCCTGCCCGATGTGCCTGGCGGCGAGCTACTGGGCCCGGCTCGATGCGGTCTTCTATGGCAACGACAGCCAGGCCGCCGCACGGGCGGGCTTCGACGATGCGTATCTGTATGAGCAGTTCCGGCTGGACCGCGGGCAGAGGAAGATGCCTTCGCAGCAGTTGCTGGCGGCTGAGGCATGGGAGAGCTTCGCGGCGTGGATCGCGTCGACAGAAAAGATCGAGTATTAGCTGCTTCGCGCAGGGCGGATCGCCTTGGGCCTCCGCTCCCGTTGGTCGCGATTTGGAATCTGTGGGGTGGATCGGAAAGGGGTGCCCCATCCAAGCTCCGCTTGGGTGGGACGGTACGAACCTTCGTGACGCCTTCCTCCTGCGAACCCACGTCTCAGAAGCGAGACGTGGGGCACCCGGGCCGTTCTTCTGAAAGGTCTTTGCGCGGAATGAGATGCGTGCGGTGGTACGAAGTCCTCTGTGCTCTCTGTGTCCTCTGTGGTGAATGGTCTTTGTGCCGCCCCACACAAGCCAACACCCGGCTTGTATGGGCCACCCGAGTTTTTTTGATGGGCAGCAGAAACCGCAGGTCCCTCCGCTGCGCTCGGGATGACAAGCGATTGCGGGATGCCCCAGGCTTCGCTCTTGTGGGCCGAGACAAAACGAAGACCTGGGACGGACGAAACGATCTCTCACTTCACGCCTGCAGGCTCGATTGCCGGAACCTCTGTCTTGACCTCGGACTGCACGCGGTGATCGACCTGGCGCTCCACCTCGTCGGCGTCGGCGTGGAGCAGGTGTCCGTGGTCGACCATGAGCTGGCCGCCGACGTAGACGCGCTCGAGCTCGCGCTGGCTGCCGATGAGCACCAGCGAGGCGTAGGGATCGAAGACCGGGCCGAAATCGGTTGGATCGATGACCAGGAAGTCGGCGTATTTGCCCGGCTCGAGGCTGCCCAGTCTGCTCTTCACGCCGAGGACGTCGGCCGAGCCCATGGTGTGCAGGGAGAGCACCTGGTAGGGGCTCATGGCGGTGGCGCTCTGGTACTTGTCGCGGATGGCATAGAGGCCGGTGCGCAGGTTCTCGAAGGGGTCGGCGAGGTCGGCGCTGGCTTCTCCGTCGACACCCATGCCGACGCGGATGCCGTACTTGAGGTACTTCGGAATGTCGGCGGTGCCCGAGGCGAGGCGGCCGTTGGAGAGCGGGTTCCAGCTCATGCCGGCGCCGGCCTTCGCGGTCTGCTCGAGGATGGCGTCGGTGGTGTGGATGAAGTGGCCGAAGATGAGCGTGGACTGCATGAGCCCGCCATCCACGAACCAGGGGAACTTGGCCTGTTCGGCGGCGATGGTGTCCGGCGGTTCAAGGTAGTGGCTCTGGTTGCCGAGATGGAACTCGCGCATGAGCGCGGCCTCCATGACCGCCTGCTGCGGGGTTTCGTTGAAGGCGGTCGAGCCGTTGAGCATGGTGGAGAGCGCGCGCGGCGAGGGATGCGCGGCCGTGTAGTCGAGGAAGGCGCGCAGGCGTGGGCGGGCGACGGCGAGGGTCGTCTCGGCCGGGGTGCCGGGCGGGACCTTCTCGACCTGGTAGCCATGGACGAAGCGAATACCGGAGGCGAGTTCGGCGCGGTACTGCTCGGTGTCGAAGTCGATGGCGCCGGGCTTCATGGCGGGGTTGTCCCAGGAGGTGCCGCCGTAGGCGAAGTCATAGGCGGCGGTGATGCCGTGTTGAAGATGATCGAGCGCGCCGTCGAGCGCGAACCAGTAGTAGTCCTCCGGCGCAGCTTTGGTGGCACGTGCGCCGTAGAGGTCGGCAATCCAGCCGGGAAGGGTTTTGTTGGCGGCCAGGCCGCGATAGGCGGCCTGCCAGAGATGGCTGTGCGCGGAGATGAAGCCGGGCATGATCCAGTGGCCGTGTGCGTCGAAGGTGGATGCGGCATGCACGGCGGCGGGTGGATCGCCGGCGGCGAGGGCGGCGATGGTGCCGTCACGGGAGACAAGCATGTAGCCGAGGAAGCTTTGCTGCTGGCCGGGCGCCATGGTGAAAAAGCGGGCGTGGGTCACCAGCAGCAGCGCCGGCTCTTCGCCCGCGGAGGCGGCGTGCAGCGCAGGCAGAGACAGGGCGAGAACCAGCAGTGCGAAGACACGGCAGAGGAGCGGGCAGCGTGAGGGCATGCACCCTTGATAGCGTGAAAGCTCTGGCACGGCAATGGAATTCGCGTACACTGGGGGCTTCCACCACTCTGGAATCGAGGGTCGCCGGTGGCCTTGCCGGCCGGAGGGGTGAACTCTTCTCTGGAGTACGCCATGGCGGTTGCAGGCGGATGCGGATGTTGTCGGGGCGCGGATAGGGATGCGCGGGCGAACCGCGCGCACGCGGGAGTAACGGGGTGAGCGGCGCGGCCGGCATGCTCGAGGGCGAGCGGTATGCGGCGATACGCGAGCGCTTCGGCGAACTGCATCCGCCGCTTGCGCCGCAGGCGGCGGTGGTCGAGGCCAATCGCTGCCTGAACTGCTTCGATGCGCCGTGTACGGCGGCGTGTCCGACGCACATCGATGTGCCGCGGTTCATCAAGAAGATTGCCACGGGAAATCTCGACGGCTCGGCGCGGACGATTCTGGATGCGAATGTGCTGGGCGCGAGCTGCGCGCGGGTGTGCCCGGTCGAGGTGCTGTGCGAAGGCGCCTGCGTGATGCATGGCGTGCATGAGAAGCCGATCGAGATTGCGCGCCTGCAACGCCATGCGATGGACCGCTTCCATGCGCGCGGCGGGCAGCTGGCGAAGAAGCATGACGTGCGTCCTGGACGTGTGGCCTGCATCGGCGCGGGGCCGGCGTCGCTGGCCTGTGCGGCGGAGCTGGCGCAGCAGGGCTTTTCTGTCACGGTGTTGGATCGGAATCCGCTGCCGGGCGGGCTGAATAGCTACGGCGTGGCGGAATACAAGCTGTCGGCGAAGGCGAGCCTTGAGGAGATCGCGCTGATTGCGGCGCTGGGTGTGGAGTTCCGTCCCGGAGTGGACGTGGATGCGGCAGCGCTCGAAGCGCTCGAAGCGGAATACGACCTGATCTTTCTGGGTGTGGGACTGGGCGCGGCGCATGCGCTGGCGATTCCGGGCGGCGATCATCCGGCGGTGGTCGATGCGCTGCGCTTCATTGCCGATTACAAGACGGCGAAGGTGACGCGGGTGGGCGGCCGGGTGGTGGTGATCGGCGCGGGCAACACGGCGATGGACGCGGCGATTGCGGCGCGGCGGCTGGGCGCGGAGGAGGTTTCGATCCTTTACCGGCGCGGACCGGAGAGCATGTCGGCCTTTGCCTTCGAATATGAGCATGCGAAGCAGGAAGGTGTGCGCTTCCTGTGGCAGACGGCGCCGGTGCGCGTGGTTGCGGAGGATGCGTTGGTGGAGTACATCCAATGCACGCAAGTGGACGAGCAGTTGCGGCCGGTGGCGGGATCGGAGTTCGACCTGGCGTGCGACCTGATCGTTCCGGCGATCGGGCAGTCGCCGCTGCTGAAGCTGCTTGGGGCGCTGCCGGGGCTCGTGCTCGACGGCGGACGTGTGGTCATCGAGCAGGCAACGGGAGAAACTTCACATCTCAAGTATTTTGCCGGAGGTGACTGCGTGAACGGTGGGCGCGAGGTGGTGGATGCCGTGGCCGACGGCAAGCGCGCGGCGCAGGCGATGACGGCCGTGCTGGAGGCGCGTTATGCGTGAGCCGAATCTTCAGGTGAATTTTGCAGGGGTGGTTTCGCCGAACCCGTTCTGGCTGGCCTCGGCGCCGCCGACCAACACCGGCGAGCAGATCATGCGGGCCTTCGACGCAGGCTGGGGCGGCGCGGTGTGGAAGACCATCGGCGAGCCGGTGCAGAACACGTGCTCGCGCTACTCCTCCATCGATTGGCAGGGGCAGCGGATGATGGGGCTCAACAATATCGAGCTCATCAGCGACCGGCCGATCGAGGTGAACCTGCGCGAGATGGCCGAGGTGAAGCGGCGCTATCCGAAGCACGCGGTGATTGCGTCGCTGATGGTGGAGTCGAGGCGCGAGGCGTGGCACGACATCGTGGCGCGCGCGGAGGACGCGGGCGCCGACGGGCTCGAGCTGAACTTCGGTTGCCCGCACGGCATGAGCGAGCGCGGCATGGGCTCGGCGGTGGGGCAGGTGCCGGAGTACACGGAGATGATCACCGCGTGGGCGAAGGAGAAAGCGCGCACGCCGGTGATCGTGAAGCTCACGCCGAATATCACCGACATTCGCGTGATGGCGCGCGCAGCCAAGCAGGGCGGCGCGGATGCGATCTCGGCGATCAACACGATCAATTCGATTACGAGCGTCGATCTCGACACGTTGACGGCGCGGCCGGATGTGGATGGAAAGTCATCGCATGGCGGCTACTGCGGTCCGGCGGTGAAGCCGATTGCGCTGAACATGGTGCAGCAGATCGCGTCGGATATCGATCTCCCGATCTCGGGCATCGGCGGCATCGCCACGTGGCGCGATGCGGCGGAGTTCCTCCTGCTGGGCTCGGGTACGGTGCAGGTGTGCACGGCGGCGATGCACTACGGCTATCGCATCGTGGAAGACATGATCGACGGCCTCGCCGGATGGATGCGTGAGAAGGGTTTCGCTTCGATCGAGGATTTTCGCGGGCTCACGGTGCCGCGCGTGACGGAGTGGAAGCACCTGAATCTGAACTACAAAATCGTTGCACATATCAATGAATCGAAGTGCATCGGCTGCGATCTCTGCATGATTGCCTGCTGGGATGGCGCGCACCAGTGCATTCATCGTGATCGCGTGAGCGGCGCGGTGGATGGGCCGGTCGAGCTGCATACGCTGCCGTCCGCGCTGGAGGCTGCGTCGAAGGCGTCGATTGCAGTGACGCCGATTGCCAGGCTCGATGCCGCGGCGATGGGCGTGGCGCAGGGCAGGACGCCGCTCGAGCGGGTTCCTCGCGTGGATGAGAGCGAGTGCGTGGGCTGCAACCTGTGCTCGCTGGTGTGCCCGGTGGAGGCGTGCATCACCATGGTCGAGGTACCCACGGAGCGCGCGCCGGAGACGTGGGAAGAGCGCACCTCAGGCAAAGCCGGGTGCGCCGTCCCAATGATGGAGCAATAGGGACTGGCTGTCCAGGCGTTTTGCTTCGCGCCTCCGCTCCCGTTAGTCGGCGCTAACCGCGCGGCTTCTCGCCTTCGGCTGCTTCGCGCAGGGCGAATCGCCTTCGGCCTCCGCTCCCTTTGGTCGCGATTTGGGATCTGTGGGGTGGTTCGGAAACGGGTGCCCCATCCAGGCTCCGCTTGGGTGGGACGGTATGAACCTTCGTGACGCGTTTATCCTGCGAACCCACGTCTCAGAAGCGAGACGTGGGGCACCCGGGTTCTTCTCCATTTCAGACAAAACCCGAATCGCGACCAAAGGGAGCGGAGGCCGAAGGCGATCCGCCCTGCGCGCAGCAGCTAGCAGCAGTTGCCTGAGCGGCCGGTCGGGGCGTATCGTTTGGAATTGTGTTCGGGTGGCATCCCCCGTGAGCGGGGAGCTGCACTGGAGAAGTCATGAGTCTGACACAGTTCTGTAGCGCCGGCTCCGGCGCGCCTGCTTCCAAAATCACATTTCCGTTTCTTGAAGAGAAGAAACGCGCGCATGTGCCGATCACGGCGCTGACGGCTTACGACTACGCCACGGCGCGGCTGGTGGACGAGGCGGGCGTGGACATGATCCTCGTGGGCGACTCGCTGGCGATGGTGGTGATGGGGCACGACAACACCCTGGCCGTAACCGTGGACGAGATGCTGCATCACACCCGCGCGGTGCGGCGCGCCGTGCAGCGGTCGCTGGTGGTAGCGGATATGCCCTTCGGTTCCTACCACGTGAGTGTGGCCGAGTCAGTCGCCAACGCGGTGCGTTTCGTGAAGGAAGGCGGCGCGGCAGCGGTGAAGATCGAGGGCGGGGCGACGCGCTGTGAACTCGTCGAACGGCTGACGGACGCGGAGATTCCGGTGGTCTGCCACATGGGGCTCACGCCGCAGGCGGTGCACCGCATGGGCGGCTACAAGGTGCAGGGCAAGACAGCCGCCGCGGCCGAGGTGATGATGCGCGATGCGCGGATGCTCGAGGCCGCGGGCGCTGCGGTGATGGTGCTCGAAGGCGTGCCGCGCGAGGTCGCGGAAAAGATCACGTCACAGTTACGCATTCCGACGATCGGAATTGGCGCGGGGCCGGGTTGCGATGGGCAGATTCTCGTATTCCACGACCTGGTGAACCTGAGCTTCTCGCGGCCGGCGAAGTTTGTGCGGCAATATGCGGACGGCGCGGCGCTGTTTCGCGGCGCCATCGAGAGCTATGTGCGGGACGTGGAGTCCGGCGCATTTCCCAGCGAGGAAGAGAGCTACCACCTGACAAAACAGGTGGCGGCGGCGCTCGACCTCGATGGCGGCGGAGACGGGACGGCGGACGATCCGGAAGCGATTCTGCGCGAAGCCTAACTTGTTAAGGAAAAATACATGCAGGTAGTACGAACGGTCGCAGAAGTGCGCGCGGCGCTGGTAGCGCTGCGTGCGGGACTGGGCGCGGTGGGGTTTGTGCCAACCATGGGCGCGCTGCACGAGGGGCATCTTTCGCTGGTGCGCGCGGCAAAGGAAGGCTGCGGTTCGGTGATCGTGAGCATTTTCGTAAACCCGACGCAGTTTGGGCCAAACGAAGATTTCGCGAAGTATCCGCGCACCTTTGAGGCGGATTGCGCGCTGCTCGAAGCGGAAGGCGTGGACCTGGTCTTTGCGCCGCAGGTGGAGGAGATGTATCCCCAGGGCGCAGCGACCTTCGTCGAGGTGGAAGGACTCAGCGACCGGCTGGATGGCGCGTCGCGGCCGGGGCATTTTCGCGGCGTGGCCACGGTGGTGGCGAAGTTGTTTCACATTGTGCAGCCCACGCGCGCCTACTTCGGGCAGAAGGATGCGGCGCAGGTGGCTGTGCTGCGGCGCATGGTGCGCGAGCTGCACTTTCCGCTGGAGCTGGTGGCGTGTGCGACGGTGCGCGAGGCCGATGGGCTGGCGATGAGCTCGCGGAACCGGTATCTCTCGGTCGAGGAGCGGAAGCAGGCGCTGGTGCTGAAGCGGGCGCTCGATGCGATCGCGGCATTGCAGGCCGCGGGTGAGCGCGATGCGGCCGCTCTGCGCGCGGCGGGCCTGCGCGTGATCGAAGCGGAGCCGGCGGCGAAGCTCGATTATCTGAAGCTGGTGCATCCGCTGACGCTTGAGGATGTGGCGCGCACGGAGGGCGAAACGCTGGTGGCGGTGGCCGCGTGGATCGGCTCGACGCGGCTGATCGACAACGTGGTTTTAGGGGATAGGGTGTAGGGGGTAGGGTATAGCCGGCGGTGGTCCACAGGCCTGTTGTTGGCCTGTGTATGATACCCGCCGCTTCTTACTTTGAGATCGGTGTGAGACCCACCCGGCTACGCGCCGAGCGATCCGCCTTCGGCCTCCGCTCCCTCTGGTCGCGCATGAGATTTGCGAGAGACCCACCCATGACGAAAACGGTCATGGGTGGGGCACCCGGCTTTATGCTTTTCCCTGAGCCCTGAGCCCTGAGCCCTGCTTACTGCGGCTTGGGCATGTCGTGGTGTTCGGCGCCTTCGGCCGGAGGCGTGAAGGGCACGGGCATGGAGTTGCCGCGATGGCAGGTGGCGCAGGTCACCTTCTTGTCTTCCGGGGTCGCGTCGGGGTCCTTGATCTGAGACATGTATTTCTCGTTGAGCTCCATGGTCATGGCGATCATGGTGCGCGCGGTGGCTTTTTCGGGCTTGGCGTCGGAGGCGAAGTCGGGCCGGTGCGTCGCGGCATCCTGCGCATGACAGAAGCCGCAGTGCACGCCGAGCGACTGTGAATATTCATGCATGCGCGCCATGAGATCGGGTGCGGAGATGTCCTTGGGGAGCACCTGGAGGTTCTTGGGCTGCATGTTCATGTCGTGATGCTGCGGCGGGGGTGGCGCGTCCTGGGTGGGGGTGGCGTGAGGTGCGGCGAGCGCCAGCGAGGCCAGAGAAAGCGTGGCGGCAAGGAGAGTGGCAGTGAGCGGGCGTGGCATCAGAGTACCTCGAATGAGTGTCGGCGCTGCGCCTCCATTGTGCCATGGACTGGCCGCTGCTTCGCGCTGCTGCGCGCAGGGGACTGCGCGTCCGGCGAATCGCTTCGCGTGGTGCTCCCTTTGGTCGGCGCTAACCGCGCGGCTTCTCGCCTTCGGCCTCCGCTCCCTTTGGTCGCGATTTGGGATCTGTGGGGGGATTGGAAACGGGTGCCCCATCCAAGCTCTGCTTGGGTGGGACGGTACGAACCTTCGTGACGCGTTTCTCCTGCAAACCCACGTCTCAGAAGCGAGACGTGGGGCACCCGGGTTGTTCTTCTGAAAAGTCTTTGTGCGGAATGGGATGCGTGCGGTGGTACGAAGTCCTCTGTGCTCTCTGTGTCCTCTGTGGTGAATGGCTCTTATTCTTCCCCACGCAAGCCAACTTCGGGCTTGCATGGGCCACCCGTCTTTCTCTCTCCGGGCTTACTTTTAGATTGGTGTGAGACCCACCCGGCCTGGGAGCTGTCTCTGGACGGCAGATCGGGTTTCGTTTGAAATAAGAGGCGATGAGCACGCAGAATCTTGCCTTTCTTTTTCCCGGACAGGGATCGCAGGCGGTCGGCATGGGCCGCGATCTTTATGAGAAGTTTGCTGTGGCCAAGGCCACTTTCGACGAGGCCGATGAGGCGTTGGGATATTCCTTGTCAAAGCTCTGCTTTGACGGCCCGGAAGAGCAGCTGAAGCTGACGGAATTCACGCAGCCGGCCATCTTCACGGTGTCGGTCGCGGTGGCGCGGGTGCTGGCTGAAAAGGGCGTGACGCCGAGCTTCGTGGCCGGGCACTCGCTGGGTGAGTACTCGGCGAACGTGGTGGCCGGGGTGCTGCCGCTGGCCGATGCGGTGCGCGCGCTGCGCAGCCGCGGCCAGTTCATGCAGGAGGCGGTGCCGGCAGGCGAAGGCGCGATGGCGGCGATCCTGGGCATGACGCCGGAAGACGTGGCGCAGGCGTGCGCGGATGCGGCAGCGGAAACCGGGGGCGTGGTTTCGCCGGCGAACTTCAACTCGCCGGAGCAGACGGTGATCTCGGGTGGCGCGGCCGCGGTGGCGCGGGCCGGGGAGCTGGCGAAGGAGCGCGGCGCGAAGAAGGCTGTGCCGCTGGCGGTCAGCGCTCCCTTCCATTGCGCGCTGATGCAGCCGGCGCAGGATCGCCTGGCCGGGGTGCTCAGCGCGATCTCTTTTGCTGACGCTGCGGTTCCGGTCGCGGTGAATATCGATGCGGCTCTGGTGACCAGGGGCGACGCGCTGCGCGATGCGCTGGTGCGGCAGGTGACCGGATCGGTGCGCTGGGTGGAGTGCTCGCGGCTGCTGATCGAATCGATGTCTGCGGGCCAGAAGCCGGTGCACTTCCTCGAGGTGGGCCCCGGCAAGGTGCTCACCGGGCTGCTGCGGCAGATCGATCGCGGGCAGAGCTGCCTGCCGGTGAGCGATGAAGCGTCGCTCGAGAAAGCGATTGCTGCGCTTAACTCCTAGTTTCCAGCTTTTAGCTCAAAACGGACGGCGGCCTTTTGGCCGCCGTTTCTTGTTTGCGATGGTTTTCTCTTTGAGACTCTGGCGCCGAATCCGGCACCGCAAAGCTGGGAACTGCGGAATCCGCACTTTGTATGCACGATTGAGGTATGAAGAAAAATACCTTGACGTATTCTTTGCCGCTGAATATACCGTTGTGCAGCAGTTCTTCCCCACGGATGTAGAACCCTCCGGGCCAATGCTTTTCTGCCGTCTTTTCCTCCGGATCGAAACGATCTTTATCCATGGAGAGCAAAGGCCACCGATCAAGACGCGGCCTTTCTCGTTCCCTCATCTACGAAGGAGATAGCTGTGAATCTTAAGCAAAGGTTTTCTGTAGCGACAGCCGCTGTTCTTCCGGTCTTAGCGCTTTGCGGGTATCTGTGTATGACCCCGGCCAAGGCCCATGCCATCACCAGTTGTCCGGATGGTGGGATTTATGCCCCGGTTCCAGATGCACCACCTGAGCCTGTGCTGTGCAGCAATGGCGCCGGTGGGAGCGTCGCTGAGGGAGATACCGGTTCCTTCACGTTCTGCGGCACTGGAGAAAACAGCATGGGCACCTGTGAGGCAGGCTCCTGCGTGAAGTGCTCCGACTAGCGGTGCGCACGTTCGAACCGTCGAATATACAGCAGCTCTTCCAGTAAGGATTGCTGGAATAACAATTCGATGACAGACCCTAAACACATTCTCTGAAGCGGTTGCCTATGCAATCGCTTCGGAAGTTCCTGCAATCAAGCGCACAGCCTGAATGGGAGAAATCGGATTATGTCGTCGCCACTGAAGGAAATCATTGGAAGGAATGTTGGAACAGCAGCTTTGACAACCGTGCTGGCACTGTCGCTCGGACTGAACGTTTACCTGGCCAGAAATGGCGGACTGAAGCCGCATCCGAAGCCGATCGTGCCTCTCGAGGCTGGAGCCTCTCTTCCCTCTTCCATTGCGATGGAAGACGCGACGGGCAAGCCGGTAACTCTGGAGTTCGCCGATGACAAGCGGCCCACAGTGCTGTATGTTCTCTCGCCGCAGTGCGGCTGGTGCAAGCGGAATGAGGAGAACATGAAGGCGCTTTATTCGGCGGAAGGTGACAGGTACCGCTTTGTCGGCGTATCGATTGCGTCGCAGAATCTTGCGCGGTATGTGAGCGATAAGCGAGAGCCTTTCCCGGTGTATCTGCTGAAGTCCAAAGACGAGATGGACCAGCTCCACGTACTGGGAACGCCGGAGACGATTGTCGTGGGGCCGGATGCGAAAGTGATGCGCGCGTGGCAGGGCGTGTATATCCAGCAAAATCAGGCGGAGGTTGAGAAGTATTTTGGAGTAAAACTGCCCGGCTTGCCAGAGACTGCGCAAGTGGAAAAACGTTCCGGTGTTTAGGCACTGCATCCGAGGTTGTCTTCCGGAATCCATTTGAGTGTTGAGACAGGGCGACGCTTGCGTGGACTCATTGCCCAGGTCTTTCGCCTTGGCTTCGGCTCCCTTTGGTCGCGAGTCTGACATGTGTGCCCGCCACAGAATCCTCGCTGGTAAAGAGAACCGCAGGTTCCTCCGCTTCGCTCGCTGTTGGCTCGCTTCGGTCGGGATGACAATCGTTTCAAAGAACAAAGAAAAGCAGCGCTCTCTCGATGGAGAGAGCGCTGCTTTCTTGTTTTTTAGAATTCTCGCCCTGCGATCCCTCTCCGGGAAAAGAAAGGCAAGATTCTGCAGAGGCTGGAAGCCGTCTTTACGGGCCGGTGTAGAGCTCTACCGGGGAGAATCCTACCGTCTTGGTCTTGTTGTCGACGCGGAGGAAGATCGGGGTCTTGCCTCCGTTGATGTCCACGCCCATCACGGTGCCGTTGCCGACCGAGGCGGTCATCAGGATGGTGTGCGAGCGGATGATGCCGTAATCGCTGGCCGGACCCCAGTCCTTGGAGAAGGTGGCGAAGCTGTAGTCCTTGTACTGCTGCGGGTGCTGCTCCCAGTCGGGGTCGTGGTTCCAGATGCCGTAGGCCTTCTTCATATCCTGCGACTCGACGGCGGCGAAGAAGGTGTTGAGCCGGTGCTCGGCCGGCCAGTGGCGTAGCAGGAAGCCGCTCACGCCAAGCACGACGATGACAATGAAGGTGGTGATGGAAATATTGCGGATCAGCCGTGCCTTCCGGGCATTATAGGCAGGGGCGTCGAGCAGAGTCATCGTGTTCCTTTCAGCAAGGGCTTCCTTGGTGTGTGGATGAGTGCGCACACCTTCTCTCTATTCTGACACCGCATGCGACCCGCAGGTTCCTTACAGTCATATAATTGACTGTCTGGACGCTTATCCATAGGATGGATTCATGCCGAGGCCGAGGAGCGAAGACAAGCGGAGCGCCATTCTTGCGGCGGCGACGCGTGTGATCGTCGCGCAGGGGCTGGGCGCACCGACGGCTGGTATTGCGAAGGAGGCCGGGGTTGCGAACGGTTCGCTCTTTACCTACTTCGAAACCAAGGCCGTGCTGTTCAATGCGCTGTATCTCGCGATAAAGACCGAGATGGCGGAGGGCGCGATGCATGATCTGCCTGCCGGCGCGGAGCTGCAGGAGCAGTTTTTCCATGTCTGGCAGAAGTGGATGTACTGGGCGGTCGAATTTCCGGAGAAGCGACGGGCGCTGGCGCAGCTTGCGGTATCCGACGAGATCACGCCGGAGACTCGCGAGGCCGGACACAGGGTGATGGCCGGCATTGCCGATCTGTTGGAGCGGAGCCGCGCCCAGGGCGCGATGAAGAAGGCTCCGAGGGCGTTTGTGGCCGCGCTGATGAATGCGATGGCCGAGGCGACGATGGATTTCATGACACAGGATACGGAGAACGCGAAGAAGCACTGCAAATCAGGATTCGAGGCCATGTGGCGGGCGATTGCGTGATTTTTTGGAGCAGGAAATGACTGACTAGTCAGTCATAAAAGGAGAAAGAGATGGAGCGAAATGCGAGCGTGGAGCTGTCGGGACGTGGAGCATACGTCATCACCGGGCCGACTTCGGGCATTGGACGCGCGGCGGCCTTCGAGGTGGCGAAGTTCGGCACGGTTGTGCTGGCAGGGCGCGACCGCGGCAGGCTGGAGGAGACGAAGCGGGCGATTGCGCGCAGAGGCGGGCAGGCTGTGACGGTGGTGTGCGATCTGTCGGAGATGGCGAGCGTCCGGCATGCGGCGGCGGAGATTGCGGGGTTGGGGTTGCCGCTGGCCGGGCTGGTGAACAATGCCGGCATCTACCAGCTGCGCGCGACGAAGAACTCACGCGGCTGGGATATGTCGTATGCGACGAACCATCTTGGTCCATTTGTGCTGACCGAGGCCTTGCTGCCGCACCTGCCGGATGGGGCGAACGTGGTGTTTGTGGCCTCGGGCGTAGAAGACATCGCGCGTGTGCCTGCGTACAAGTCCGGCTTTCGCGGCGGCCGGTATATTTCGGCCGAGGCGAGCGCGCGGGGCGAGTGGGAGCCGGGGGGATCGGCGAGGCCGGGCTCGGATGCGTATGCCACGTCGAAGCAGTGCAACCTGGCGGCGGCCTTCGCGTTTGCGCGGGAGAATCCGCGGCTGCGGGTGAATGCGGTAGAGCCGGGCTTCAGTCCGGGTACGCGCCTGGGGCGCGAGGCGAATGTTGTGGTGCGGAGGGTGATGCTGCCATTGCTCTCGCTGATGGCGCCGTATATCAAGTATTGGAGCACACCGAAGCTGGCGGGACGGGTGATTGCGAAGGCGCTGCGGAACGAGGCGGACGCGACCGGCGTGTACTACGACGACGAGGGGCAGCCGATGACGGCTTCCGCGCAGGTGCGGGACGCGAAGTTCCGGGCCCGCGTGATGGCGGAGACGCGGGCTCTGCTGCTCTAGGTGCTGCGCGCAGGGCGATCCGCCTTCGGCCTCCGCTTTCATTGGTCGCGAGCTGGGATTCTTGCTTGTGGAGGAAACCGCAGGTCCCTCCACTTCGCTCGCGTTGCTCGCTTCGGTCGGGATGACAGTCGGTTTTTTAGAAGACGATTCTTCGGAGACCCACCCATGACCAAGTGCGGGTCATGGGTGGGGTACGCGGGGTTCTTCGCTAGAAGCTAAAAGCTGTATCACCGGCTGTACTGCGTGCGTTGCTTTTCGGCGCGGCGCTCGAGGGCTAACGCGATCAGGCGGTCGATCAGGTCGGGATACTTCAGGCCGGAGGCATCCCACAGCTTGGGGTACATGCTGATGCTGGTGAAGCCGGGGAGCGTGTTGATCTCGTTGAGGTAGATCTTCGGGCTCTTCGAGGTCACGGGGTCCATGAGGAAGTCGACGCGGGCGAGGCCGGAGCAGTCGCAGGCGCGGAAGGCGGCGATGGCCATCTCGCGGATCTGCCTCGATTGTGTCTTGGTGATCTTGGCTGGGATGACGGGGTAGGAGCCTTCGGCGAGGTACTTGGCCTCGTAGTCGTAGAACTCCTTGCCGGGCACGATCTCGCCGACGACCGAGGCCTCGGGGGTGTCGTTGCCGAGGACGGCGACTTCGAGCTCGCGGGCTTTGCCGCGCTTACCGCCGACGCCCTGCTCGATGACGATCTTGCGGTCGAAGCTGGCGGCGAGATCGATGGCGGGGGCAAGCTCGGTGCGGTCATGCACTTTGCTGATGCCGACCGACGAGCCGAGGTTCGCGGGCTTGACGAAGAGCGGATACTTGAGCGCGGCCTCGACCTGGGCGATGACCTTCTTCGGCTTCGACTCCCAGTCGGCGCGCAGGAAGCTGACGTGCCTGACCATGGGCAGCTTTGCGGCGGCGAAGAGCTTCTTCATCACGTCCTTGTCCATGCCGGCGGCGGAACCTAAAACGCCAGACCCGACGTAGGCGATGTCGGCCAGCTCGAAGAGGCCCTGGATGGTGCCGTCCTCGCCAAAGGTGCCGTGCAGGACGGGCAGGATCACGTCGAGATTGAGCACGGAGCCCTGAGCCGCTGTGGCCTGGAGTTCGAGCGGCTTCGCTTCCGTTTCGAACGGGATCAGCGTGCTGGATTTGCCCTGCGAGGGCACGGGCGGCACGATGACCGACTCGACGCGTGCGAGCACGGCTGCGGCGGTGGTCGATTCGGGATCGCCGGCCCTTAAATTCGAGGCCGGGAGCTGCTTTGCGGGTTCTGCAGTGCTGCCGTTGAGGAGACGCTCGGCGTCGGAGGCGGTGACCCAGCGGCCTGCCTTGGTGATGCCGATGGGCACGACTTCATACTTTTTGCGGTTGATGGCCTTGAGGACCGAGGCGGCGGAGAGCAGCGAGACCTCGTGCTCGCCGCTGCGGCCACCGAAGAGAACGCCTACGCGGAGTTTTTTCATTCCGTGTTTAGTGTAGTTTGCGTGGGTGTTGGTGGAGGTGATGGAGTGGGTTCCTGGGTGGTGCTGGTGAGAAGAAAACCGCAGGTCCCTCCACTGCGCTTCGCTGCGGTCGGGATGACAGATCATTTTCGGTTTTGATTTCGTTTCTGTCCGTAACTCTGTCATCCCGACCGAAGCAAGCCGAAGGCGAGCGCAGTGGAGGGACCTGTGGTTTCGCATTTGTCTACATCACTGCCGTAACTGGCATTTCAGCATGCGCTCCGATAAAAGAGCGCATGGCATCGGACCGGCATTACTTTGTCTACCTCATGGCGAGCCGGACGCATGTCCTCTATTGCGGAATTACCAATAATCTCGAAAGAAGAACTTATGAGCATCAGCATGGATTGCTCGAAGGCTTCAGCTCTGAATATCACTGCACGAGGCTCGTTTGGTTCGAGAGCTTTGGCGATGTACGCAATGCCATAGGGCGCGAGAAGCAGATTAAGCGTTGGCGAAGAGAAAAGAAGCTGGCGCTTATTCGGAAGATGAATCCTTGCTGGGTGGATTTGAGCGAAGCCTGGAGAAACTAGAGAAAACCGCAGGTCCCTCCACTTCGCTCACTTCGTTTGCTTCGGTCGGGATGACAGAGTTTTTCTAAGTTGAAAGATGTTTGAGTTACAGAATCTTCTTTCCGAACGCGGATGATATCAGCTCGACGGCTAAGTCGGCGGTGCGGTTGCGTTCGTCTAACACCGGGTTTACTTCCACTAACTCGAAGCTGAGGAGGCGGCCGTGGTCGGCGAGTATCTCCATGGCTAAGTGGGCTTCGCGGTAGGTGGCTCCTCCGCGGACCGGGGTGCCGACTCCGGGGGCGTCTTCGGGGTCGACCCAGTCCATGTCGAGCGAGACGTGATAGCCGGCGGTGCCGCGTCCGGCGGCGCGCAGCGCTTCTTCCATCACGGCGCGCATACCGCGCTCGTCGATGTCGCGCATGGTGTAGACCTCGGAGATGCCGGCGCGGCGGATGTTCTCCTTCTCGGTCTGATCGATATCGCGCACGCCGACGAGGACGGTGTTCTCGGGGTCGATCTTGGGCGAGAAATTCGCGATGTTTGCGAGCGCATCGGGACCGAGGCCGAGCAGCGCTGCCACCGGCATGCCGTGCACGTTGCCCGAGGGCGAGGTAGCGGGCGTGTTGATGTCGGAGTGGGCGTCGATCCAGATGAGGCCGATCTTCTGCTGGCGGCGGCGATAGAAGGCGGAGACACCGGCGACGGTGCCCGCGGCGACGGAGTGATCGCCGCCGAGGACCAGCGGTGTGGCGCCGTCTTCGAGCGCTCGCTCGACCATGGCGGCGAGCGAGGTGCAGGTTTCGGTAATCTCGGCGAGGTAGCGGGCGTTGGTCTCACCGAGATGGCGGGTCTCGGCGATGGGGACGTGCACGTCGCCGGCGTCGGTGACCTGGTGGCCGAGGGCTTCGAGGCGCGCCTCGAGGCCAGCGACGCGCAATGCGGATGGTCCCATGTCGACGCCGCGGCGTGAGGCGCCGAGATCGAGTGGAACTCCGAGGATGTGGATGGGGCGCGTGGGGTGGGACTGGATGCCGCCGTGCAAGCTGGCAGATTCGGGGATATACGGGCCGGTGCGGGACATGAGATCGCTTCCTGCGGCCCGATATGCGCGTCAGGGCCGACCTGTCAGCAGACCACGAGAGCGGGAGTCCTGGCAATTGCGCTCCCATGGGTTGCGGGTTTGGGACCCTCCCTTATTGAGAGAACCGCAGGTTCCTCCACTTCGGTCGGAATGACAGATTATTTGTTTTGGAAAAGAAAAAGGGCACGGCCGAAGCCGTGCGGGAGGGGATGGACCTTCGTGATGCCGGCATTCTGCGAACCCACATCTCGAACGGAACGAGATGTGGGGCACCCGTCTTACGCTTTTATCTGAGCCCTGAGCCCTGAGCCCTGAGCCCTGAGCCCTGAGCCCTGCGAACTACGGGTAGATGCGGTTCAACGTACGTGCAAACGGAATCGTCTCACGCACGTGGTCGAGGCCGCAGATCCAGGCCACCGCGCGCTCGATGCCCATGCCGAAGCCGCTGTGCGGCACCGAGCCGTAGCGGCGCAGGTCGAGATACCACTGGAAGGATTCGAGCGGGAGGTTGTGCTCCTCGATGCGCTGCTTGAGCAGCTCGTACGAAGCGATGCGCTGCGATCCGCCGATGATCTCGCCGTAGCCCTCGGGTGCGAGCACGTCCACGCAGAGCGCGTACTTCGCGTTTTCGGGATCGGGCTCCATGTAGAAGGCCTTGACCGCGGCAGGGTAGCGATGCACCATCACCGGGCGATCGAATTGCGAGGAGATGTAGGTCTCGTCGGGCGAACCGAAATCGTTGCCGTACTCGAAGGGGTGCTCGAGCAGGCCCTTGGCGTGCGCGTCGTTGAGCATGGCCACGGCTTCGTCGTAGCTGAGGCGCGGGAACGGGGCCTTGATCGTCTCAAGCTTCGCGACATCGCGCTGGATGACCTTGAGGTCAGCCATGCGGCGCGAGAGGACGCGGTCGACGATGAAGCTGAGGAACTGCTCGGCCAGCTCCATGAGCTGCGCCAGGTCGCAGTAGGCCACTTCCGGCTCGACCATCCAGAACTCGGTGAGATGGCGGCGGGTCTTCGACTTCTCGGCGCGGAAGGTTGGGCCGAAGGAGTAGACCTTGCCGAGCGCGAGCGCCGTGCTCTCGATGTAGAGCTGGCCGGACTGCGTGAGGTAGGCTTCGTCGCCGAAATATTCGACGGGGAAGAGCGTGCTGGTGCCTTCGCAGGCGGCTGGCGTAAGGATGGGCGGATCGGTCAGCGTGAAGCCGCGATCGTCGAAGAAGTCGCGCGCGGCCTTGATGATCTCGGCGCGGATGCGCAGGATGGCGGCCTGGCGCGGGGTGCGAATCCAGAGGTGCCGGTTCTCCATCAGGAAGTCGGTGCCGTGCTCCTTGAGCGAGATGGGGAAGGGCGCGTCTTCGGGCACGCGCTGGATGACTTCGACATTCTCGACATCGAGCTCATAGCCGCCCGGGGCGCGCTTGTCGGCGCGGACCTTGCCGGTGACGATGACCGACGACTCCTGGGTGAGGCCCTTGATGGCGTCGAAGACTTCGGGCGTGACGGCGGCCTTGGGCACGATGCCCTGGATGGTCCCCGAGCCGTCGCGGAAGATGGGGAAGAGCAGCTTGCCGCTCTCGCGCAGGTTGTAGAGCCAGCCTCGCAGGGTGACGGTCTGGCCGTCGTAGTCGCCGATTTTGGCGATGGTGGTGAGCGGGGCGATGTTCGTTGGTTCGGTCATGCGGATTTCCTAAGTCTGATTTGTTGCCGGTGCCGGAGGAAAACTGCAGGTTCCTCCACTTCGCTTCGCTCCGGTCGGAATGACAACGTAACGTTTAAGGTTGGCGCCTTCCCACCCAAGCGGAGCTTGGATGGGGCACCCGGCCGGGGTCTTGCTTTCCCACGTCTCAGAATCGAGACGTGGGGCACCCTGGGTTCGTTCCTGTGTAAGTTCCTGCTGACTGCTGGCCGGTTTTGTGACTGACTGCTTGCTTCTCTAAAACTTTTCGAAGGCCTTCGCGGCCTTCTGCGCAATGGTTTCCGGGGTGTCTTCGAAGGCGTAGTGAATTTCGAGGACGCCGGCGGGCGACTGCGGCGCGGCCTTCAGGCCGGTGTAGACGTCGTCCCAGTTGAGGGTGCCGTCGCCGGGCCAGAGGTGCTCGTCCTTCTGCCCGTGGTTGTCATGGATGTGCGACGAGCGGATGCGCGGCTTGAGCGCTTCGAAGGTTGCGGTGAAGCCTTCGCCGAGATGCGCGTGGCCGGTGTCGAGGCAGACGCCGATGTCCTCGAAGTGGCCGGTGTTCAGGATCTCGAGGATGTTCTCGGGGCGTGTGACGTCGCCCTGCAGATTCTCGACGAGGAGCTTGACGCCGAGCGGGTTGGCGAAGGCGCGCAGGTGCTCGAGCGCGGTCAGCGAGAACTCGAGGGTGCGCGGGCTCCAGCGGTCCTCGCGCTCGCCGAGGTGCAGGATCAGATACCGGAACGGGATCTGTTCGGCGACTTCGAGGGCGCGCTTGATCTCGTCCATGGCGTCGATGCGGCGTGCCTTGTCGGGATGCAGGACGTTGACGGCGGGCGCGCCGGCGCGGCCCATCTCATAGTCGGGGAAGAGCGGGGCGTGCATGGAGAACGCCTCAAGCGGGTTCGAGCGGAACCAGTTTCCCAGATCGCGGACGGCATGGCGGTCGCTGTAATCGAAGTGCTGGCGTGCGGCGAAGAGCTCGACTCCCTGGGCACCGGATTTCTGCAGCGATTCAAGGAGCCCGGGATGGAGGCGATTGCGGAGAAAGACGTGCGTCGAGATGACTTTCAGCATGGATGAGACCTGCAAAACCTCTGAGGTTATTCTCTCATCCGGCAGAGCGCAAGGGGGGACTGGCCGTCCCGGCTGCTTCGCGCAGGGCGATCCGCCTTCGGCTGCTTCGCGCAGGGCGGTTCGCCTTCGGCCTCCGCTCCCTTTGGTCGCGATCCTTTGATCTGCGAATGCGTGTGTCAGAGTCGAGATGTGGGGTTCCCGGCGGTCTACTGGTCCAGCGAGGGATTGGCGTCCACGTGATCGACGACGAGGAACGTGGCCGGTACCTTGGCCGGCTGGAGCTTCAGTCCGAGCTGCTCTTCGACGGCGGAGAAAAAGCCGGGCTGGTCGGAGTCCTTGTCGTCATCCGGGGCGAAGTGCAGTGAGACATCGTAGAAACCCTGCAGGCCGGTATGGTCGACGACAGGGGCGCCGGCAGGGAAGCTGAGTAGCGAGGCGATCTGGCGCAGGCTTGCCGCGGTCCCCTGGACCATGCCTCGCGCGATGAAGTTGGGTGCTCCCTGGCCGGCATGGATGGCTTGAGCTTCATTCACATTGGCCGCTGAGGTCTGCTTCAGCCTGGGGCCTCCTTTGGCGACGACCATGGCAAAGCCGTCGACAGGCCGCTCGATGATGTGAACCTTCAGGTGGAACCGCTCGGCAAGCAGGGTTTGGAGCATGGGGGCGATATCCGTCTGCTGCCACGGATGATTGCCGGTGCTGGCGTTGATGTCGTAATAGCGGTCGAGTTCCTTCGACGGGCCATCGACGCGGTGGCTGTTGACGCCGTAGGCCATGGCGATGAGCACGCGCAGGTCCATGCACGTGACACTGTAATGCGTGCTGCCAGGCGGCAGCATGCTGGCGCATCCACTGGTGAGATGAGAGGGGCGGACGGTGGCCACGTCGAAGGCTTTCGCATGATCGCCGGCACCGGGTAAAGAGGGTTCCTGCTCTGTCTGAGCATGCACGGAGTGGATATTCATGAGGCCGGCGGTGAGAGGCAGGCCGATAACGCAGACTACCGCGGCGGCGAGGGTCAGCTTGCGCGCGCGGGTGAGCTCGCGATGCGAGAGGCCATCCAGGATGCGCTCGATGCGGTGTTTGAGGCTGCCGCCACTGACGCCGGCCATGGCCTGCGCAGGGGCTTCGACATAGAACCTGCACACGTTCAGGATGCTCATCGCGTAGATTTCGGCGTCGCTGCCTTCTGTAACGACGTGCTCATCGCAGGCGCGCTCTCGCTCGTCGATGAGTCTTGCTCGAATGAGCCATACTGCGGGGTGAAACCAGAAGAGGATATGCACGATGGCGTGCAGTGCTGCGGAGAGATTGTCGCGGCGGCGGACATGGCACAGCTCATGCGCATAAATCGCTTCGAGTTCCTGCATGGAGATGCGCTCGAGAAGGTCTTTCGGAATGAGAATGCGCGGGCGGATGGCGCCGAAAACTCCGGGCTCGATAGAGCCTTCGCATTGCAGCAGTGGGACGCCGGCGACTTCTCCAATCGGCCGGGCGCGGCGCGCAATGGCGCGCAGGCTGAGCCAGTTGCGAAGCCAGGAGAGGAGCATCACGAGCGCTCCGGCTATCCACAAAGAGAACGCGAAGCGCCAGAGATGTTCTGTGGTCCTGTGCGCATGCGTGGTCACCAGGGATGCGGCTGTATCTGTCACTGTGGGCAGGGTGTAGGGCTGTACGGAGTGCCATAGCGCGCTGCTCACGGGAGTACCTGGCGCAGTAGCCGTCGAGATCGGGCGGATCGCATGGCCGATGGCGATCAACAAGGAGAACGGCAGAAGAAATTTTGCAGAAGCCGTCATCCAGAGCGCGTAGCGCAGGCTCGCGCGGTTGCTCCTGAAGGTGGCGGTCAAAATCCACACGAGGAGGACGACAACAGTCGATTGCCACAGGTGATTCAGGGTGCCCTGCTCGAGGCCGACCGGAATGCTCTCGCCGTTGATCACGAATGTTTTCCTGATCTTCTGGCTTTCAAAGCGGCTTCTGCCTCTCTCACATCTTTGAGCGAGAGACGGCCGGAGTTGACGAGATGGGCCATGACAGGTTCTGAGCGGCCTCCAAAGATGGAAAGCAGGTCTTCGATCAGGGCATGCTGCGCGTTCTCGCGGGTGATGAGGGGCCGGAAGAGATAAGCGTTGCCGGACTGGCCTGCGCGGCCGACGATGCCCTTCGCCTCCATGCGGAAGACGGTGGTCTGGACGGTGGTATAAGCCGGGCGGCGTTTCGCGGGGAGAGCCTGCTGGATGTCGCGCACAGAGCTTGCCCCGCAGTTCCAGAGGATATCCATCAGTTGGTATTCCAGCTTGGATAGCTTCACTGTGCCGCTCACGCCGTTCCTCCTACTTGTGTATGCGAATCCTACTACTTGTGTAGGCGAACAGGCAATCTGTGGATTTATTTTTTCAGGGAAGCTATGGATGGAAGGTCTGAGGCGGCTGACTCAGCGGAGCCGCAGGTCCCTCGACTCGCGTTGCTCGCTCGGGATGACAGGCTTTGGGATTTCTAGGAGATTCGTACTTTCTCACTGCTTCGCGCAGGGCCTTTTACCTTTGGCCTCTGCTCCCGTTGGTCGCGGGACTGTCCGTCCGGGCCTTTCGCCTGCGACCTCCGCTTCCTTTGGTTGCGGGACTGGGATGGTGCTGCGAGGCCAACCTGCCTCTTTGGGGGATTGAGGGGGTGACGCTCCGTCTCTACACTGAGAGCTGGTAGCGCATGCATGGCCTGGCTGGGCAGATGCGTCGTCTCGGGAGTATGAAAGCAGACCATCGATCCTGCCCCTCATGCAGGACGCGATGTGGAGTGTAAGGTGAGAGAGGATCCTGTACCCCGGGGGATGATGCATCGCTGGCGGCTGCCGGAATGGGGGCTGCGGCGCACGGTCCTGTTGCTGCTCGCGCTCGCGCCGCTGCTGTCGCCGCTCGTCAAGCCGTATCCCGACTACTACTTCATGTACCCCTGCCAGTTGGTCATAGGGTTGCTGGCAGGGGTCTGCTGCCTGGTCGCGGCGCGACGCAATCCCGGCGCGGAACGGCAATGGCGGCTGCTGAGCGCAGTGGTGTTTCTCGCCTCCTTCTTTTACGGGTACCTGACTCTCGGTCATTTTCATTCGGTCTATCCGAAGACGGGACTGTTTTCTCAGCAGATCCACGAGGGGATCCGCTCTGCCAACTTCAGTCTCAGGCTGGGGCTCATCCTGCTGGCGGTTTCCTTCTTTCGCTGGGAAGAGGACTGGCGGGTGCGGGCGCTGGATGCGACGCTGCTCGTCCTCTGCGTCGCGACTCTGTTTCCGGCGGAGCAGAGCGGGCAGAGTTTCGGGCACGGTGAGCTTCGCCAGGCGCTGAACTTCCTCCTCTTCTTCCTGTTCGCCTGCATTGCGCAGGCCGCCGCTGTCTCCAACACCTCGGAGGCGCTGCGCGGATTCTTCCGGGCGGTCACGATCTATCTCTGGGCCGGCGTTGTCATCCGGTTTCTCATCGACATCGTGGACTACACGCTGCTGCCCAAGCCCTACCTGCTGCCCACGGACCTGCTGGGGCCGCTGCCCGAGATCCTGCTTTGCGAGTTCGCCCTGCGCAAGCCGCCCAGGCCCCAAACCGGACCACAGACCGGGGCAAGCCCCCTGGAATGGGCCTTCATCGGCAATATGCAGGCTTCGATTCTCGCCATCGGGACCGCGGCTGTGGCCCTGTTTGTCCTGCAGCGGCATCTTGTCTGGTATGTGTTCTTCCTGGTTCTGATCGTCACCTGTTATGCGGTGCGAACGCACGTGTTCTATTCCCTGCTGCTGCGCGAGCAGCAGCGGCTGCAGGTGCAGGCGCGGCAGATGGAGACTCTGGCCATCACCGATCCTTTGACCGGCATCGGCAACCGGCGCTGGTTCGAGCGGCAGGTTCTGAGCTGCCTGGCTGCTCCCGAGCCTCCGGCGGTCGTCGTGATGCTGATCGATACGGACTCGTTCAAAGGGATTAACGATCGGTTCGGACATCACTCCGGCGATGCTGTGCTTTGCCGGGTGGCGGAAGTGCTGCAGGATGTGATCGGCCGGATCGAAGGGGCCTGCTGCTCGCGGCTGGGAGGAGACGAGTTTGCTGCGATGCTGCCGGGAGTGACCGCGGCGCAGGCTCAGGATGCCGCCGAGAGCTTCAGGAAGAAGATCGCGGACCTGGATTTCGAGGCGTCCCTGTTTCGCGATGCGAAGCACGATGGCGCTCTCGAAAAGGCTACGGTCAGCGTCGGCGTCGCCGCGGTGCAGGGACATCGCATCGAGTTTGGAACGCTGCTTCGCTGGGCGGATGCGGCGCTGTATCGCGCGAAGGCCGACGGCCGCAATTGCGTGCGCCTCATCGACCTGAGCAGCATGGATGCGATGGATGTGCTGTCTGCGGTGGAGAGCTTTCCCCGGATAGGCCGCGATCCGAATCTCTTTGCCGATATTCCCTAGAGCCGGTTATGCCTCCATCGAGCAACGCAATGGCTCAGTGCGCATTCGGTGGGGCAGGCCTTCGGGCTTCTTCTCCGTTGTTTTCCCGTTGTTGCATCTGGCTTTCCAGCTCTCTCTGATGGTCGTTCAGCAGGGCGTGAATCTGGTGATGGGTCTCATCGCTGATCGCGTGAATCTGTGGGCCGAGGCTTTCGCGGGATGAGGCTGGATTCTTGTCGAGCAGGGCTTGAATCCTGTCGTGATGCTCCTCAAGAAGAACCCGGACCTGCTTCTGCTGCTCAGGGGTGAGCTCGAGATCCTTTGTGAGCCGCGCGAGCTCCTGATCGATAGATTGCGGGGAGTGAATGGCTTGAAGTTCCTGGCTTGCGGAGGGAGGCTGCTGCGCGCTTTGCGCTGCGGCACTGAGCGCCTTTCCGAGCAGCACGATGCTGCACATGGCGAGGATGATTGCTCTGGCTGCTTTCTTCATGACGGCTCCCGGTGCTCCCTGTACGACGCGTTGCCTATACCTCGACAGACGGGAAAAATTTGGAAGAAGTCTCGATGAGAGAGCAAACAAAACCGCAGGTTCCTCCACTGCGCTTCACCATCCCATCGTGCCAACGGCGGGGGCCCCGGTTTGCTCCGGTCGAAATGACAACCCTTTCTCGTGGCTCTATGTGGATACGTCCTAGCGGAGATAGGTCAATGCGTCTTCCCACCAGGTTTGCAGGAGAGTGGCGGCGGGCAACGGCCTGGCGAGAGAGGTAGCCTGACCGGCCCACATCTGCATACGCTCCGGATCATTCTGGGCGGCGGCTTCGTCCCGCATGCTGCGCGTGAGAGCCCGCTGCACGGGGTATGGAGCCGGCGCTGGTCCTCTGGCTGCCGCTTCTTCGACATAGCGGGTGCGGACGGCTCTGCCGGTACGCCCTGAGAAGGCCCGGGTGAGGCGCGTGTCATGCGCTTCTGTCTTCTCCAGCCTGTCCGCATAGGTGGGATGAATCCCGGCTTCGGGTGTGCGCAGAAAACCTGTGCCGATCTGGACGGCGCTTGCGCCCAGGACCAGAGCTGCTGCGATGCCCCGGCCATCCGAGATGCCTCCTGTCGCAATGACTGGAAGAGACACCGCGTCGCAGACCTGCGGCAGTAATGCGAAGAGGCCTACGGCTTCTGCTTCCGCGTTTGCGGCATGGAATGCGCCACGATGGCCCCCGGCTTCCGCGCCCTGGGCAACGATCACGTCCGCGCCTGCTGCTTCGGCTGCGCGTGCTTCTGCCGCGGTGGTCGCCGTTGCAAACCAGAGGATGCCCTGCGCCTTCATCTCGTCGACAAAGGAGGGCGGGAAGAGACCCATGATCGACGAGATGACGCGAGGCTTTGCCTGTAGCAGGGCAAGACACTGTGCTTCGAAGTCCTGCAACGGCGTATCGCCTGCGTCCGCGGGAATTTCCGGTCCCCAGGAGCCGAGAAAGGCGCGCTGACGTTCTTCCGCTGCGGCATCGCGGACCGGAGGCGGATCGGGCACCCAGAGATTGATCTGGAACGGACCGCTGCTGTGCTGCCGGAATTCGTCTGCCCAGGAAGAGATCGCCTGGGGAGACATCAGGAGCGCGCCGCATGCGCCCATGCCTCCCGCATTGGCGATCGCGGAGGCGAGCGAAACCGGCGACGCGCCGGACATCGGAGCCATGAACACGGGCAGCGTGGCCCCGGCGCGTGCCGCAAAGCGAAGAGAGCGATGGAGAGGGCTTTCGTAAAACCTCTGTCCCATGTAGAAATCTTAGCTTTGTTTGCGTCGCCGTTGAGGTGCTTCGCGGCAGCGATTCTGCTCGTCGATGGAAGAGGGCTCAGATCGTATCCCCATATAGCTCAAGCAGGGACCTGTCATTTCGACCGGAGCAGGACAGTTGTATCGTCCTGCGGCTGCTCCGCGCAGGGCGTTTCGCCTTCGGCTTCCGCTCCCGTTGGTCGCGAGCTGGAGTGTTGCGGGGCTAAACAAAACCGCAGGTCCCTCCACTGCGCTTCCCCACCCCAGCGCACCAACATCGGGCGCGCCGGGGACCCCGGTTCGCTCCGGTCGGGATGACAACGATAAGGGTACGTTCTTTCTTTTCAGACCATCTCTATGGGGATACAACCTAGAGCGTCGAGAGCTGCAACGGATTCATGTAGTCGCGGAAGTGCGCCACTCGGCCGTCGCGCAAGGTTATGAACCAGACATAGCTGATTTCTCTTGGCGTGTCGTCCGCGACGCGCCGGTGATGGCCAGTGGCTTCGACGATGAGCTCGTCGCCGGCTTCGCGCACACGGATATCGCTGAGCGAGCCGAAGCGGATGCGGGCCGGAATCTGGCTCATATAGGCCGCGATGTCGTCCCGTCCTTCAAGGCGGCGTAGCGCGTTTGTGGGAGCGAACGGAAACTCGTGGATAGCGTCGGGCGTGTAGATTTCCATCCAGCCGCCGATATTCCCATCCTGCAGCGCACCGATGGCGCGGGCGAGCCATCCGGGCAGCGAAGAAGTAGCTGACATGACGAACCTCGAATAGAATTACGGACTGTGAGTCCTAAAAAGAAGCCTAGCATATCGGACTGTGAGTCCGAAAATATAAAAGTGCGGCGTGGGCGACCGGCGATCTCCACGGAGCGGGTGCTCGATGCGGCCGCCGCGCTCTTCGCCGATGCCGATTCTCCGCAAGCCGTAACGATGGATGCCATTGCAGCCAAAGCCGGCACGGGGAAGGGAACGCTGTTCCGCGCCTTCGGCAACCGCGAGGGGCTTCTCAGGGAGCTGTGGGCGCGAAAGCTGGCAGCGCTCCGGAGCGGCGTGGAAAAAGGCGATCCGCCGCTTGGGCCGGGAGCATTGCCGCAGGAGCGGGCGGTGGCGTTCCTCGACGCGCTGCTCCTGTTCAAGTTGAAAAACCGTCATCTCATCCGCGCGCTCGAGTTCGGTCCGGGCCTGCTTCAATCGGAGCATTACAGATGGATGCACGGTCTGCTGCAGCACTTTATCGAGCGTGCGGCAAGGGCGATCACGGAGGACGATGCAGGCTATGCCGCGCACGTTTTGCTGGCGGCGATCCATATCGATCTTGTCGAGGACATGATGGCGGGAGGCCTTTCGCCGGCATCGATCCGGCAGGCGCAGGCCGCGCATGTCCGGGCTCTGATTTCCAACGCTCGACGCCGCCGATGATATGGATCGGGCAGTTTGCTGCTTCGCGCTACCAGCGGACCTGCACCAGTGCGATGGACTCTCCCGGGAGTTCTGTTTTTATTTCGATTTGCCCATCGTGGACATCCTGCCATGTGGGTGAGCCGAGCAGCTCCAGCCCGGCGCGGTCGAGCAGCTGCGCGTACTGCTCCGAGGTGGGGTGTTGCGGCGATCCCATCTTCTTCCATGTGGTGTAGGCGTTGCTGTGGCTGGTGTCGATGCGGTATTGCTTCACCAGCACGCGCTTTGCCGCGGGCGGCAGGTCTGTAACCGTCAGCGTGACGGGCGCGGATGTGTCCTGGGCTTCCGCGTCGCGGTAGTTCCAGAGCAGAATGGCGGCTTCGTTCGCTGCCCTGGTGGCAAAGGCATCGATGTCGGATGCAGCACCGGCTCCGCTGGCCATGAGTTCGTCCAGCGGAATGGCGCCGTCGCTGTGCACGCTCACCCGCTGATCTTTCATCAGCGCGACCATGCGGAAGAGGTTGAGGATCGGCTCGTCGATTCCGTTGGTCGAGAGCGAGCGAAAGCCTTCGAAATAGTCCCTGTTCTCAAACTCGAAGGACCAGCTCAGCATGGCGATGAGGTTGACGCGGTACTTGTCCTGCAGCGCAAAGAGCGCCTTGTAGGCGGCTGCGGTGTAGGCCGGGTAGAGCGTGCCGTTCCTGTAGTCGTTGGCGGGATTCACTTTGCTCGAGCAGGCGGCGCAGCCTTCCGGATCGGCCTCGCTGAGGATGATGGGCAGGTTGTGGAACCTGGCGAAGGAGGCCACGGTCGCGAATCCGCGGTCCACGTCTTTCAGCTCCTTGTCGAGGCCCATGCGGACCTGTCCATCGACGATCTGCGGCTGGCCTTTGACGTGGAAGGAGATGAAGTCCAGCGGGATGGAGCTGCCGGTGGCCGCGCTTCTGCCGGTCGCGACATGGGTGAGGAAGTTCCTGAGGAAGGCGTTGGCTTTGTCGCTGCGCGGACTGGTGCTTGCCGGTCCTCCGACTCTGGCTTCGGGAAGCGCGGCGCGCACGCCTGCGACGGCGTAGTCGTAGAGCTTCCAATAGTCTTCTGGCGAGGCGTGCCAGTAGTCGATGTCGGGCTCATTCCAGACTTCGAAGTACCACTGCCGCACGGTGTCCCGCCCGTAGCGTTCTACCAGGTGCGCGACGACGACGCGCACCAGCTCGCGCCACTTGTTGTAGTCCCTGGGAGGATTGTTGGAGGCTCCGGAGATGGTGCTCTGCGGATAGTGGACCTGGTATTGCGTGCGATCGGGCAGGTTCGCCGCGAGATCCCTGGGCATGAAGCCGAGTTCGACCATCGGCCGCACGCCCGCTGCCTTGTATGCGTCGAAGATGCCGTCGAGGAGGGTGAAATCGTAGATGGGCCTGCCGCCTGCGTCTTCGCGGTAGACGTTGGTCGAGCTCCACTTGAGCTCGGGCACGCCGTTTCCGGAGGTGAGCAGATGATGTGCCCGGATGTATACCGGCACCGGGCTCAGATCATGCAGCTCGCCGAGCAGCTTCCGGCCGTTGGGCATGGTGGTGTAGTTGCTCTCGTCGTAGCCGAACCAGCTGTAGATGGGCTTGTACGGGCCTACGGGCTGGGCGAGATCGACTGCGATGTGTACCGGCGTGCCGCTCGAGGGCGGGATCGGCGCCGGGATTGTGGCCTGTCCCGGGGCCGTGGGGGCCGAGAGCGACAACAGAGCGAAGGCCAACGCCCACACGTGACGGGCAAACCGCATAACGTCTCCTCAAAGGCGATGCCGGAACGGCAATCGAAGGGCTGACGTATCCCAGTAAAACAGGTTCCAGCATCCTTCGTCCGCCTGGAGCAGCCGGTGATCCATTTAAAGCCAACTCGAGGGCTGGCCGTCCCGGCGCTACCCGCGCTGCGTTTTGCCTTCGGCCTCCGCTCCCGTTGGTCGCGGGACTGGCCGTCCAGGCGATTGCGCTTCGCGCCCCGCTCCCTTTGGTCGCGATCCTTTGTTCTGGGAATGCTTTTGGGAACCCATGTCTCAGAAGCGAGACATGGGGCACCCTTGATTTTCTCTTCTGAGAATTCTTTGCGTGCTTTGCGTCTTGGCGGCTTGGCGCTGAACGAGGGATGCTGGCCAGAGTTCGGAACCCTCTGTGCTCTCTGTGTCCTCTGTGGTGAATGCTTCTTGCATCCTGCGAGCCCACATCTCGAACGGAACGAGATGTGGGGCACCCTTCTTTTCTCTCTCTCCGGGCTTACTTTTAGATTGGTGTGAGACCCACCCATGACGAAAAGCTGTCATGGGTGGGGCACCCGGGTTCTCTCTTCTGAAAATTCCTTGCGTGCGTTGCTCGTTACAATGACGAGAATGCCAGCACGCAAAAATAGCCCTGCTCAGGTTCTGTTCGCGAGCCTTATTGGCACGACGATCGAGTTTTTCGATTTCTACATCTATGCGACAGCGGCGGTTCTGGTCTTTCCGAAGCTGTTCTTCAAGCCGGGCGATGCGAGCTCGGCGGTGCTGGCTTCGCTGGCGACCTTCGGGATCGCGTTTGTAGCGCGGCCGATCGGGTCGGCGCTCTTCGGCCACTTCGGCGACCGGCTGGGGCGCAAGACCACGCTGGTGCTGGCGCTGATGACGATGGGCCTCTCGACCTTCCTGATCGGAACGCTGCCCGGATATCAGAAGATCGGCGTGCTGGCTCCGCTGCTGCTCTCGCTCTGCCGCTTCGGGCAGGGTGTGGGACTGGGCGGCGAGTGGGGCGGCGCGGTGCTGCTTGCGGTGGAGAATGCGCCTCCGGGCAAGCGCGCCATCTATGGCATGTTCCCGCAGCTGGGCGCGCCGCTCGGCTTCCTGCTCTCGGGCGGCATGTTCTACCTGCTCTCGCATCAGCTCACCAACGCGCAGTTTCTGGTCTGGGGATGGCGGCTGCCTTTCCTGCTGAGTGCGACGCTGGTGGTGCTGGGGCTCTATGTCCGGCTGACGATTACCGAGACGCCTGCGTTCCAGGAGTTAGCCAAGCAATCGCATACAGTCGGCTTCCCCATGGCGACGGTCTTCCGGCGGCAGCTCCGGGCGCTGGTGGCAGGCGTGCTCATCAGCCTGGCCACGTTCGTGCTGTTCTACCTGATGACGGTCTTTGCGCTTTCGTGGGGCACCACGGCGCTGCACATGCCGCGCGAGCGGTTTCTGCTGATGCAGATGTTCGGAACGCTGTTCTTCGCGGCGACGATTCCCATCTCCGCGGTGATGGCCGAGAAGGGCCGGATGCGGGTGATGATCGGAGTCACGATTCTGATTGCGCTCTTTGGCCTGGGGCTGGCGCCACTGTTCTCGGCGGGCGTGAGCGGAGCGACGGCGATGCTGGCTCTCGGACTGGCGCTGATGGGGATTACGTATGGGCCGCTGGGCACGGTGATCTCCGAGCTGTTTCCGACCGAAACGCGCTACACGGGGAGCTCGCTGGCCTTCAGCCTGGCCGGGATTCTGGGGGCGTCGCTGGCTCCGTACATCGCGACATGGCTGGCGAAGAGCTACGGTCTGCCGTATGTGGGGTATTACCTCTCGACCTCGGCGGTGCTGACGCTGCTGGGGCTGCTGCTGGTGCCGAAGGGAGCTGGCTCGGTTCAGGGGTGAAGCGGCGAGTGGGAAGAGTTCGGCGGGTGGCCCATACAAGCCAGGGGTTGGCTTGTGTGGGGAAGCACAAGCCCGGATTTCTTTGCGTGCTTTGCGGAACTTCGCGTCTTGGCGCGAAACCGGGATGCTTGCAGTGGCACGGAATCCCCTGTGTCCTCTGTGGTGAATCTTTTTGTTCCCCACCCGAGCAAACTCGGCTCAAGTGGGCCACCGCCGGGGTTCTTGCCTTCCCGCCCAAGCGGAGCTTGGACGGGGCACCCTCATCCTCGATATTCCTGCCTGAGTTCTGAGCTTCCCTATTCAAGCCAACCCCTGGGCTTGTATGGGTCACCCGTTTGTTCCTTTACTGACCGCTTTATCCCTGAACCAGCTTCCTGTATTCGAGGAACATCGTCACCCGCCAGGTGAGGATCATGCCGAAGGCGAGGACGAAGAAGAGCGCCGCCGTCTGCTGGAGCGAAATGATGTGGCCGATGTAGTCGCGGGCGAAGTAGCGGACCGCGGCCAGCACCAGCACCACGGCGAAGAAGAACTTCGAGCGCTGCATCAGGATCGTATCGCCCTCGCGCACCAGCTTCGAGGTGTGGATCAGCGGCAGGGAGAGCAGCGCCGCGCCGATGAGGAAGGCAGCCAGCGCCCAGAGCCAGGGAACGCGGCAGGCCGGAGCCAGAAACATGCAGAATCCGGTGGCCATGCCCATGGGCGGAATAAGGATGGTCTTCTGCGTGACCGGCCGGCGGCCTTCACGCAGGCGCCACAGCATCACGGCGAAGAGGCCGATGATGGCACCGACAGCAGATGTACCCGGAGCAAGAAACATTTCCTCCCCATGGTACCTGCTGCGCGCAGGGCGATCCGCCTTCGGCACGCGCTCCCGTTGGTCGCTATCTTTTATTCTGCGAACCCACGTCTCAGAATCGAGACGTGGGGCACCCGAGTTTCTCTCTGCTAAAAGCTTTGCGCTAAAAGCATGCGCGTGGAAGCAGGCATCTCTCCGTGCTCTCGGCTGCGGTATGCGCTCCCGATGCTCGCGGTTCGGGGCTTTTTCTGTGCTTACGGTTAGCTCACCTCTTCTCTCTTGCAAGTTGCGGGAGCGGGGAGCAGGTTAGAGGTGCAGGCAGGTGTCTCGTGCGTCCGCGAGCTCCGCATCGTGAGAGGAGAAAACCCGGATGTTCAGGAACATTGCGGTGGCATACGAGGATCGGCCGGAGTCGGCACGCGCATTCGCCCGTGCCGTGGAGTTTACGCGGCTATCCGGGGCGCGGCTGATGGTGGTTGCGATTGCCGAACCGCTGCCGGCTTATACCGCGTACAGCGCGGCTTCCGACCCCTCGGCGATCCATACGCTGGAGCAGGACAAGGCGGCGTTTTACGAGGCATGGAAGCAGCGGATGGTCGAGACAGGCAGGGCTGAGGGCGTGGAGATCTCCGCTCACGTGCTGACGGGCAATACGGTGCGGGCGGTGGTGGAGTTTACCGCCACGCACGAGATCGATCTGCTCGTCGTCGGCCTGCACAGGCACTCGCTTCGCATGTCGAGCCTGTGGAGCGTGGTGTACTCGCTGGCCCAGGAAGTGGACTGCAGCATTCTCGGCGTCCACTAGCTGCTGCGTGCAGGGCGCTGCTGCTCGGAGGGCGCTGCTGCGCGCAGGGCGAATCGCCTTCGGCCTCTGCTCCCGTTGGTCGCGGTGACTGGCCGTCACGGGCGATTGCGCTTCGCGTCTCCGCTCCCTTTGGTCGCGAGGACTGGCCGTCCGGGCGATTGCGCTTCGCGTCCCGCTCCCTTTGGTCGCGAGCTTGCTTTGTGCGGGAGGGGAAGAGAATCGCAGGTCCCTCGACTCGCTTTGCTCGCTCGGGATGACAAATGGAAGAAGTGGGCTTTGGAAACATCGGTCCTTCGGAGCCCCACCCATGACCCACTGCCTGTCATGGGTGGGGCTCCTGGTTTTACGCTTCTACCTGAGCCCTGAGCTGGAAGCGAAGAGCTGCTCTCAGTATCCTGCGGCCTTGCCGAAGGTGTGGCGGTTGTCATGGCCGCCTTCCAGCTCTCCGGTTTCGGGGTCTACGGCGATGCATTCGCCGTCGCTCCAGTGGCTGCTGATCTTGAGCTGGTATCCCATGGCGCGGAGGCCTTCGATGGTCGTGTCGGAGAAGCCGGGCTCGAGGTAGAGCACGTCGGGCAGGTACTGGTGATGGAAGCGCGGGGCGTCGACGGCCTGCTGGATGTTGAGGCCTTCGTCGACGGTGCTCAGCAGGATGTTGGCGACCGTGGTGATGATGCGTCCGCCGCCGGGCGAGCCTAAGACCAGACGCACTTTACCGCCCTTATCGAGCACGATGGTCGGGGTCATGGCGGAGAGCGGGCGCTTTCCGGGTTCGATCGCGTTGGCCGGGCCCTGAATGAGGCCGTACATGTTGGGCACGCCCTGCTTGGAGGCGAAGTCATCCATCTCGTCGTTGAGCAGGAAGCCGAGGCCCTCGGCGGTGACGGCGGAGCCGAAGCCGTTGTTGAGCGTGGTGGTCACCGAGACGGCGTCGCCGTCGGCATCCATGACGGAGAAGTGCGTGGTCTGCGTCGACTCGTGGCGGATGTCGGACATGGTGGGCGGCGGCGGCAGGAAGCCCGCGGGGCGCTTCAGGTCCTTTGACGGCGTGGCCGTGTCTTCGACGATACTCTTGCGCCAGGCGGCGGCGTAGTCCTTGCTGGCGAGCTGCTCGAGCGGGATCTTCACGTAGTCCGGGTCGCCGAGGTAGTCGCTGCGGTCCATGTAAGCGCGGCGGTAGGCTTCGACGAGAAGATGCATCTCCTCGGGGGTGCGGTCTTTCCAGCGGGTGAGGTTGTAGCCCTCGAGGATGTTGAGCGCCTCGATGAGGACGATGCCTCCTGAGGATGGCGGCGGGGCGCTGACGACGGTAAGGTCGTGATAGGTTCCGGTGACTGGCTCGCGCTCCTTCACGGTGTAGCGGGCCAGGTCTTCAGTGGTGATGAGGCCGCCGCCCTTCTGGATGTCTTCGGCCAGCTTCTTTGCGATGGCGCCGTGGTAGAAGTCGTCGGGATCTTTGGCGATGGTGCGCAGGGTCTTCGCGAGGTCGGGCTGGCGGAAGAATTCGCCGGGCTGGTAGTAGTTGCCGTTGCGCTGGAAGATACGCTTCGACTCGGGGAATGCGGAGAGGGTCTTGTCGTGGTACTCGCCGGCCTCTTCGGTGGAGAGGACGAAGCCGTCGGTGGCGAGGCGGATGGCCGGGGCCATCACCTGCTCGAGGGTGAGCTTGCCGTACTTCTTTTCGGCGTAGACCATGCCGGCGACCGAGCCGGGCACGCCGATGGCCTTGTAGCCGGTGATGCTGGCGTCCGGAATGACGTTCCCCTGCTTGTCGAGATACATGTTCTCGCTGGCGGCCTGCGGAGCGCGCTCGCGGTAGTCGAGGAAGGTGTTCTTGCCGTCGGCGAGATGGATGAGCATGAAGCCGCCGCCGCCGATGTTTCCCGCTGCCGGATGGACGACGGCGAGAGCGAACTCGGTGGCCACGGCCGCGTCGACGGCGTTGCCGCCTTCGCGGAGGATTTCCACGCCTGCGTCGGTCGCCGCGTGGTGGATGCTGACCACCATGGCGTGCTTCGTCCGCACCGGCTTTTCGGTGGCCAGCTGTTCGGCCGAGACGGCAGGGTGATTGCGGCTGTCGTCGGGTGCGGCGTCCTGCGCGTGCGCGCAGGCTCCGAGAGCGAAGGCGAGGAGCGTGGAGAGCAGGGCAGCGTGGGGTCGCTTCATCTTGAGGGGAAGGATATAGCCTCCAGCTGCCAGCTCCTAGAACGTATTCTCATAGCCATTTCACAAATTGTCCTTTCGACCGGAGCAGGACAGTTCTATCGTCCTGCGGAGTGGAGAAACCTGCGGTTCTGCTGCGCGCAGGGCGGGACTGGCCGTCCAGGCCTTTTGCGCTTCGCGCCTCCGCTCCCGTTGGTCGCGGCGCTAACCGCGCGGCATTCTGCCTTCGGCCTCCGCTCCTTTTGGTCGCGAGCTGGCGTGTTGCGGGGTGAAGCAAAACCGCAGCTTCCTCCACTTCGCTTCGCTCCGGTCGGAATGACAAAGTAAGAAGGAGGCTCCGGTCGGGATGACAACGATATGGGTACGTTCTTTAGTTTCAGAACAGCTCTATGGGGGATACGCCCTAGCTTTTCGCTTCCGGCTTTCCGGTCCGGGCGTGCTTCGAGATTGGTGTGAGACCCACCCATGACGAAAAACGGTCATGGGTGGGTCACGCGGGTGTTCTTCCTCTCTCCCTTATCCGGGATTCTCATGTCTCGGAATCGGGACATGGGACACCCGGCTTCCGGGTTTTCCCCGGACATGAGCGTGGAAGCGCGCTATCATCGGGCAGCTTTCGCCCATGGGAAAGTTCATAACAGGCTCTAAAGGGGGTGACCGCTTCGCCGATGCCGGAACAGGAGACACCGCCGGGCACCTCCGGGTTGTGGCTGCGCCTGTTGCGGCTGCACGATGAGACGTTTTCCGACGCCGGCCGAGTGCGGCTGAAGCATGTTGTCGTATGGGCCAGTCTGGTGGGATTCTTTCTCCACCTCGGGCTGATTCTGGCGGCGCGCTGCCTGCCGCATGCGCACCTGCTGATGGAGATGGCAGGCACGCACTACCTGGCGGCCATCGCGACGCCCTTCAACTTCATCCTCTTCTACGAGGTGATGACGTTGATCGCGGCGCTGCCGGCTTCGACGACGCGCTCCATCGCCAACCAGTTCGAGATTGTTTCGCTGGTCTTCATCCGCGAGGTCTTCAAGGACTTCGCGATGGCCGACCGTCCGGAGTGGGTGAAGCAGGACCCGCATGCCGCGCTGCCGCTGGTCCTCGACATGGGGTCAGGGCTGCTGATGTTCCTGCTGACGGCCGTCTTTCAGCACCTGGCGCAACGGCAGGTGCCCATGCCCAGGACGGCCAAGCTGCTGCGGGGACGGGAGGAGTTCATTGCCCAGAAGAAGGTTGTTTCTCTGGGCCTGACGCTGCTGCTGCTGGTGCTGGCCTGTTATCACCTGACGCGCTTCCTGCTGGACGTGTGGCATGTGGCGACCCTGGGTGGTGCGGTCTCCTTCGAGTCAGCCGGCATTTTCTACAACGACCTGTTCACGGTGATGATCTTTACCGACGTGGTGGTGCTGATTCTCTCGCTGGTGGTTTCGGCGCGTTATGAGATGGTCTTCCGCAACGCGGCGTTCGTCGCCTCGATCATTGTCATTCGCTTCGCGCTCACCGAGCCGCAGCCCTGGGGCGCGCTCATCGCGCTTTCGGCGATGGCCTTCGCCATCCTCACCCTGCTGGTCTTCAACTACCACTCCGCGGTGCGCGCCGCCGGAACACAGACTATCCCCGACGAGCACTAGGACTGGCCGTCCAGGCCTTTCGCTTCGCGTGGCGCTCCCTTTGGTCGCGATTTGGGGTTCTTCACGGTGGGGACGAAAAGGGGTGCCCCGTCCAAGCTTGCTTGGGCGGGAGGGAGCGGACCTTCGTAATGCCGGCATCCTGCGAACCCACATCTCGAACAGAACGAGATATGGGGCACCCGGGTTTTACGATCTATCTGAGCCCTGAGCCCTGAGCCCTGAGCCCTGAGCCCTGAGCCCTGAGCCCTGAGCCCTTCGGGGTTCTTACCCGCTATGCTGAATCAGTTATGTCCACGGTTCTGCGCTCGTATTCGAAGATCAATCTTGGCTTGGCGATCGGGCCGACGCGTCCGGACGGCTTTCATGGCCTGACGACCTGCTATCAGACGTTGGAGGCGCATGACCTGGTGTCCGTCGCGGTGCGCCGCGCGGATGCGACGGCGATTTCGCTCTCCTGTGACGATGCGCGGGTGCCCTGCGATGGGCGGAATACGGCCTGGAAGGCCGTGGAGCGGACGCTGGAGGCGATGGGAGTGACGGCGGAGGTCGCGATCCACATCGACAAGCGGCTGCCGGTGCAGGGCGGCATGGGCGCGGGGTCGGCGAACGCGGCGGCAGCGGCGCTGGCGCTGGAGATCGAGCTGGAAGAGCTTGGGCTGGTGCCGGAGGCGTGGGCGACGCGGGCCGGGGCGGTACATTCCGGTGCGGCGCGGCTGGAGATTGCCGCGGCGGTGGGCTCCGATGTGCCGCTGTTTCTTGTTGGCGGGGCGGTGCTGGGGGTAAGCCGGGGCGAGGAGGTCTATCCGCTGCCGGATTTCGAGCCGGTGCACTGCGTGGTGGCGCTGCCGGAGATCGGGGTTTCGACGCCGGAGGCGTTTCGGGACTGGGACCGGCTGTATGCGGAGCGGGCTTCCGCGTTGGCCGCATCTCCATTGACTGGGGCTCCGCCCTCCGATAGACTTAGTGAGTTGAGTAAGGCTCTCGCTGCTGCCATGAGCGAGCCGCACTCCTCCGGTGTCTTCCGCAATGCGGGGGGCCTGGCCGAGAGATCGAAGGTTTCTGCAGGATCTGTAGAGGCATCGAACCCGCTTCTCGCGCTTGTCCGAACCGGGATTGAAAACGACTTCGAAGAAGTTGTCTTTCCGCGATATCCCCAGCTCGGACAAATCAAGCGTGTGTTAGCGGACTCCGGTAAACCGGGGCATGCGGCGATCTATGCCTGTCTCTCCGGTTCGGGATCGGCCCTTTTCGGGCTGTACCGGACGGCGGAGGCGGCCGAGGCAGCGGGAACGCGGCTGGAAGAGCAGGGCATACGATCCCTGCGGACGAAGACCCTGCCGCGGGACCGCTACTGGGGTGGGATGAGAGTGGAGTAGAGTTCTCAGTTGTCAGTCCTCAGTCACTGAGGACTGACAACTGGGAACGGACAACTTTATTGGGCGATCGACTAATGGTAGGTCAAGTGCCTTTGGAGCACTTTGTCTAGGTTCGAATCCTAGTCGCCCAGCCAGCTTCCCCCTTTCGGTGTTACCCGCCGGGAGGCAGCAGCCCTGGCAGCACGATCGCCAGCAACCACCATGCAGGACCACCAGGGCCAACCAGCCCGGGAGAATCTTGTGAAGAACGAAACGGTATTGGAAGCAGAAGCGGTACAGCAGCCCGAGGGCGAGAAAAAGCCCGTCGAGAAGAAGCGCGGCAAGAGCTACAGCGAAGACAAGCGCTTCAAGATCTTCTCCGGTTCGGCGAACCGGGAACTGGCGACGGAGATCTGCAAGCACATCGGCGTGGCGCTGGGCGAAACCAAGATGCAGCGCTTTGCCGACGGCGAAGTCTACTTCCAGCTGCTGGAAAACGTCCGCGGCGCGGATGTTTTCGTGGTGCAGCCGACCTGCAATCCGGTGGATCAGCACCTGGTGGAGCTGCTGATCATGATCGACGCGTTGAAGCGTGCCTCGGCGGGGCGCATCACCGTGGTGGTTCCGTATTACGGCTATGCCCGGCAGGACCGCAAGGACCGTCCGCGCGTGGCCATCTCGTCGAAGCTGGTGGCCGATCTGTTGACGACCGCCGGCGCCAACCGCGCGCTGTTTATGGACCTGCACGCGGCGCAGATCCAGGGGTTCTTCAATATCCCCGTGGATCACATGTTCGCCAGCCCGGTGATGGTGGGGTATTTCCGGGAGCTGAACCTGCCCAATCTCACCGTGGTTTCGCCCGATGCGGGCGGCGTGGAGCGGGCGCGGTTCTTCGCGACGAAGATTGGTGCACCGCTGGCCATTGTGGACAAGCGGCGCACGGACATCAACGTGACCGAAGTGATGCACGTGATCGGCGATGTGGAAGGGCGGAGCTGCCTGATCCTCGACGACATCGTGGACACGGCGGGGACGCTGGTGAAGACGGTAGACGCGCTGCTGGCCAAGGGCGCAACCCAGGTGTATGCCTGCGCTTCGCATGCCGTGCTTTCGGGTCCGGCCATCGAGCGCATCGCGAAGTCGAAGCTGGTGGAGCTGGTGGTGACGGACTCGATTCCGCTGACGGAAGAGGCCAGGAAGATGGGCAAGATCAAGGTCCGCTCGGTGGCCGGTCTTCTGGCGGCGACGATCGAGAGCATCCACATGGAGACCAGCGTCAGCTCGCTGTTCAATTAGCGAGTTATCAGGTCTCAGTTTTCAGGGCTCAGGAACGGCCCGCAGAGTTTGGAAGTCGTCGAGAGCAGCGAATTCAGGCCTGGAGGCTTGAAGCGGTTCTCAAACATCATCTGCCTGTCAGCCTCGGAAGAGGCTGGCAGGCCACAAAGGGAGCGGCCAACCGCGGAAGAGCGCGAGCACCGTGCCCGAAAGGAAGAGATCATGATCAGCCAGGAAATCGTCGTAGCAGTGCCCCGTGAGGGCAAGTTCAATAAGAATGCCGCACGCCGCGTGCGTGTGAAGGGCAAGATTCCCGCCGTTGTGTATGGCGCCTCGGAGCCGGCGGTTGCGGTCGAAGTCGATCCCAAGCACATCCAGAAGATTCTCTGGTCGGAAGCCGGCCACAACTCGATCTTCGACCTGGAGATCAGCGGCGCGAACAAGACCAAGGCGATGATTGTCGACTGGCAGTATGAGCCGATCAAGGGCACGCTGCTGCACATCGACCTGAAGCGGATTGCGCTCGACAAGCCGATGCGCGTGCAGGTTCCGGTGCAGCTGGTCGGCACCCCGGCCGGTGTGAAGACCCAGGGCGGCATCCTCGACCAGGTTCTGCGTGAAGTCGAAGTCGAGTGCCTGCCGGGCGATATCCCCAGCCACATCGATGTGGACGTCACCAACCTCGAGATCGGCCACGTGCTGCGCGTGAACGAGCTGCCGCACGGCGACAAGCTGAAGTTCATCACCGACGAGGACGCGACTGTGGCGCACATCGTCTCGGTCAAGGAAGAAGCGGCTCCGGCCGAGGGTACCCCGACCGAGCCCGAAGTGGCGAAGAAGGGCAAGACCGACGCGGCTGCTGCGGCTCCGGCCAAGAAGTAGCAGTCAATGGCGGACGGCAAGGGCGTGCTGCTGGTGGTGGGGCTCGGGAATCCGGGTATCGAATACCAGTTCACGCCGCATAACGCAGGGTTCCTGGCCATCGATCGCATTGCCGAGTCTCATGGTGCGACGGTGGCCAACCGCAGAGGCAAGGCACTGACGGCGAAGGTACGCATCGCCGGCCGGGAGACGATCCTGGCGAAGCCGGAGACGTTCATGAATTTGAGCGGACTCTCGGTGGCAGCGCTGGCGGAGGAGTTCGGCGTCGATCCGCGCGCCGGCCGCAGTGAGGATCTGATCGTGCTCTACGACGAGCTGGCTTTGCCCCTGGGCGCGATGCGCATCCGGGACGGCGGCTCGGCGGCAGGGCACAACGGGGCGAAGTCGATCAACGCATCGCTCCGGACGGAAGATTGGGCGAGGATCCGGATCGGAGTCGGTCCGGATGCAAGCCCCGAAAGCGCATACCGGCGAGGCAAGGATTACCTGCTCTCGCCGCTGCGCAAGGCGGACCTGGCCACGCTGGCAGAAGTGCTGGACAAGGCAGAGCAGGCCGTCGAGACGTTTGCGGCCAGCGGAATCAAGGCCGCGATGAACGAGTTCAACCGCCGGGACAACCCTCCCGCGGCGTAGGTAGAGAGGGTCTGCGGAAGAGTGCAGACCGGCCCGGCAGAGAGAGCCGGCGGAAAAAATTACTCCGGCGACGGCAGCGCAAGGCGCGGCGGAAGCCAGGGAAGAGAGAAGCAAAGTATGGATCGTTTCTATGAAGTGATGTTTATCGTCCGCCCCGACGTCGAGGACGCGGATGTGGACAAGCTGATCGCCGGCTTTGAGCAGACGATCGTCAATGGTGGGGGCAACCTGCGTTCGACCGAGAAGATGGGCCGCCGCAAGCTGGCCTACACGGTGCGCAAGTTCAACGAAGGCAACTACCTCCTTCTGACCCTCGATGCCGACGGCAAGCTGATTGCCGAGCTCGAGCGCCGTCTGCGCGTGACCGAGCAGGTGATCAAGTTCATCACCGTGCGCATGGACGAGGAAGAGAAGCGCCTCAACAAGATCAAGGCCATCCGCGCCTCGCGCAAGAAGCTGAGCGCGCAGCCTGCGGCTGAAGCGGCGGCTGCTCCTGCTCCTGTGGAGACGGCTGCGCCTGCGACCGAAGCTCCGGCGGCTGTCTAAGACATAGGCCTGGGCGACATAGCCTGGGCGACGTAGCCTGGGCCGTAGTCCGGGCCCTATCGAGAATCGCCGTTCTTCGAACGGCACAGCAAGACCCAACGTTTACCATCGCGGCCTCCCATCGCCGCGGAGAAGGATAGAACATCATGGCTGACGAAATTACGTCCCGCGCCCCGGAAGCTTCTGCACCGACTTCGGGCGCTCCCTCACCTCGCACCGGCGGTCCCCGCGGAGCCGGTGGCCCTGGCGGCCCCGGCGGCCGCAAGTTTTTCCGCCGCAAGAAGGTCTGCAAGTTCTGCACCGAGAAGATCGACGCGATCCCGTATCGCGACGTCCGCCTGCTGCAGGGCTTCGTGGCCGAGCGCGGTAAGATCGTGCCCCGCCGCCTGACCGGCGTGTGCACCACGCACCAGCGCCGTCTCACGCGTGCGATCAAGCAGGCCCGCAACATCGCCCTGCTGCCTTTCGCCGCGCGCTACTAGTTCCGGTTCGGTTATCGAGATAAGTCATTGGCAGGGGCGCCGGCTTCAAGCCGCGCCCTGCCTCAGGAGATCGCAATGGAAGTCATTCTGAAGGAAGACGTAGTCAACCTCGGCCACCGCGGCGACGTGGTGAAGGTTGCTGACGGCTACGGCCGCAACTACCTGCTGCCGAAGAAGCTGGCGATGGAAGCCACTTCTGCCAACAAGGCCGTCATCGAGCAGATGAAGGCATCGGCCGTTCGCAAGTCGGCCAAGGAAAAGGCCGAGGCCGAAGCCCTGGTCGCGCAGCTGAACAGCCTCACCCTGGTCTTCGAGCGCAAGGTCGGCGAAAACGAGCACCTGTTCGGTTCGGTCACCTCGGCCGACATCGCGCACGAGCTCGAAGCCAAGGGCTTCAACATCGACCGCCGCAAGGTCCAGCTCGAGGAGCCCCTCAAGCAGGTGGGCGAGTTCCACGTGCCGGTCAAGCTGCACCGCGAAGTCACCGCGCACATCCCCGTTACCGTCAAGGGCGAGGAAGCCGCAGCCCAGTAACGGCTGCGCTGCGTAGCAAGCAGAAACGGGACGCCTCAGGCGTCCCGTTTTTCTTGTCGAGGCCGAACCATGCTCTATCTGCCTGGGCCGGGATGATCGGGTGGACGATCCGGATGGTCCACCCGATCGGGATGCGGCGCCGCGCCGGGCGGCGGCGGGCCGTGATGATGGCGGCGACATCCTGCCAGCGGCAGCATCAGCGAGCCGGCCATGACGGCCAGTGTCAGTGTTGCCTTCAGTTTCTTCATGGTCTTGTTTTCCTCGGGGTCGTATCGACCTGGATAGTCTATCGAAATCCTTGTCCTGCTTCGCGCAGGGCGGGACTGGCCGTCCAGACTTTTCGCCTTCGGCTGCTGCGCGCAGGGCGCTTTTGCCTTCGGCCTCCGCTCCCTTTGGTCGCGAGATGGAGTGTTGCGGGGCTATGCAAAACCGCAGGTTCCACCACTTCGCTCGCCTTTGGCTCGCTCCGGCCGGGATGACAATCGATGGGCTGGGTTTGTTCGATGGAATCTTCTCTGGAGCCCGGGTGGATGAAATTCAGGTGCGTCTATTTGCGCGGTGGTACTTTCTTTTATATGTTGTCTGTGACAACATTGAAGGGAGAGGTGCCCATGTTGCTTGTCGATCAGGTGCGGAGTTTCAACCGGTTTTACACCCGGGAGATCGGGTTATTGGCGGAGCATCTGCCGCAGAGCCGCTTTTCGCTTGCGGAGGCCCGGGTTCTTTATGAGCTGGCGCAGCCCGGAGAACGGACGGCGGCCGATATCCTGCGCAATCTTGGCATGGACAAGGCGCATGTGAGCCGCATTGTCGCGCGCTTCCGGGAGGCGGGATTGCTGAAGTTCCGGATCAGTCCGGAGCATGGCAGGCACAAGCTGCTGTCGCTTACGGCCGCGGGAAAGAAAGCCTTCAGGCAGTTGAACGACGGAACGGAATCGCAGATCGAAACGCTGCTTGCTCCGCTCACGGTGGAGCGCCGGAAGCGCCTGGCAGAGGGCATGCGGGAGGTCCGGAATGTGCTGGAGGGGAAGCCGGCAGCAGCGGCGGACGTGCAGTTTCGCGGGCTGCGCGTCGGGGACCTGGGCTGGATCACGCATCGGCAGGCGGTTCTCTATGAGCAGGAGTATGGATGGGACTGGACCTACGAGGGGCTGGTCAGCCGGATTCTTGGCGATTTTGCCGCGAACTTCGATGCTTCGCGTGAAGATGCCTGGGTGGCAGAGCTGAACGGAGAAGTGGTCGGCTCGGTGTTCCTCATGAAGACGGAGCAGGACGAGGTCGCGAAGCTGAGGCTGCTTTATGTCGATCCGGTGGCCAGAGGCCTGGGCGTGGGATCGCGCCTGGTGCGCATGTGCGTGGAACGGGCGCGTGAGCTGGGATATCGAAGGCTCGTGCTTTGGACCAACGACGTGCTGAGTTCGGCGCGGAAGATTTATGTGGCGGCAGGCTTCACGCTCTCGGAAGAAAACCGTCACCACTCTTTTGGAAAAGACCTGGTTGGACAGGTCTGGACGCTGGAGCTTGACCGCGCGCAGAACCTGCCCCAGGGTGTATCCACCTATAGCTCAAGCAGAGACCTGTCATCCCGACCGGAGCACAGCGGAGTGGAGGGACCTGCGGTTCTCTCTACACAGGCACAAAAGGGTGGGAGGAACGAGCTTTCTATGGCCAGGTCTTCGCACGAAAGAAGAAAAGCATTGCACTACCGAGGACGCCAAACTAGTCCCGGAGAATCCGCGATGCAATATGAAGAAATATATGAAGCGCTTGCTTTGAAACGCCTCGATCCAGTTCAGCTAAACGAAGTTCCACCGGGCATCTATGCGGTCTTCCTTGTGACGCGAGATGTACTGACCGTGCAGGCAGGACAAGGAAGTATCTCTATACCAACCGAACAAGGTCTCCTTTACATAGGCATGACTGCGGATGCCGCTGGCCGGCGCAATCATTTCACCGCTGAGCACAGCGGGACCTCGTCTCCGCGCAGAACCCTTGGAGCGCTATTGCAGGAAGAGCTCTCCTTACATGCGATACCGAGAGGGCCGCAAACAGATCGCCACGCCTGCACGAACTATCGATTCCCTGACCATGAGGAGATCAAGCTCACGCAGTGGATGTATAAGAATCTGTTCGTAAGTCACTATCCTATCGACGGCAGCAGGCAGGAAATCGAGCACATAGAAAAACAGCTTCTGGAGTGCAAGAAACCGCCTTTGAATCTAACCGGACCGGCCAGGGATAAAACGCTTCGTCTGAAGATTAAGCAACTGAGAAAAGCTTGCAGGGACGAAGCCTGCCGCTCAAGAAAGTAAAGCAGCATACTTCCTGTCCCGTTCGCAAGGCGTCATGCTTCCCACCCAAGCGGAGCTTGGATGGGGCATCCTTTTTCGTGCCTGTGTAGAGAGAGAACCGCAGGTCCCTCCACTTCGCTGCGCTCCGGTCGGGATGACAATGCGGGGGTAAGTTTTTTATTTCTGATGCCTCTATAGGTGGATACGCCCTAGCTGGCGTGTCTGATGCGCGCATGGGCGTGCCGGTCATGGCCGCCGCGGGTATAGCGCTCGTGCGGGGAATAGGTCCACTGGCGAACCGGGCCCACATCCACATGCACGAACTGGCTGCGCGGATAGTAGCCCACGCCTCCGGCATGCAGGGAGAGCGCGGCATCGCGCAGGATATTGGCCGAGACGCCGGGCACGCGGATATCCAGCGCCTTGGCCACGATGTGCTGGGAGTGCTCGGCGGCGTTGGTGCCGCCCTGCTCGCGCAGCCAGTCATTCGTCTGCTGCGTGCGGTAGGCCGACAGAATATCTACGGCATCCGACGATTTGCCCAGCGCCACGAGGATCGTGTGCAGCACGTCAAAGGTGCGCGGATCGTAGCTCGCCACCTCGCCGTTGTGGGTGTCGTGGAGAAACCGGTTCAGCGCATCCAGCGCCTGGGGAATATAGATATCGCCGATGCGGTAAACGACGTCGATGCTCTGGCCGTCTTCCTGCCGGGTGAGCTTCAGCTCATAGGGCTTGCCGGCGGTCGGAAGAGAGTCCGGCAGCAGGGGCATCAGGCCGTCGCTGGGCAGCGGGGTATCGAACAGCATATGCATGACGGCGTGGAATCGCGGATGGCGATGCAGCGTCCGGGCATGCGCATTGGCCGTGCCGAGTAGAAATGCAGCGATGGCGGCGCCGAAGACGAGGCACCTGAAAAACCGTATTTTCCGTGCTTTGCAGAAAAGGCTGCCGGCAGCGCACGCATCGGCAGACTTCATCCCCTCGCCTCCAGGCATCCTCTCCCTCTCAAACAGGTATTTTTTTAAACTACACAGAGGGCTCCGTGGACCGCAAGGGAGTGTTCCATTTTTTGGAACGGCAGGGGGCGGGAATTCCGGGGCAAGACGGATCTTTTCCCGCGGCATCGAAGGCTCCTCCCCCGCAACGAGCGACGCCTCCCGGATGGGGAGGCGTCGCTGCTTCCTGCTGAGAATCAGGCTAAATCGACTGGTTCAGCACGCGGTTGAGGCGCTGGACGAAGGTTGCCGGGTCCTTGAGCGGCACGCCTTCGAGCAGCAGCGCCTGGTCGAAGAGCAGCCATGCGGCGTCTTCCACCTTGCTGTTGCCGGGGTCGGAGAGCAGCTTGCGGATGATCTCGTGATCGGGGTTGATCTCGAGCGTGGGCTGCGGCTCGGGCATACCCTTCTGACCCATGGCCTGCATCATCTGGCGCATGCGGGCGCTGGGCTCGTCCTCGTCGGAGACGATCACGGAGGGGCTTTCGGCGAGGCGTGCCGAGGCGCGGACTTCCTTGACCGCTTCGCCGAGTGTGGCCTTGATCTTCTCGAGCAGCGGCTTGAGCGCTTCGGTCTTCTCTGCGGTCTCCTCCGGCGTGGACTCGTCCTTGAGGTCTTCTCCGGCGCCGGACTTGTTCACCGACTTGAAGTCGACTCCGTCGTACTGCGGCACGGTCGAGAAGACGATCTCATCGATGTCGTCGTCGAGGATGAGGACTTCGATGCCCTTCTTCTTGTAGATCTCGAGCAGCGGCGAGTTGCGCAGCATGCTCTCGCTGCCGCCGGTGATGTAATAGAGCGCCTTCTGCTCCGGCTGCATGCGCGCCTTCGCATCGGCGAGCGAGGTGAGGCCATCGACGCTGGTCGACTTGAAGCGGACGAGGTCGAGCAGCGTGTCGCGGTTGGCGAAGTCGCCGTAGACGCCTTCCTTGAGCGGACGGTTGTACTCGGCGATGAACTGCGCGTACTTCTCCTTGTCGTTCGTGGCGATCGACTTCAGCTCGGAGAGGATCTTCTTCACGCTCGCGGTCTTGATCGTGTTGAGGACCTTGTTCTGCTGCAGGATCTCGCGCGAGACGTTGAGCGGCAGGTCTTCGGAGTCGATGATGCCGCGCACGAAGCGGAGATACTGCGGCAGCAGCTCCTTCGAGTCATCCATGATGAAGACGCGCTTCACATACAGCTTGATGCCGCCCTTGTAATCGGCCTGGTAGAGGTCCATGGGGGCCTTGGCCGGGATGTAGAAGAGCGTGGTGTATTCGTAGGTGCCTTCGGCGCGGGTGTGGAACCAGAAGAGCGGATCTTCCCAGTCGCCGGTGATGGACTTGTAGAACTCCTTGTAGTCCTCGTCGGTGAGCTCGGACTTGGGACGCTGCCACATGGCGCTGGCGGCGTTCACCTGCTCGGTGACGCGGGTCTTCTCGGAGGTCTTCGTCTCTTCGTTCCACTCGCTCTTCTCGTAGGTGAGGAAGATGGGGAAGGCGATGTGGTTGGAATACTTCTTGACGATCTCCTGCAGGCGCCAGCCGTTGGCGTACTGCGCACCCTCTTCGTTGAAGTGAATGAGGACGGTGGTGCCGGCGGTGCTGCGGGCTTCCGCGCCTGAAGCCTCTTCGAGCTCGAAGCCGGTCTTGCCGTCGGAGGTCCACTTCCAGGTTTTGTCTTCCCCGGCCTTGCGCGAGAAGACTTCGACCTTGTCGGCGACCATGAAGACCGAGTAGAAGCCGACGCCGAACTGGCCGATGAGGTTCGAGTCCTTCTTCGCGTCACCGGAAAGCTGGGCGAGGAAGTTCCTGGTTCCGGAGCGAGCGATGGTGCCGAGGTGCGAGACGAGGTCTTCCTCGTTCATGCCGATGCCGGTATCGGAAAGGGTGAGGGTTTTCCGGGCTTCGTTGAGGTCGAGATCGATGCGCGGCGCGGCGATGCTGGTGCCGATGAGGGCCTTGTACTTCTCATCGACGAGCGTGAGGTGGCGGAGCTTGTCGAGCGCGTCGGAGGAGTTGGAGATGAGCTCGCGGAGAAAGATCTCCGGGTGAGAGTAGAGCGAATGAACGATCAGCTGCAGGAGCTGGGAGACTTCTGTCTGAAATTGCTGCTTGGACATAGCATCTTCATTATTAGCGAAAATGCCGGACGAGATGAAGTCGCCGGATGAAAAGCGGGGAGCCGTTTGGAGGAGAGCACGAAGCTGATCTGGAAGGTGGGCGCGGTGGCGGTGCTGGGCTCGCTGATGGCGCAGATGGATGCGACGGTGGTCAACGTGGCGCTGCCCGCGCTGGTTATGAGCCTGCGCAGCAGTCTGGCGACGATCCAGTGGGTGATCAGCGGCTATCTGCTGGCGCTGGCCCTGATGCTGCCGCTGAATGCGTGGCTGGTGGAGCGCATGGGCGCGCGGGCGCTCTACCTGTGGTGCTTCGCGGCCTTCACGCTCTTCTCCGGGCTGTGCGGCCTGGCGTGGTCGACACCTTCGTTGATCGCGTTCCGCGTGGTGCAGGGCGCGAGCGGCGGACTGATGGCTCCGCTGGCGCAGATGATGATGGCGCGCGTGGCGGGCAGGAATATGGCGCGGGTCTTCGGCTATGTCTCGATGCCGATCCTGCTGGGGCCGGTGGTGGGCCCGGTGCTGGCGGGCGCGATCCTAATGCACGGCTCATGGCGATGGCTATTTTTCTTCAACCTGCCGCTGGGCGTGCTGGGACTGGCGCTGGCCTTCGTGTTTCTTCCTCGTGAGCGCGAAGCCGCGCAGAGACGGCCCTTCGATTTCGCGGGATTTCTTCTGCTCTCGCCTGGACTGGTGGTGTTTCTCTATGGCGCGGAGTACTTTCGCGAGCGTATGGGGCAGGCCGCGCTGGCGCTGGCGGTGCTGCTGCTGGCGGGTTTCTTCCGCGTGGCCGTGCACAAGCAGGAGCGGGCCATCGTCGATCTGCAGCTCTTTCGCAGCAGGGTGTTTTCGGCGGCTGCGGTCGCGCAGTTCATCGGCAACGGGCTGATGTTCGCGGGGCAGATGCTGGTGCCGGTTTACCTGATCCGGCTGTGTGGCAGGACCGAGGCGGCGACGGGCTGGATGATGGCCTCGTTGGGCCTGGGCATGATGTGCACCTTTCCGCTGATGGGCGCGTTTACCGAGCGTTTCGGCATCCGCAGGCTTGCGGCGGGCGGCGCAGTGCTGGCGCTGGCTGGCACGCTGCCGCTGGTGTACCTGGCCGGGCATATGTTGTCGATTGCGGTGCTGGTTGCAGCGCTGTTTTTGCGCGGAGCGGGCCTGAGCGCGGTGGGTCTGCCTTCGGTGACGGGCGCCTACAGCTCGGTGCGCAAGGAAGAGCTGCCCATGGCGACGACCTCGATGAACATTGTGCAGCGGCTGGGCGGCCCTACGCTGACGACGGTGTGCGCAACGGTGCTTGCGTGGAGGATGACGGCGGGTTTGCCTGCGCAGGCGTTCGTAGCATCGTTTGCGTTGTTAAGTATTCTGCATGCGGTGCTGGCGCTGGCGACGTTGCGGCTGCCGTTGCGGGTGGAGCCGCAACAGCAGAGCTGAAGCTGCTCCGCGCAGTACGGGACTGGCCGTCCAGGCCTTTTGCCTTCGGCACCTGCTCCCGTTGGCCGCAAGCCGTTTTCGACACCATGCTATGGGTCGCGATACTCGCGGCGCTTGAGCTCGCGGATGGCCTGCTCGTGGCCCTGCTGCGCGGCCTGCCTGATCCAGTGGCGTGACTGCGTGTAGTCGTGCTCGACGCCCTGCCCTATGGCGTAGAGATGACCGAGCTGGAACTGGGCTTCTGCGTTACCGTTGGCCGCGGCCTGGCGATACCACTGCGCGGCCTGCGTGTAGCTGCGCGGCACGCCCTGGCCGAAGTAATACAGCTCGGCCAGCTTCTGCTGTGCTTCGGGAAAATTCTGCGTGGCGGCGAGGCGATACCAGTGCGCGGCTTCCGCGTTGCTCTGCGCGATGCCTTCGCCCTTTCGATACATGAGGCCGACGTGGTACTGCGCCCAGGCGAGCTTCGCGTGTGCGGCGCGCTGGCACCATTGGAAGGCTTCGGGGAAATCTCCGGCCGCGTAGTAACGAAAACTCAGGTTGGCCTGCGCGTAGGCGTGACCCTGCTCGGCGGCCTTGCGCTCCCAGTGTGCGGCCTGGGCGTTGTCCTGGGGAAGGCCATGGCCTGCATCATACAAAGTACTTAACATGTACTGCGCTTCGGCGTGGCCCTGTTCGGCGGCCAGCTGGAAGCCTGCGGCTGCGGCGGCGATGTTTCCGGCGTTGTAGTCGGCCACAGCCTGCTGGTAGTGCGGGTTTGCGGCCGCAGCGGATGCGTCGCGGCGGGCGCGGGCGACGAGGCTCGAGCGCGAGCCGCCGAGCGCGAGACCTGTTGCCGCGGGGATGTGCTGGATGCCTGTGGGCTTGTTCTCGTTCATGTGCGCCGTTATCTTTTCTGCGCGCGGACCTGGCGGTCGGTGAAGTCGAGACGATACTGGGCTTCGGCAATCTGCTCGCGGAGGCTGGTAGCGAGCTCGGTGAGCAGGTCACGATGCTCGCGCTCGGCGGCTTCGGATTCGATGTAAAGATGGGCGATTTCGCTCGAGAGCAGGGTGTGTTTTTCCGCTTCGAGAATGGCGATATCGCGGCGCACGTGCTGAAGCTGGCGCGCGGCGCGGAGGAACTCGGCCGAGGCGCGCTCGCTGTTGGCGGGTGCGTCGATCTCGATCTGGTCATCGAGCAGGCGCTGCAGGGTTTCTGCGTCGCCGCGGCTGTAGGCGTGGTTGGCGCGGGCCATCAGCAGGGTGAAGTAGCGCTGCTCTTCGTCGTCGCGGGCAAAGTCGGGATGGATGCGGCGCGCGACCTCACGAAACAGCGTTTTGAGGCTGGGCGGCGCTTCGACGGCCTCGGGTTCATGCGCCTGCCCGAAGGCGGCGTCATGCGTCTCCTGCGCGCGCTGGCGGGCTTCTTCGGCGCGTTCGCGCGCGGAGTCGGAGTCATAGAGATCGACCTCGCGCTCGGCGATGCGGGCTTCGATGTCGTCGAGATCGGCGTAGAGGATGCCGACCTGGCGAAGGTAGCGGCTCTCGAAGGCCTTGAGCCTGGTGCGCAGCTGGGTCAGCTCTGACTCGCGCTCGGCGAGGGTGGCGCGCGCGGCGGCCAACTGCTCGCGCTTGCCAAGAAAATCGGCGTCGTCCGGGGTTTGCTGGAGGATGAGTTCGGTGGCCACGCTCGTTCTAGTTTATAGAATTTGCGGCGCTAACCGCGCGGCCTTCGGCTCCCGTTGGTCGCGAGCAAAAGCCTACGGTGGAGACAGGAACGTTTGTGCTTTCCCACACAAGCCAACACCGGGCTTGTATGGGCCACCGGATCTTTCCAGTTATTTTCGAAATCCTGCGAACCCACATCTCGAACAGAACGAGATGTGGGGCACCCGGGTTACTTGTGTTGGGCTTCCATCCAGCCTTTGAGGATCAGCGTGGCGGCGACCTGGTCGATGATGTGTTTGCGCTCGTGGCGATCTTTACTGCTGCCGGCCTCGTCGAGAAGCTCGTGCGCGGCGACGGAGGTGAGGCGCTCGTCCCACAGATGCACGGGAAGCGCGGAGCGCTCGCGCAGCGTTTCGGCGAGAGCCTGCACCTTCGCGGCCCAGGGGCTCACATCGCCGGAGAGATGGAGCGGGTTGCCGATGACGATCTCCGTGACTTCATGCTTGCGGATGAGGCGCAGCAGGTTGCGCATGTCCTCGCCGGGAGTCTTGCGCCAAAGGGTGATCAGCGGCTGCGCGGTGTAGCCAAGCGGGTCGGTGATAGCAACGCCGATGCGCACCTTGCCGACATCGAGCGCGAGGACGCGGCCGTTCTGCATGCGTTTAGTTTACTGCCGCGGCGATCACGAAGATGACCGCTGCAAGGCTTCTTCAGCGATACTGGTTGGCAGATAACGTTATGACGAAAGCTGTGCTTCTGCTTGAGTGTCCTGACCGCAAGGGTTTGGTTGCGGCGATCATGAACTTTCTTGTGGCCGAGTATGACGCGAACATTCTGCATGCCGGCCAGCACCAGGATGCCGAGCTGGGCCGCTTCTTCATGCGGGTGGAGTTCGAGTGCGAGGATCACCTGTTGCACGAGCGTGTCTTCGAGCAGCGCTTTACGCGCATCGCCGACGAGTACCGCATGCGCTGGCAGCTTGCCGAGTCGCACCGGCGGCTGCGGGTGTGCCTGTTCGTTTCGCAGCACCTGCACTGCCTGGCGGACCTGCTGCAGCGGCATAAGGCGGGCGAGCTGGAGTGCGAGATCGCGCTGGTGATCGGGAACCATCCGGACGGCGAGGCGCTGACGAATTTTTACGGGATTCCCTTTTACACGCTGCCGGTGCGCGGCAATAAGGCCGCGGTCGAGGAAGAGCAGCAGCGCCTGCTGCGCGAGCATCGCGTGGACCTGGTGGTGCTGGCGCGGTACATGCAGATTCTGTCGAGCGAATTTGTCGAGCAGTGGCCGGCGCGGATCATCAATGTGCATCACTCGTTTCTGCCGGCGTTCATCGGCTCGAAGCCGTACCACGCGGCATTTGCGCGCGGGGTGAAGCTGATCGGCGCAACAAGCCACTATGTGACGGCGGACCTCGATGAAGGGCCGATCATCGACCAGGATGTGACGCGGGTGACGCAGGGGGATACGATTCCGGACCTGATCCGCAAGGGCCGCGACCTGGAGCGCGTGGTGCTCTCGCGCGCGGTGCGCTGGCATTTGGAGCATCGCATCCTGCACTACGACAACAAGACGGTGATCTTCGACTAGGCTGCTTCGCGCAGGGCGATTCGCCTTCGGCCACTGCGCGTGGCGCGATTCGCCTTCGGCCCCCGCTCCCTTTGGTCGCGGCGCTAACCGCGCGGTCTTTCGCCTTCGGCCCGCTCCCTTTGGTCGTGATTCTTTGATCTGTGACCCATGTCTCAGAATCGTGTTCCAACATGCTTCGCTCAACAAGAGCAGTCCGTGCTCCACTCAAGGCCGATTATGGAACGAGTGGGACGGTGCCGGTCTTGCTCAATTTCCCCGTACAAGCCAACTTCAGGCCTGGATGGCCGGTCCCGTTCTGCAGCAGCGGTTGCAGGTCCGGCCAGTATGGGCTGGTTTTCAGCGTGGAGCAGAAGTCCTCGAGGCTGGGATTGTTGCCCTGTTGCGCTTTGGGTCCGGCTGCTTCGAGAAATTTCCAGGCGAGGCGGGGATGGCCGCTGTAAATGAGGTTGAGCACTTCGTTCCAGAGGACGCCCGGCAGCTCGTTCGCCATCCCGCTGTTATCCCGCTTCAGCTCCTGCCTTACCTGCGCGAGTGCGTCGGCCCACTCCGCCGCGCTGGGCGCGGGCTGCTTCATTCTGTCGAGGGCGAGATGGAATCCGGCTTTCTGCCCTGGGGCTTCGCTGTAGGTGAGCACGACCGGCGCTACGGGTGAGCCGGCAAAGGACGAATGCCAGTATGCGAACGACCAGTCGCTTGCGAAGTAGTCGTAGTGTCCGTCTATCGCTTCAAAGTGGGCGGTGTCGCTGTCGCGCGCGTCGAGCTCCGCGATGAGTCTGAACTGCGGCCTCAGCTCGAAGACGTAGTCGACGCGACAACAGTGGGCGCCGCCGGTCCATAGCGAGACGAGCATGTCCGGACGGCCGAGGCCGGTTATATCGGTGCCGTTCGGTATTGCTTGGATGCTTCCGTCGTCGCTGGCTTTTTGTCCCAGGTCGAAGTGGCCATCGTTGTCGTTGGTTCGCTGAAAGACCATCCTGTTTGCATCAAGGATGCGAAGACACGCCTGCCCGGACTGATCGTCCAGGTAGGAGCGGAAAGTAACGCCGCTCACAAGAACCGATTCTTTCAGATGACTGGGAGAGCAGGCCTCTGCCGGATCGGGCGCCGGGAACTGCTCCGCTCGCACAGGATGGGTGAAGAAAGACAGCAAGACGAGGATGACTGCGCGATAGAGCATCGCTTTCGATCGTAATATCCCAGGGAGCATTGCTCTTCCTCTTGCAAATTCAAGATGGCGTGCTGCGCAGGAGTCCGTTGGCGCTCGTGCCTTTCCATCTCTTAAAAGCAAAAGGTCGGCACCCTCGTTCTTGCATGTTTTGAGCGAACCGCAGGTCCCTCCGCTTCGGTCGGGATGACAATGCGGATGAAATGCGATTTCTCCTGTTTTCACTTGTGGGAGATGGAATGTATACCATTACATTGTGGTGCGCCTTGAGCCTGACAAGTTAGGCTGGCTGCGTTGTGTTTTGGCTCATCCCCCATGTGAGGAGTCCTCGATGGATCGTCGTCAGTTTGCTGTGCGTTCTTTGGCTACAGTCGCGGGTGTGGCGCTTTCGCGCGGTGAGGATGCGGCCCGGGCTCAATCCGGGGCTGTGCCGGCTTCGGAACAGTTGCCCGGTTTGCTTACCGATCGCCCCGGTGCGATTGCGGATTCCGTGATCCGTGCGGCGCGCTTTCCCGAGGGATTTCTCTGGGGCACGGCCACGGCTTCGTATCAGAACGAAGGCGCGTGGAACGAGGACGGCAAGGGCGAGTCGATCTGGGATCGCTTTGCGCATACGCCGGGCAAGGTGCGCGGCGGCGTGACGGGCGATGTGGCCTGCGACCAGTATCACCGCTATGCGCAGGACATTGCGCTGGCGAAGCAGTTGAACATGAAGAGCCAGCGCTTTTCGATTGCCTGGCCGCGCATCCAGCCTGACGGAACGGGCGCGCCGAACATGCGGGGCATCGACCACTACAGCCGGTTTGTGGACACGCTGCTCGAGGCGGGGATCCGGCCATGGTGCACGATGTACCACTGGGATCTGCCGCAGGCGCTCGAAGACAAGGGCGGCTGGCCGAACCGCGACCTGGCGGGCTACTTCGCGGACTACGCGGGCATCCTGGCGAAACATCTCGGGGACCGCATCACGGTGTGGGCTCCGTTCAACATGCCGTGGGCGATTGCGTTCATGGGCTATGCGGCGGGCGCGTTTCCTCCCTGCCGGACGAGCTTTGCGGATTTTCTGAAGGCTGCGCACACGCTGGCCCTGGCGCAGGCCGAGGCGCATCGCGCGGTGAAGGCGGCCTCGCCGCATGCGACCTTCGGCAGCGCGTACGAGATGGCTCCGGCGTATCCGAAGACGGATTCGGAGGACGACCGCGCGGCTGCGGCGCGCTACCACGCGATGAACAATGTCTTCTTCCTGGAGGCGGCGATGAAGGGCCGCTATCCGAAGGCCTTTGTGGGCGAGCCGCCGTATGAGCGGATGGGCTTCAAGGCGGGCGATGAGAAGCTGCTCTACGCGCCGCTGGACTGGGTGGGCTTCCACTACTACACGCGGCGCGTGGTCTCGGATGCGAGCAAGGAGAAGTTTGAGAGCGGCGGCGCGTTCAGCGGCACGGAGATTGAGAACAACTCGCCGGGCGGGCGCGATCCTTATACGCGCTTTCGCGCCGCGATGCCGACCGAGGGTCCGCTGACCGACTCTGGGCTGGAGGTGTGGCCGCGCGGCATCTACGACCTGGTGACACAGATTTCGCGTGAGTACGACCATCCGGTCATCGAGATCACGGAGAGCGGGTGCGGGTATCTGGATGAGCCGGACGCGGAGCTGGGTGGCCGTGTGCCCGACGGGCGGCGCATCGAGTGGTATCGCGAGACGCTGGCCGAGCTGGCGCGCGCGATCGCCGACGGAGCGCGGGTGCGCGCCTACCACGCGTGGACGCTGCTCGATAACTTCCAGTGGGCCGAGGGATACACCGAGCGCTATGGGCTGATCTACACGGATTTTCGCAGCCAGAAGCGGACCATCAAAGACTCGGGCTACTGGTATGCGAAGGTGGCGGCTTCCGGCAAGCTGGACTGACCGTCCAGGTCTTTCGCCTTCGGCTGCTTCGCGCAGGGCGAATCGCCTTCGGCCCCTGCTCCCTTTGGTCGCGGCGCTAACCGCGCGGCCTTCTGCCTCCGCTTCCTTTGGTCGCGAGCTGGAGTGTTGCGGGCGAAACAAAACCGCAGGTCCCTCCACTCCGGTCGGGATGACAACATAAGTGGAGTGCTTCGGTCGAGATGACAACTCTGAAGATTGGGGTTCGTGCTTTCCCACGTCTCAGAATCGAGACGTGGGGCACCCGGTGTTTTCTAGGCGGTATCCCCGTATAGCTGGTATGAAACTAAAGGACTTACCCATATGGTTGTCATCCCGACCGGAGCGCAGCGCAGTGGAGGGACCTGCGTTTTTGCCGGTACCGGAGAAAACTGCAGGTTTCTCCACTCCGCAGGACGATGAAACTGTCCTGCTCCGGTCGAAAGGACAGCCTTTTACGATCGCTCTATGGGGATACACCCTAGCGGCAGCGACAACAGCCGACGGACATGGCAGAGTGGATGGCGGTTTGGAGACGCGTGCGCATGTCTGCGAAAACTTATGCCACAGCGTGGTTGACGGACCTCGTCAACCGATGGCCGTGCATCTTTTGGCGATTTTCGACATCTGATTTTTAGACAACAAAAGTTGGTTTTCTATGAAAAAGATCGGTTTTCTCTCCTTTGGGCATTGGACGGCCTCCCCGCAGTCGGGCACGCAGTCGGCGGCGGATACGCTTCTGCAGTCGATTGACCTGGCCGTGGAGGCCGAGCGCCTGGGCGTGGACGGCGCTTACTTCCGGGTGCATCACTTTGCGCGGCAGCTGGCCTCGCCGTTTCCTCTGCTGGCGGCGGTGGGCGCGCGGACGAAGACGATCGAGATCGGCACCGGCGTCATCGACATGCGCTACGAGAATCCGCACTACATGGCGGAGGACGCGGGCGCGGCGGACCTGATTGCGGGCGGACGGCTGCAGCTGGGCATCAGCCGCGGGTCGCCGGAGCAGGTGATCGAGGGCTGGCGGCATTTCGGCTATGAGCCGCGCGAAGGCGAGTCGGACGCGGAGATGGGGCGCCGGCATGCGCAGGTCTTCTATGACCTGCTGCGCGGCGAGGGCTTTGCCAAGCCGAATCCGCGGCCGATGTTTCCCAATCCGCCGGGACTGCTGCGCCTGGAGCCGTTTTCCGAGGGGCTGCGCGACCGTATCTGGTGGGGCGCGGCGTCGAACGCGACGGCGGTGTGGGCGGCGAAGCTGGGCATGAACCTGCAGAGCTCGACGCTGAAAGAAGATGAGACGGGCGAGCCCTTCCACGTGCAGCAGGCGAAGCAGATTCGCGCTTATCGCGCGGCGTGGAAGGAGGCCGGGCACACCCGCACGCCGCGGGTTTCGGTGAGCCGGAGCATCTTTGCGCTGGTGAACGACTATGACCGCGCCTACTTCGGGCGCAATGCCGAGAGCGCCGATTCGGTCGGCTACATCGAGCCGACCATGCGGGCGATCTTCGGCCGCAGCTACGCAGGGGAGCCGGATGTGCTGGTGGAGCAGCTGAAACAGGACGAGGCCATCGCGGAGGCGGATACCGTGCTGCTGACCGTGCCCAACCAACTGGGCGTGGCCTACAACGCGCACGTGCTGGAGTCGATCCTGAAGTACGTGGCTCCAGGCCTGGGCTGGCGGTGACTGCTGCGCGCAGAGCGGGACTGGCCGTCCAGGCCTTTCGCCTTCGGCCTCCGCTCCCTCTGGTCGGCACTTCGTGTGGTTTTCTGCCTTCGGCCCCCGCTCCCGCTGGTCGCAATAGCCAAGTATCAGGGCACGGCTTCAGCCGTGCCGCTATCGAGGCAGAAGATCCGGGCTTCAGCCCCTGTCGACGAGACCGCGCAGGGGCTGAAGCCCCCTTATCTTCGCTGCATGGACGGCACGGCTGAAGCCGTGCCCTGATACTGTTCTCTTCTTTCGCCCGGGTTTGTTGTCCATCCCTGCCAGGCGAAAGAGTCCGAGGGGGGAAATCCCTTTGCGGAGCTTTGTGTCTTTGCGCTGAAAAAGCATGACAGCAGTGGCACGAGTCCCTCTGTCTCCTCTGTGGTGAAAAATGTACCCCATACACGCCTGCTGTTGGCTTGTGTGGGGTGCTTTGGCCGGGTTTCTTGCCTGAAAAATCCTTGCGATTCTTTACGTTCCGGCGCGGAAGGGCGCTGGTTTTGGCCGCGATTTTCCTGGGGATGGCGGGCAATTTCCGGGTATGGAATCGTGCCGTTGCGGTACAGGTTTTTGCGCCTGGAATTTTTTGGGTATCGGCGGAATGGGGGCGGGCTGGTAGAATCTGACAGATCGTTGAATTCGATTGGTCTGCTTGCGCGTTCCTGGTCATCCGCGGCCCGCATCAACTCCATATTGCGTTCGCCGGTACATTGATTTTCGAGGTATATACACATGGAGCAGGGCACTGTTAAGTGGTTTAACGACGCAAAGGGTTTTGGTTTCATCAGCCGCCAGAACGGTGAGGACGTATTCGTCCACCACACCGCGATTCAGTCGAATGGCTTCCGCTCGCTGGCCGAAGGCCAGCAGGTTGAGTTCACGGTAGCCAAGGGCCCCAAGGGTCTGCAGGCTGAGAACGTCCGCGCGCTGTAATTTCGCGTGAGGGAATACAAAAGGCCGGCTTGTGCCGGCCTTTTGGCTTTTGCGACGAGGTTTTAGCAATGGGGCCGGCGGTGAGCTTGATTCCCCACGCCCCGGCATCAAGGCGTGGGTTTCGGAACGGCAAATGCCTACCTGCTGTGCTCTTCTCGCAGTGCGTGATCTGCCTCGACGGGTTCTCCTGCCCAGACTTTTTTCGAAGTCCAGGGGGCGGCTGGATCGCTCCAGAAGGGATCACTCGATGAGAGTCCCAGGGGAAGCAAGGCCGCGGAGCAGAGATAACAGCTGCCGGTAGAAATATAAGGCTCGGCGATCGTGGGTTGATGTCCGTAAAACCCGACCTGGAGCCATCCCTGTGTATCGAACATGCCCGGCGCCTGGAGCATGCGGCGCATGACGGCTGTGAGCGCGCTTCGTACCTGTGCAGGAGAAACCGTCTCGGGGAGCTCTTTGCGCAGGGCCATCTCTGCCAGGAGATGGAATGCCCCGAAACGATAAGACAAGGACCGCCCAATCGGGGGAAAATCGCCCTCCGGACCAATCAGACGTTCCTGGATGGCAGCATAGCGGCGCGAACGCTCCATCATCTGCGGCCGATAGGCGTTCCAGGCCGAGGAGGATTTCCCGATCGTATCCAGAACATGCAGCAGCATGGGATGGATGACGAAGCTGTTGTAGTAATCGCAATGGAAATCCGGTCCATCGCCATACATCCCATCTCCCTTATAGAAACTGTCCACGCCGCGAACGGCATAGTCGATCCTCATCGGGTCCCACCAGGCGCCCATGAAGGACAGGGCGGCCTCAACCATGGCAGAGAACAAGAGCCAGTTGCTGTACGGCGGCTGGATGACGCGCGTGGAGGCAAGCGCGGCGATGACATGCCGCTGCGTGGTGCTATCCAGCTTTTGCCATAGCTCATGGGGAGCACGGACGATGGCAAGCGCGAGGAAAGCGGCGTCCACGACAGGCTGGCCGCCCTGGTGGAAGTTCATGAAGTCAGGCGACTGAGGATCGGTCGCCGACTGGATTCCGGCACGCGACCACTCGGCATATTGTGCTCTGAGCTGACCCTCCGGGCCGTCTTGCGGACCGGTTTCGAGCCATGGAGCGATGCCGCATAAGAGCCGTCCCAGCGCTTCGAGATGCGTGAATTGCCGGCGATCTTCTCCATTGCCGTGAGGTGCCTCCACGGGCATCAGCAATTTGAGCTTTCTTGCCTGGAGTGCCTGGAGCACCGGCTGAGCAAGCTTTGTCGTGGTTTCTATCCAGAACCGGCGGTCATCCTGCGCGGTGAGCGCGCCTGCGGCTTCAGAGGTGGCATCTCCCCAGGAAAGCGCGCCGAGCGCTGCGCTGCCTTGCAAAAATCGCCTGCGATTGATCAACTGATCCTCAATTCCGGAAGGTACATTGTGCCTGCCTGGGCCCTTTTCTGAAGCTGCAGCGTGCGGCTAGATCGCCCGTGCCATTTTCTCGCAAGGGCATGCCTTCTTAAAATGGCGGGTAGGACGCTGATAACGCCTGGTACTGGTAAGGATGCTTAGCGATTGGAACGATGGAAAATATGACGGATATGGAGGCGATATTTCCCCATATGGCCTTCCCGCGCAACGACACGCGGTGCATGATTTTGCCGCCCGGCAACGTGACCTGGCGCGAGATATTCGCCCGGGAATTTCCGCATATCAAGCTCCGGGAGAACAAGAGATTTTCCGGGGAGTTCAGCGCTGTAAACCTGGCTCTCATCCCTAGAAGCAGGCATCGCTTTTTTTCCCTCTCCCTGCCTATTGGTGAACTGCTGGTGGATGGCGGTGGTTCGCTGATCTGGCCCGATCTGGACCCGCTGTGCAGGGAATACAGCCGCTTGAACCGCTGCACCGTTGTCTGGACGGGGTATTATGACCCCGCTTATTGCCAGTATCCCGAGATATCGGCGTGGGAAAACGGAAGCTTGATTCGTAAGCACGCCCCTGGTCTTCGAGAGAAAACAGAGTCGTATCTGCGGAAGGGATATATCACGCAAGAACAGTTCGACATGTTTCTCGATCGCAGCCGGACCGTCGGCGATCCGCTGCTGTGCGAACAGAATCCCACCGCGCTCTCGATACTGGCCTGCTACGGATGGACCAGGGAAAAGTACACGCAGTCCGGTTGGAAGTCTGTGACGACAGACTTCGACTGATTCTTGTTTCCAGGGTTAGGTTGCCGGGGGGGCCCACTCAAGCCAGGTTTTGGCTTGCATGGGCCACCCGCACAGTGTCCATAATCTCGAATGCTATATTTCGGCCATGCCGAAAGACGAAAGTTACATTCTCGATCTGTGCAATAAGGTGCTTAGCTTGATCGGGCGTCGCCAGCATACTTTCCCTTTTCTTCTGGGTGATTGTGGTAAAGATGGGCGATGCCGCAGGCTGCCGGTTGATGCCTATTATCACGAGCATCAGCTCGTAATTGAATATCGTGAACGCCAGCATTTCGAATCGATTGGGATTATGGATCGACGCCCGACAATTAGCGGCTGTTCTCGTGGAGAACAGCGTAAGCGCTACGACGAACGCCGCCGCATAGTGTTACCGCAGAATGGCATAGTTCTTGTTGAACTCGATTACACGATGTTTTCACACGACTCTCGCAAGCGACTGCATCGCAATGTATCTGCCGATGAGGAGGTCGTGCGGTCGAAGTTAAAGAGGTTTCTAAATTCCGGGTGCCCCACGTCTCGCTCTTGAGACGTGGGATACTTCTTCTCTCTCTGACGATCAGAAAAGAGTTCTGCTGTCCCACTCAAGCTAAAAGCAGGCTTGAATGGGGCCGTAGAGATACTGGAAGTTACTTGGCCTCAGCGGGCCGGATGACGGCTCCGTCGAGGTAGGGGTGGTCCAGTCCCCAGAGCTTTGCTCCGGGTTGGCCTTGCAGATCGAGCACTACGACCTCGTTCCTGCCTTTGCGCAGCCAGGGTCCGGGCAGATAGAGGGCTTTCTGCGGACCTACGTTCCAGACGCGACCTAAGTTATGTCCGTTGACCCAGACCTGTCCCTTGGTGAAGGCGCTGGTGTCTAAGAACGTGTCGCGCTGCTCCGTTACGTTGAAGCTGGCGCGATAGAAGCAGACGCCGGTGCAGGGCTCGCTCGAGAAGGTCAGCTTCTGCGGCGCGTCATGATCTGGATAGTCGATGGGCAGCGAGTAGTTATCCCAGCCGGTAAGTGGAGTTACCGCGCCCTTGCTATCTTTTACTGTCACGCCGGTAAGTAAACCTACGCGCTCGCCGGGGATGGCCTTGCCATAGTTCACACGTGCAGTATTTTCGACGAGAATGTCGAGGCGAGCCTTGCCCGCCGGTACATCGATAGGCAGGGTGTGCTGGTCGTAGCGGCGGTCGACGGTGCCGAGCAGGCGTCCATCGATATAGACCTGCGCGTAGCTGTGCAGCTTGCCGAGATTGAGCTCGCCCGCAACCGGACCATCGAGCGTGGTGCGATAGAGGACGTAGCCGTAGGCCTGGTCGAGCGCCTCCATGGTGAGCGGCTGCTCGGAGTGCACGGGCTTGGGCAGCGTCTTCCAGAGCGAGATGGAGCCGGTGACGGGGAAGGTCGGGATGGCCTGCGCGGGCGCGACCTCGGGGATGGGCGGCGGCTCGTGTCCGGTGGCCTCGGCGATGGTCTTGCGCAGCAGCAGGTACTTCGGCGTGACGCGGCCGCTCTCGTCGAGCGGGGAGTCGTAGTCGTAGCTGGTGGTGTCGGGCTGGTAGTTCTTGCCGTCGGAGTTCGCGCCTTCGGCGTTGGCGCCGTTCATCCAGCCGAAGCTGGTGCCGCCGTGGAACATGTACATGCTGACGGAGTAGCCCTGCTTGAGCATCCAGCCGACTTCGTCGGCTTCCTGCTGCGGACTGCGAGTCTCATGCGGCGAGCCCCAGTGATCGAACCAGCCGGCCCAGTACTCGCCGGACATGAAGGGGCCCTGCGGGCGCAGCTTGTGCAGCTTTTCGAACTCGCCCTTGGCTTCGCCGGTGCCGAAGTTGATGACGGCGGGCAGCTCGGGCAGCGAGCCGCGAGTCAGCTCGTCGGCGCCGTCGGCGGTGTAGAGCTGCGCCCTGGTGAAGCCGGCGTCGATGAGGGCATGGTGAATGTCTTCCATGTACTCGTGGTCGTCACCGTAGGAGCCATACTCGTTTTCGACCTGAACCTCGATGATGGGGCCGCCGTTGCCGATCTGCAGCGGCGCAACCTCCTGGCCGAGGCGCAGGAGCCAGGTGCGAGCGGCATTGAGGAACTTGGGATCGCGTGAGCGGACGTTGATGCTCGGGTCCTTGAGCAGCCAGGCGGGGTAGCCGCCGAACTCCCATTCGGCGCAGGCGTAGGGGCCGGGGCGCAGGATGACGTAGAGGCCTTCCTGCTGCGCCTCGCGGACGAACTCGGCAATGTCCTTGTTGCCGGAGAAGTCGTAGACGCCGGGCGTGGGCTCGTGCTCGTTCCAGAAGACGTAGGTGGTGATGGCGTTGAGGCCCATGGCCTTGGCCATCTTCAGGCGCGCGCGCCAGTACTCGCGCGGCACGCGGGCGTAGTGCATCTCGCCGGAGATGATCTGGAAGGGCTTGCCGTCGAGCAGGAACTGGCCGTTCTCGACTTTGAAGGAATGCGCGGTGTCGGCCGCCTGGTAGGTGGTCTGGGAAGTGGCCTGGGCAGAGAGAAGCTGGCAGCCGCCGAGGGCGAAGGCGGAGAGCAGGAGCGCGGATGATATCGATTTCATTTGGAATTTCATGGGCTCGTGAACAGGGTAACGAAATTGTGAGGCTGGGGGTAGGATTTGTCTCCCATACGAGCCGAAATCGGAATCGCGAGCTGGTGGGATTGTGAAAGGAGGCTTGACAGGCGCATCGTCATTGTTAGATAGAATGCTACATAGGGCTGCTGTACGAACGAGGTGGCGGATGGATTTCGATTATGTCGTGATGCCGGTGGTGATTGTGGTGCTTGCGCTGATTGTCGATGGGCTTGGCCTGCGCTATGCCTTTGCCGTGTCGAGGAGACCTCTGAGGCGTGGTCAGAAGGCAATCCGCCTAGTGGGTGCATGGGCGGCGATGATGCTGGCGTCTTCGGTGGCGACGTTGAGCGCCTACAACGCGATTGCGATGCATGCCTTCTGGGTAAAACATCCGCCGGCGGGCGAGTTCGAAGCGGTGAACGGCGCAAGGATGTACATCCACTGCATGGGAGAAGGCTCACCGGCCTTGGTGCTCGACTCCGGGCTTGGTGACGATTCGATGATGTGGGCTCAGTTGCAGCCCGTGCTGTCGAAGACGACGCGAGTGTGTGCGTATGACCGCGCCGGATTTGGAGGGAGCGAGCCTACGGCCGGGCCCCAGGATGCGGACCAGATCGTAGAGGCGCTGCATGGACTGCTCGGCGCGGCGAGCATATCTGGCCCTGTGGTGCTGATGGGGCATTCGATTGCCGGGATCTATATCCGCGACTACGCCGTGAAGTATCCGGAGGACGTTGCAGGGCTGATCTTTGTGGATGCTTCGACGCCGTTTCAGGATCGAAAGATGGGAGTCACAATGGGCGGCGGTCCGCCGCCTTGGTTGTTGCAGTTTGCGATGATTGTGGGGGTGCCTCGGCTGATTGGAATGTGCTCATCGCACGGAAGCGGAGAGAACACCGATTATCCTGTGATGAAAAGCGAAGACCGCTGCCGCATGTACTATCCGGCGCTGGCCATGGAACTCCGCGCGTTCGGCGATTCGAGCGGAGAGGCGTCACGCCGGAGTAGCTTTGGCTCGCTGCCGGTGCTGATCTTTTCGCACGATCCATTTGGGACGCTGCCGCGTAAGCCTCAATCTGCAGACGAGAAGAAAAGGCAGGGCATGTGGGACGGGCTGCAGGAGAATCTGAAGTCGCTCTCAACACGCAGCCGGAGGATCATTGTGACGGGTGGCACGCATCATCTCTTTGAGGAGCGGCCGCAGCTGGTGGTGGATGAGGTGACGGCGTTTCTGGAGCAGATCCGCGGGACTGCGCCGCAGCCTACAACCTATGGTTCGACAACGCGGGAATAGGCCTGCTTTGCTGGACTGGCCGTCCAGGCATTCCGCGCCTCACGCCTCCGCCCCCGCTGCTACGCGCAGAGCGATCCGCCTTCGGCCCCCGCTTCCTCTGGTCGCGATTTGGGATTGTTCATAAAAAGAGAAAACCGGGTGGCTCATGCAAATTTGTTATTGGCTTGTGTGGGGCGAGAAATTTGTTTCTGTCGGAGTTTGTGCTCTCCTGCGCCTCAAACGCAAGATGCGGGGCACCCGGCGGGGAGTTTGCAGGTGCTCTGGCTCAGCGCTCGGTGAGCAGGGCGTCAATTTGCTCGAGCGTGAAGCGGCTGCCGAGGCGGCGGCGGGTATAGGAAAGCACGAAGGCGGATATCGTCAGGCAGACGATGGAAATGAACCAGAGGCTGGACCGGAGGTCGTAGACCAGGCTGGCGAGGATCAGGAGCATGGGAAGAAGGTCAAGGGCGGCGAGGCGCAGAGAGCGTTGCAGCTGCTGCCGGTAGTAGAGGATCACGGCGTGAGCGTCGTCCTGATCGGGGACCTCGTCGCGGAGAAAGAGGTAACGGCTGTGGAGGAACTGGGCGAAGAAGAGCGTGGCCTGGGTGGCAAGCATCAGGAGGCTGCCGACGGGGTCCTTGCGATGGCCGATATGCGCGACAATCAGGGCTATCCAGATCAGGCCCGCTGCCCAGATCAGGTATCTGCCGGTCCGGAGATCGGTGGCCTGGCCGCGGCGCCGCGAGGCGAACTTCTCCGCCTCGGCGGCAAGCTCCTCCATGGTGTGGATGGGCGCCGGCCGGTAGTGCGCGAGCACGCGCAGGCTGCCGCAGGCCCAGTTGAGGGCGCGCCAGTCGTTCCCGATGCAATCGAGTTCTGCGGCGATGGCCTCCGCCCATGGCTTCGAGCCGGGAGAGGCGTGTCGCACCGTAAACTCTGCCAGCCGCCGTGCGATGTTGCGAATGAGGCTCATGGCTTCATATCCCGAATGCCGGTTTGCGTGCGGTGAGAGTCATGGTGTCTTCCGCCCAGTCGCGCGCGGCGCGCACACCGTTCGCGGTGAGGCGATACATGTGACGCGGCGGGCGCCCGTTCTCCGCGGCTTCCCACCTGGTTTCGAGCAACTGCTGCTCGGCGAGGCGGATGAGCAGCGGATACAGTGTTCCGGACTTGAGACCGGTCTCACGGCTGATGTCGTAGCCGTAGCTCCACGCGCGCGGGGAGCGCAGGAGCTCGCGAAGGACAAGGGCTGTCTGCGGAGTGCGGCGTAGCTTCACGTGGATAAATCTACATATGTAGATTTAGGTTGTCCAGAGGATTGTGCCTGTCTTCACCCCCTGGCATGCGTGCCCGGGTATCCGCAGACGCGTATGTCTGGGGTGAAGCTGTGCCCTGATGCGTTGCTTTTTTCTCTCGCGCGTTTATCGCCCATCCCTGCCAGGCAAAAGAATTCGAGTGGCTCATGCAAATTTGTTATTGGCTTGTGTGGGGCGGGAAATTTGTTCTTGTTGGAGTTTGTGCTCTCCTGCGCCTCAGACGCGAGACGCGGGGCATCCTTTTCGTGCCTTCGGCATGCTTCAGCATTCAGCAAAGCATATTGCCGATGGTATGATCGGGGCGCTTTTCATGCTTCCTGAGCGATGCAGAGAAACAGTGTGTGCGTTTGCAGGCTGGAGCGGAGGTGGGAATGAAACCTTACGTTGGATATGCCGCACTGGCTCTCATCACCGGCACGATGTGCTTTGCACAGGACACAGGCGCGATCAGAACGATCAAGAACGCTCCGTTTTCCGCCGAATTCCAGGGGTTGAATGCTCATGCAAGTGACTCGCTGACATGGACTGCGCAGGTTGCCCGCTCAAGCAGCGGGAGCGTGTACCAGGCCCACTTTTTTACCTCGGGCGTTGCGAAAGACAGCCTCAACAACATGCATATCCGCATCCTCGATGCTTCGAGCGGCTGCAATCTGTATATCTCCCCATTCGTGTCGCAAAGACACCAGGCAAGCAACGGCACATGGCTTGGAGGCATGGCCGGGTTGAGCATCAACCTCTACGCGGATCGTTCCGAGCAGCGCTCTGTCACGGTCGAAGATCTTCGCCGCGGGTATGCGCGACAGCAGCAGCAATTTATCGAGACGCCGCAACGGGATATGTCCGAAGGCATGGTCCGCCGCAGTTCTCTTGGAGAAAGAGAGGTGGACGGCACGGCCCTCTTCGGACTGCATATGGAAAGCGCGCCGGATGCAGAAAGACATTTCACGCAGGACGAATGGGAATCGGATCTGGGGTTTACCTATAGCTTCCGCTCGACGAATCTGGAGGATGGGAGTACCCAGAGCTTCAGCGCAGCGCATGTAAAGCTGGCAGAACCCGATCCTGCGCTGTTCACGGTGCAGGAGAAGTATTTTCCTCCTACCGACGTGTTTTCCAATGCGAAGACTGTATTCGTTTCCGCATCGGCCGGGGATGCGAATCTGCAACGCCGCATTGCGTCGATCCTGACCGCGTCCGGGCACCTGACTGCGGCTCCCGATGCGCAGTCCGCGGACCTGACTGTGCACCTGCGGCCGCTCTCGCCGCCTGCTCCTTCTGCGTCCGATCAGGAGATGGAGATGCAATTCCGCAGGCCGGGCAATGAAATTCCTGTGTCCATCGTTCTTCATCTGCAACATGCATCCGTCGACTGGACAGATGCGCCCGTGGTCAGCACATGTTTCGCGAATCTATGGAGCCAGATGGAAGCCCTGCCTATCTCCACTCCGGCTCCTGATGGGGAGAAGTTCTGAGTTCCTCTCACTGGGGTATGCAGGCATACGCGCTTACTCAGGCTTCTTATCTTTCCTCTGTGGATTTGTCCTGGGTTGCCCGCCGCAGAGTTGTGACGGGGATGGAGCCGTCAGGCCGCGGTGGTACTTTCCACGAAAGCTGGTCCCCCTTCATTTCGTAACTGCGTACCTGAACGGTGTCATCCCAGTTCGGCCAGGAGGCGCGATCGATGCGGAAGGTGATGGTGTGCCGATCTGGATCGACGGCGTACGTGCCGAAGTGAACGCTCATTCCGAGCGCGGCGTTTTTGAACTCTTCCGCCGTTACCTGATTCCTGTCTGCGGATGAAAACTTTGCGCGGTCGGCGCGATAGATCTGCACGGAGTAGTGGCCGTCGGCTGTAAAGATGATCAGACCATGAGGATTGCTGCCGAAGTCCGGAACCGTGGTTCCATCGGGCAGCACCTTGTCTGCTCCTGTAAGAATCCATGTGCCGACAATGGAAGAGCTCTGCGCCATGGCTGCCAGGGGAGCGCACAGCAGTGCGATGAGAAGGGCAAGACTGCGAGTCATCATGCGGCGACTGTAGCAATGTGTCCCGGGCTGCACAATTTGATTCTTCTCAACGCTCGGGTGAGTGGGGCTCACGAGTGATGCGGCGTTGTTTCGGAGGGCCGGATTGCTGCAGGATCGGCTCGAGAGAGCTGGTCAGCAGGGATGCCATGTGATCCTCCGCCGCGCCGCTCGCCTGTGCATGGCGGTGCAGGGTGACCGGGAAGCTGCCCAGGGGTGGAAGCCCGAAGAGCGAGGCGCCCGCGATAAGTCCGCCAGGAAGATGGATGGCGGCGCGCGCGGTGATGCCGAGTTTGCCGCGCAGTGCTGCCCAGAGACCATCCAGGCTTGGGCTGACTGCGGCGATACGATGCGGGATTTGCCCGGTTTCAAGCTGCTGCAGCGCGCACTTGCGAAAGGCGCACTGCGGACCGAGAAGCGCAAGCGGTATTGGCTGGTTGCCCGGAGGTGCAAAATCCGGGGACGCGATCCATGCCAGGCCGATTCGTCCGACCATCCGTGCGCCGGCACGGTCGGCATGGCCGATAACGACAGCGAGATCCAGGTCGCCTTTCTCGGTCGCTTCCACTAATCGTGCGTTGCCTTCGATATGCAGCTCGACCTGCATGCGGGGATAAATGCTGGCGAAGTGGGACAGCACGGGCGGCAGAACAAAAGCGAAATCCTGCGGGCAGCCAATGCGAATCTGGCCTGCAAGCTTTGCTCCCTGCAGCGTGGCCAGCAGTTCATCGTTCAGGGACAGTATGCGGCGCGCATAAGCCAAGGCTGTCTCGCCGGCTTCCGTGAGAGCAAGGCCCCGGCCGCGCTTGCGAAAGATGGGCAGGCCAAGCTCATCCTGCAGGCGCTTCATCTGCAGGCTGATCGCGGAGGGTGTGCGTCCGAGATCAGCCGCAGCCTGTGCCAGGCCGCCCCGATCATGGGCGACTGCGAGGGTCCGTAAGATGTCGAGGTCGAGATTGATGCGGGGTGCCATCCTGTCCTGATGCTACCAATGCATCCTCTCTTTGAGGAGCGGCCGCAGAGCCAACCGTGCGGCCTTCGGCCTCCGCTCCCTCTGGTCGCGATTTGGGTTTTCTGTGGGGGAGACGGAAATGGGTGCCCCATCCTCGCTTCCGTTGGATGGGGGAAATTTGACGTATTCGTCTGAAGTTTTGTCTGAGTGAGGAGAACCCACGTCTCAAATGCGAGACGTGGGGCACCCGGGTTCGTGCTTCCCCTTACAAGTCGCAGAGAGCGCGGCTTGCAGGGGCCGCTCGTTGTGGGGCGCGAGGCGCAAAAAAAACCGGCCCGATGTTCCGGGCCGGCGTTTGTGAGCAAAATGTGATCGTGATGGTTACATTTTGGGCAGCCTGCTGGTGTCCCATCCTCCGCCCAGTGCCTTGATGAGCAGGACGCTGGCTTCGAGGCGGCGCTGCATGATGGCGAGATCGTTGCGCTGGTTGTTGAGCGCGGCGGTCTGCCAGGTGACCACCTGCAGATAGGTATCGACGCCGCCTTCGTAGCGGGTCTGGAAGAGATCGAGCGACTGCTCGGCCGATTCGGTGGCCTGGTGCTGCTGATCGGCCTCGTGCGAGAGCACACGCAGCGCGGCGAGATTGTCTTCGACCTGCTGGAAGGCGGTCAGCACCGTCTGCCGATAGGTGGCGACCGTTGCATCGTACTGCGCTTCGGTCATCACTTTCGTCGACTTGCGGCGGCCGGCGTCGAAGAGCGTCTGCGAGAAGGTCGGTCCCACAGCCCAGAAGCGCGAAGGCCAGTTGAACCAGTTGAGCGCCGAGGTGCCCTGCAGGCCGAAGAGCGCGCTGAGGGAGAGCGTTGGGTAGAACGCTGCCTGGGCGATGCCGATCTGCTCGTTGGCCGCGGCCATGCGGCGCTCGTCGGCGGCGATATCCGGGCGGCGCTCGAGGAGCTCGGCGGGCACGGTGGCCGGGATCACCGGGAGCAGCGGGGTCTGCTGGTTGAGCGGTGTGCGGTCGAGGGTGAACTCGGCCGGGGGCTTGCCGATCAGGACGGCGATGGCGTGCTCATATTGGGCGCGCTGCACTTCGATGTCGGTGAGCTGTACCTTGGTCTGGTCGAGCTGGGTGCGGGCCTGGGCCACATCGGACATGGGCGCGGCGCCGCCTTCGAAGCGATCCTGCGTGAGCTGGAGCGCCTGCTCGTAGGCCTTCACCGTGTCTTCGAGGAGCTTGGTCTGCGCATCGTCGGTGCGCAGGCCGAAGTAGTCCATCGCCAGCTCGGCATGGAGGCTGAGGCGGACGCTTTCGAGGTCAGCGGCGTTGGCCTGCGCCTGCTCGCGGGCGGCGGTGACGCCGCGGCGGATGCGTCCCCAGAGATCGACCTCGTAGTTCAGATCGAAAGGCAGCGAGAAGTTGCCCTCGCCGTCGTTGACCTCGGTCGAGGAGAAGTAAGGCTGGTGCGCGGAGTCGCGCACGGCGCCGACCGAAGGCGAGACCCCGATGGTCGGTGCCTCGTAGGAACGGGCGTAGCCGATCTGTGCGCGGGCGGCGCGGAAGTTGGCTTCGGCGGCCTTGAGCGTCTGGTTGGCGGTGTCGATCTGGCCTTCGAGCGTGCTCAGCTCGGAGTCGTTGTAGATGGTCCACCAGTCGCCCTTGAGGGCGTTGTCGGCGGGCTGGCCGGGCTTCCACCCGTCCTGATTTTGAGCGGAAGTGTCGTGCGCAGCGGAGGACTGTGCTGCATTGTCAGCAGATGCCGGCGGCTGTTCCTTGAAGGCCGGCGGCGTGGGCACGTCGGGACGCTTGTAGTTGGGCCCGACCGTGCAGCCGGCAAGAGGCAGCAGGGCCGCGGCCATCACCGATGCCGCGCGGAGTAAGGAGACGTGCTTCATGCTCCGGCTCCCGGCTTGGTTTCGACGCGCACCGGCTGGCCCTGCGCGAGCGAATCGGATGGATTGAGGATGACCTGGTCCTGATCGTCGATGCCGGAGGTGATTTCGACGGTGGCGCCGTAGTCGTGGCCGACGGTCACCGGAACGAGATCGACCTTGCCGTCGCGGACGACGCCGACGCGCAGTCCCTCGGCGCGGAAGAGGAGCGTATTCGAAGGCAGCGTGAGCGAGCGGTCCTCGGCAGGCACGGGGATATGTACGAAGGCGTACTGGCCGGGGAGCAGCTTGTGGTCCTGGTTCTCGATATCGACTTCGACGTTCAGGGTGCGGCTGGTGAGGTCGATCGAATCGGAGTTGCGGACGACTGCGCCTTCGAACTTCTGGTTTGGCGCGGCGTCGGAGGTGATGACCACCTTGTCGCCGTTCTTCACGAAGCGGGCATCGGCTTCGGGCACGGGCACGAACATGCGCAGCCTGTCGGTCGCGGCCATGTGGAAGAGCTCGGTGCGCAGCGAGCTGGAATCGCCGGCCTGGATGAGCGAGCCGATGTCGATGTTGCGCGCGGTGATGACGCCGGTGAAGGGCGCGTAGACCTTCTCAAAGCCCTGCAGCTGCTGCAGGCGGCCGAGGTTGGCCTGGGCGGAGGCGAGCGCCGACTGCTTGGCGGCGTAATCGCTGGTGGCCTGGTCGGCCTCCTGGCGGGAGACGGCATTTTTGGCCAGCAGCTTCTTCCAGCGCTCGGCGGTGATCTGCGCGATCTCGAGATTCGCCTGCGCGGTGGCCAGGTCGGACCTGGCCTGCTGGACCTGCTGATCGAGCTCGGGGGTCTCGATATCGGCCAGCAGCTCGCCCTGCTGCACGTGCGAGCCGATGTCGTGGTACCACTTCTTCAGGTAGCCGTTGGTGCGGGCGTAGATGCCGGTATCGATGTAGGCCTGGGTATTGACGGGCAGCACGATTTCGAGCGCCTTGGCGCCGCGCGATGCGGTGGTGACATCGACGGCTTCGATGGCGTCTTCGTGCGTGACGTGGGTCAGCTCGGAGGCATCGTGGGCACGCGAGCGGATACCGAAGACGATCGCGACCACGATGATGAGAGCGACCACGCCCAGGCCGATGAGAAAGGCCGGGGAAAGGCGGCGGTCCGGATCGACGATCACGGTGGGCTCTTCGGGAGCCGGTCGGGGAGCGTGATGGACCGGGGCCGTGAACTCTGCGGAGGGCGTGCTTTCCCTCGCGTCGCGGATTCCTTCGTTCTGATCGGGCATCGGGCTTCTGGGCCTGCTTTCTGAGGAATGTTCCATGGTCATGATCCCTGCTCTAGGCGTGCTGCGGGTGCAGTGCGTTGTGCTTCTCTTCGGCCGGGGCCGATCCTTTTTCGCGTCCGTGGAGCAGGGCGAAGACGGCAGGCACGAAGATGAGCGTGGCGACGGTGGCGCACATGAGGCCGCCGATGACGGCGCGTCCGAGCGGCGCATTCTGCTCACCGCCGTCGCCGAGGCCGAGCGCCATGGGCACCATGCCGATAATCATGGCCAGGGCCGTCATGCAGACGGGGCGGAAGCGGGTGGCGCCGGATTCGATGGCGGCGAGGATGGGGTCATGGTGCTCGGCCAGTCGCATCTTGGCGAAGGAGACCACCAGGATGGAGTTGGCCGTGGCCACGCCCATGCACATGATGGCGCCCATCAGCGCGGGCACGCTCAGCGTGGTGTGGGTGAAGAAGAGGAAGAGCACGATGCCGGCCAGCGCGGCGGGCAGCGCCGTGATGATGATGAACGGATCGAGCCACGACTGGAAGTTGACCACGATCAGCATGTAGACCAGCAGGATGGAGAAGACCAGTCCGCCAAGCAGCGAGATGTAAGAGCTGCGCATGGTGTTGACCTGTCCGCGCAGGCTGAGGAACATGCCGCGGGGCACGGTCTTCGACTGCTCGTCGACGATGGCCTGCACCTGCTTGCCGACGGCTCCGAGGTCGCGATCCTGCACCGCGCCGTAGATGTCGACGACGCGGCGGATGTTGTACTCGGAGACCACGGCGTCTTCATGGCCGCGATGGATGCCGGAGAGATCGTTGAGCGTTTCCGGTGTGGGGCGCGCGGGGCCGCCGTTGGCGGAATTGATGGGAATATTCTGCAGATCCTGCAGTGAATCCATGCGGTACTGCGGGGTTTGCGCGACGAGGTTGTAGTTCACGCCGTTCTTGTAGTTGAGGAAGAACATGGGCGTGATCTGGAAGCTGCCGCTGAGCGAGTTGAGCATGCTCTGCGCCACATCGCGCGCGGTGTAGCCGCCCTGGCCGGCCTTGGTGCGGTCCACGTCCACATCGAGCGTGGGATAGTCGAGCGGCTGCTGGATGCGCAGGTCGACAAGGCCCGGAACCTGGCGCAGTTTTTCCATCATGGCCGTGGCCACCTTGGTGCTCGATTCGAGATCGCTGCTCTGGATCTGGATATCGATGGGCGCGGGCAGGCCGAAGTTGAGGATCTGCGTGGTGATGTCGGCGGGCAGGAAGTAGAACGTGGTGCCGGGGAAATCACGCGGCAGGCTCTCGCGCAGCCTGCGGATGTAATCGGCGGTGGGGTGGTGGTCCTCGTTCAGCGAGACAAGGATGTCGGCGTCGGCTGCGCCGATGCCGCCGTTGGTCATGTGCATGGTGTTCATCGGGCTGTAAGGCAGGCCGATGTTATCGAGGATGTTGTTGACCTCGTTCGCGGGGATGGTCTTGTGAATGGCGTCTTCGACCTGGTCGGCGAGGCGCGCGGTCTCTTCGATACGCAGGCCGGTGCGGCCGCGCATGTGCAGGATGAACTCGCCCGAGTCGGTGGAGGGGAAGAAGTCCCGGCCGAGGAAGGGCAGCAGCAGGAAGGCGCAGCAGCAGCAGAGCAGGAAGACGGGGATGAAGGCCTTGCGCAGGAAGACGAGACGGGTAAGCAGCGTCTCATAGCCGGAGCGGACCTTCTCGAACTGGCGCTCGAAGCCGCGCTGGAAGAGCGTGAACGGATTGCGCGTGGGACCGGTGTGCTTGTGGCGCAGCAGGTACATGGCCAGGGTCGGCACCAGGGTTCGCGACAGGATATAGGAGGCGATCATGGCGAAGATGACGGCCTCGGCCAGCGGCGCGAAGAGGTACTTCGAGACGCCAGTCAGGAAGAACATGGGCAGGAAGACGATGCAGATGCAGAGCGTGGAAACCAGCGCGGGAACCGCGATCTGCGCGGCGCCGTCGAGGATGGCCTCGCGCATCTCGTAGCCGTTCTCGAGGAAGCGCTCGATGTTCTCGATGGTGACGGTGGCGTCGTCGACCAGGATGCCGACGGCCAGCGCGAGGCCGCCGAGGGTCATGGTGTTGATGGTCTCGCCGATCATGCTGAGCACGATGACCGAGGTGAGAATCGAGAGCGGGATGGAGACGGCGATGATGACGGTCGAGCGCCAGCTGCCGAGAAAGAGCAGGATCATCAGGCCGGTCAGGGCCGCGGCGATGATCGCCTCACGGATGACGCCCTGTACGGCCGAGCGGACGAAGACGCTCTGGTCGGCGATCGGAGTCATCTTGACCGCGGGCGGCACGAGCTGCGAGACGCGCGGCAGGAGGCCGCGGATGCCGGAGACGACCGAGAGCGTCGAGGCGCTGCCGCCCTTGAGGATGCTGATGAGCACGCCACGGCGGCCATCCTGGCGGACGATGTTGGTCTGGAAGGCGGCGCCGTCGCTGACGGTGGCTACATCGCGCAGGTAGACCATCGCGCCGTTCACCTGCTTGATGGGCAGCATGTCGAGCTCGGGGATGGTGCGGGGCGCGGCGTTGGAGCGGACGTCGTACTCGAGCGGGCCGATCTTGGCGGTGCCGGAGGGCAGCACGACGCTGCCGTTCTGCATGGCCGTCAGCACGTCGCCGGGCGAGACGCCCTTGGACTGCATCTTCTCCTGGTCCATGCTGACGGTGATCTGCGCCTGCTTGCCGCCGTAGACCTGGGGAATGACGGCGCCGGGGATGGTGACCAGCGCGGGACGGATGAAGTTCTGGGCGTAGTCGTTGAGCTGCTGCTCGTTGAGGCCCTGGCCGGAGATGCCGATCTGGATGATGGGCACGCTCGAAGCGGAGAAGTTGATGATCTCGGGCGGCAGGGTTCCGGGAGGCAGCTGGCGGAGCATGTACTGCGAGGCGGCGGTAACCTGCGCGTTTGCGGTGTCGAGGCTGGCGCCGGGCTGCAGGTAGATTTTGATGGTGGCGACGCCGTTGTAGCTGGTGGATTCGGTGTGCTCGATGTTGTCGACCAGCGTGGTGAGCGCCTTTTCATAGGGCGCGACCAGGCGGCCTTCCATCTGCTCGGGGTCGAGGCCGGTGTACTGCCAGGCGACGGAGACCACGGGGATGTTGATGTTCGGGAAGATATCGGTGGGCGTCCGCAGGATCACCACGGGCGCCATGATCAGGATGAGCAGGGCCAGGATGATGAAGGTATAGGGACGGTCCAGCGCTAATTTAACGATCCACACTTAGGGGAGGCCTCCGGGTGACAGGCTCTGGGTTAAAGCATTTCTCCTGACACCGTAGTGTCTCCAGCGGGCGTGCCATGCCGTCTTTCTTGAGAGAAAACGGCACTTGCGCTCTCGCCTCACGCGACAACCTCAGGAGAAATGCTCTAGGCACTCAATCGGAAAAACCGCTGCACCTATTTTGACCCAGTTTCGGACGTGGGGATTCGTTCTTTATTCCGTTGGCACCTATCGGAATAAACGATTGTTTATCACGTAAACTGTCTTTAATGGAGCTTAGACATCTGCGCTACTTCATCACGGTTGCGGAGACGGGCGGATTCGGACGCGCGGCGAAGCTGCTGCACGTGGCTCAATCGGCTATCAGCGAGCAGATTCGCGACCTGGAGACGGAGCTGGGCGTTCCGTTGTTTGATCGTCAGAACCGTCGAATTCAGCTCACCTACCAGGGCGAGCAGTTTCTGGAAGACGCGCGGGCGGTGATGGAGCAGGCGACCCGTGCGGTGGAGAATGTGCAGCGCACGCAGCGGGGCGAGGTTGGCAAGCTGACGGTCGGATTTTTCGTTGGTGGCATGGGGCCGTTCTTTTCGGCGATTATCCGCGAGTTCCGCCGCATCTATCCGGGCATCCAGGTATCGCTGGTGGAGATGGCGCCGGGCATGCAGTACCAGGCGCTGCAGGCGGGGACGATCGACGTGAGTTTCACGCGCACGCTGCCGGCGGTGCACGCCTCGCAGCTGCGTTCGGAGCCGCTGCGCACCGAGCCGTTCTACGCGGTGCTGCTGCGGACGCATCCGCTGGCGCGGCAGCCCTCGGTCTTCATGCGGGAGCTGGCCGGGGAGACCTTCATCCTGAACGACCGGCGGTATTCGCCGGCGGTCTTCGACAAGGTGATTACGCTGTGCACGGAGGCGGGATTTTCTCCGAAGCTGGGAGCGACGGGCAGCGTCTCTTCGGGAGTGATTGCGCTGGTGGAGGCAGGCGAAGGGGTGGCGATCCTGCCGCAGGGCTCGCGCATTCTGGGCAGTGAGGACATCGTGTGGGTGCCGCTGGCCGACAAGGGTGCGGTGATCGACATGGTCGTGGCCTGGTCGCCGAAGATGGAGCGCCCGGCGCTCAAATCCTTTCTGGAGATGGTGCGCAGACGGCGCAAGGTCGAAAAGATGTAGACGCCCGGCTCAGTTCGGGGTGGGCTGGGTTACGGCGTCGATCACGATGGTGTCGACCGGTGCCTTGCCGGCGCGGAGCCTGAGTCCCAGCTGCGGCAGGCCCTCGAGGACGGCGTTGGTCTGGTCGGCATTGGCTTCGTCGGGCGCATCGACATGGAAGTCGTACGAGCCGGTGATGCCGGTCTGGTCGATGACCGGGCGCTGGAGTGTTTCGCTGAGCTGCTGGGCGGTATAGGGCATGGTTGTGTTTTGCCCCACGATCTCGCCGTTCCCCTTGCCGTCGGAATAGACCATGACAATGGTGCGTGGCGGCCATTCCGGATGTTTCGGGGTATCGAGTTTCAGCGGCTTGCCGTTGCGTTCGAGGAAGTAGACGGGCTGCTCGGTCTTTTCCAGGTGGTACTTGAGGCCGAAGCGGTCGCGGAGCAGCGCCTGCAGCATAAGCCGCTGCTCATCGATTAATGGATGGGTGATGCCCGGAGGTGTGTACTGGCGTGCGGAAGAGTCATCGGGCGGCACGGCGGTGATGTCGAACCTCGATTGCTTCACCCAGTCCGGGCCGCCCGTGACGCGGACTATGGGAATATGGAAGGCCTCGGAGATGAGATAGGTGAGCCAGCACTGTCCTCCTTCAATCCGGCCGCCTGGGTAGGTGAGCAGGCCGATATACCGGACCGACGCGGGCTTGATGGTGGCCACGGCGAATTGCGGCAGCGGTTTGCCGGGCTGAGGGAGCAGGATGTCCTGTGCGTGCGCGGCCAGGGCCGAGGCGAGGGTGAAAACAGCGGCAGCGAGCAGGCGCATGGTCGAGTTCTCAACGGCAGGATGACAGCGGAAGCAGTGTAACGTCGTATGTTGGGCGCGTCCAGGTGTCTTGCCGGAGAGGTGACGCTGGAGATCGAGAGGCGTCCAGAAACACGAAGACCCGCTTTCTAGGCGGGCTGTGTGCGAATCATTGGTGACTGCTGTGCTTGTCTTCCGAAGAAGACAAAGCGTATTGGTGCCGAAGAGAGGACTCGAACCTCCACACCCTTGCGAGTACATGGACCTGAACCATGCGCGTCTGCCAATTCCGCCACTTCGGCACGCATGTGGTATCCAGCGTTGCGACTTACTGGACTGGCAGTGATTCTTAGTGTTACAGACGAGGAAGAGGATGTCAAACCGGCGTGACTTGCAGCCGGAAGCGCTCCGGATACGGCGCGGGACAGGGTCGACGCATCGTAGAAGAAAGAAAACAAAATGGCCCTCGCCGCCGGACCGGTCCCGGTTCGTTCCGGCTGCAACCTCTTATGGAGTGAGTTCCGCGTATGAGTCAGCCAGCCGATCTTCCGCCGATTCCCCTGGAACAGGCACAACAGATTCGGGCCTATGCCCACGATCTCAGCAACGCCCTGGAGATCATCCTGCAGACCAGCTACCTGCTGGGAACACTCGAACTCGGAGAACAGGGGCAGCATTGGCGCAAGCTGCTCGATGACGGAGTCCAGCAGGCGGCGCGCGTGAACCGCAATCTCAGGGAATATATCCAGCACAACAGCTAGCTGCTTCGCGCAGGGCGAATCGCCTTCGGCCTCCGCTCCCTTTGGTCGCGATTTGGGATCTGTGGGGTGGATCGGAAAGGGGTGCCCCATCCAAGCTCCGCTTGGGTGGGACGGTACGAACCTTCGTGACGCGTTTATCCTGCGAACCCATGTCTCAGAAGCGAGACATGGGGCACCCGGGTCGTTCTTCTGAAAAGTCTTTGCGGAACTTGGCGTGCTTTGCGTCCTGGCGCGAAAGGGATGCGTGCAGACGCACGACTCCCTCTGTGCTCTCTGTGTCCTCTGTGGTGAATCGCCTTTGTTCTTCCCCACGCAAGCCAACTTCGGGCTTGCATGGGCCACCCGGCTGCTGCGCGCAGGGGACTGCGCGTCCGGCGAATCGCTTCGCGTGGCGCTCCCTTTGGTCGCGATCCGATAGTGGGAGAAGTGAATTTTTTCCTGCGACGGCAGTGCGTTCGCTTATGCTCCTCAGTCAAAGGGCTGAGGTGCACGGATGCGGGTTCTTCTGGTTGCGCTGGTGAGTTGTCTGTCGTTGGCATCGGGTGTGGCCCAGGAGGCTGCGCCGCTCAAATACGATGTCGCCACGGTCAAGGAAAACAAATCGGCTTCGGGCATGACCATGCTCCGCTTTACGGGCAGTGACATGCTGAACGTCGAGAACGGGACTCTGCAGATCATGTTGTCGGCGGCCTACGGCCTCCATCCGTACCTGATCGAAGGCGTGCCGAAGTGGGGCGAAAACCAGCACTTCGATGTTCAGGCGAAGATCCTGGACGCGACGCCGGACCAGATCAAGGCGCTGACGATTGAGCAGCGGCGGGCGATGTTCGCGGCGGTGCTCGTGGATCGCTTCCATCTGAAGACACACTGGGAGACGCGCGAGAAGCCCGAGTACGAGCTGGTGCTGGCCAAGGGCGGCAGCAAGATGAAGGAAGGCTCGGGGCAGCAACACTCCAGAATGCTGAGCCCGAATACCCTGAATGCCAAGCAGCAAAGCGCCGCGGAGCTGGCAGAGGCGTTTGCCGATGCGCTGCAGGAGCCGGTCGTGGACAGGACCGGGCTCATGGGAAAGTACGATGTGGATCTGAAGTGGGCTCCCATGACGTCGAAGAGCGGCCCGGATGCTGCTCAGGATGAGGACGCGGCGCCGGACATCTTCACCGCAGTGAAGGAAACGCTGGGCCTCGAGCTGAAGCCTTCGCGCGGACCGGTGCAGGTGCTGGTGGTGGATGGCGCGGAGATGCCGGTTACAGACTAGGTCGTGTCCCCATATATCCAGGCTGAAAATAAGCGACTTGTATTGCGCATTGTCATTCCGACCGGAGTGAGCCGTAAGGCGAACGCAGCGGAGGAACCTGCAGTTTTCTCCACTCCGCAGGACGATAGAACTGTCCTGCTCCGGTCGAAATGACAATTTGTGGAATGGCTCTATGGGGATGCGACTTAGGTCGTGTCGACTTATAGCTCAGCCAAATCGTTGTCATCGCTTCGGCCGGGATGACAGCGCAGTGGTAAGTTTTATTTTCAACGCCTCTCTGTGTGGATACGGCCTGGAGGGAGATGCATGCGTATTCTGCTTGTTTCGCTGCTGGGTTGTCTGTCGTTGGTGTCGGGTGTAGCCCAGGAGGCCGCGCCGCTCAGGTACGACGTGGTGACGGTCAAGGAAAGCAAATCGACAGAGCCCATCACGCTGATTGATTCTGATTCCGGCGACATGCTGAAGGTCGAGAACTCATCGCTGATGACCATGCTGACGGTAGCTTTCGATCTTCACGAATACTTGATCGAAGGCGCGCCGAAGTGGGGACAGAGCAAGCACTTCGATGTGCAGGGGAAGATTCTCGATGCGACGCCGGACCAGATCAAGGCGTTGACGGAGGATCAGCGGCGGGCGATGTTCGTTGCGGTGCTCGAGGACCGCTTTCACCTGAAGACGCATTGGGAGACGCGCGACAAGCCGGAGTATGAGCTGGTGGTGGCCAAGGGCGGCAGCCGTCTGAAAGAGAGCACCGCGAAGCATCCCTCGAGCGGATTGAACTGGGACGGGATGGATGCCGAGATGCAGAGCTCCGGAGACCTGGCGAAGACGTTTGCGTTCGCGCTGGAGAAGCCGGTGGTGGATAAGACCGGGCTGACGGGAAGATACGACGTAACGCTGAAATGGGCTCCGCTGCGCGGAAAGCCGGACCCCTCTCCATCGGAGGACATCCGGCCTGACATATTTACGGTAGTGAAAGAGTCACTGGGGCTGGAACTGAAGCCCACCCACGGACCGGTGAAGGTTCTGGTGGTGGACAGCGCGGAAGAGCCTTCGCTGGAAAACTAGGGACTGGCCGTCCAGGCCTTTCGCCTTCGGCCCCCCGCTCCCGTTGGTCGCGGGCTGGCGTGTTGCGCAGCAAAACAAAACCGCAAGTCCTTCCACTGGTTCGCCTTGGACTCGCTCCGGTCGGGATGACATTGCGGTGGTGAGTTTTTATTTCAATCGTTCTGCGAATCCATGTCTCAGAGTCGAGACATGGGCATCTTTGATTTGTCTTTTCTGAAAACTCTTTGCAGCTATCTTCTCAGGACAAATAAATGCGCTGCAATAGTTTCAGCGCTGAAACTATTCAATTTAAGTGCATTAAGGAATACTCTAGAGCCGTTACTAGGCAAGTGCACGCCAGTTTAATTTACATGACTCTTATCGTTCGAGATCGTTCAACTGACGGCACTCTCGCACCTCCTGCAGTCAATTATCTGGACAATATTCCGGAAGACGTTTTGTTCTATAGGGAGCATTGCCAACTTCATCCTTCAGCAATTTACAACCGCTCGCTTGAAAAAATCGCTAGAGCATTCTGTTCAGTAACAAAAGAGTATTTTCTGGAAACGGACAATCTTCGCCGTGATAAAGATGCTGCTTTGGATGTCAGCCAACTCCTTGATTACCAAGTTCATTTCCTTAGAACGATGCAGGAATATTTAGATGAATTGTGGCTGATTCTTAAGACGCTGATCGATCCGAAATTGGCAAGCAAATCGAGTGAATTTACAGAACAATATGTCCTCGACAATAAATTGCCAGGAGCAAAATCATTTCAAGAGGCGATACGAGATTACAAGAGCACACTGCGGATAGCTAATAAACTCAAACATCAGCAGTGCTTCCTTAGAGTAGTAGCCGCGTGGTTCGGAAGGGATGTCCATCTTGGCTATTGCCTTGAGGAGCCAGATACAAATGGGATATTAGGACCTTCTCCAGAAGTTCATCCTGACCAGGGAGCCTTTTCTTTCGCTCGGGATCTAACTTGGCATATGGCGAATGTGTACCGTGGCTCAGATAAACTCATCAACGCTGTCCAAAAAGTACTTTCGGCAAAGGGTATATCCCTTCCGAAGACAAAAGTCGCGGATCATCTTCAATGGGATGCCGCGATTACGGAATTAGGGAAAATCCCAATGGCTTACTTCCCAAAAGAAATGCGAAAGCCTATTGCTAAATTCAACCTCGATGATTCTTCTCAAATATTGAAGATAAAACTGCCCTACCAAATGGCTGTGCAAGTGCCATATCCAAACAGAGTTGGATACCTTTTTACTCCACACAAACACAGCTTATCTTGTCGGCTTCCGTTATTGTGACTGATCTTATTGGGGTGAATCCGTGGTTTTGCCGTTTAAGCCGAAACTCTAAAAGTTCACAAAGAAGGTGGAAAGTTTGATATCTAGGGCCGCGGCGATGCGTTCAAGCACACGCCAATTCCTTCGGCCCCCCGCTCCCGCTGGTCGCGACCAGCGGGAGCGGAGGCCGAAGGTGGATCGCCCTGCGCGCAGCAGTTAGACCAGCTGGGCGTCGAGGGTGATCTCGGTGTTGCCGTGGAAGAGGCGCGAGATGGGGCAGCCGGCCTTGGCGTTGCTGGCTGCGGTCTCGAAGGCTGCCTCGGAGGCGCCGGGGACCTTGGCGCGGGTCACGAGCGTGATGTGGGTGATGGTGAAACCGGCGTCGGTCTTCTCGAACTTGACGTGCGCGGTGGTTTCGAGCGACTCGGGGGTGAGGTTGGCCTGGCCGAGCTGGGCGCTCAGGGCCATGGTGAAGCAGCCGGCATGAGCGGCGGCGATGAGCTCTTCGGGATTGGTGCCGATGCCGTTCTCAAAACGGGTGCCGAACGAATACTGAGTCTCCTTGAGGACTCCGCTCTGCGTCGAAATGACGCCCTTTCCGTCCTTCAGTCCGCCGTTCCAAACGGCGCTCGCGGTGCGCTCCATAACTGCTCTCCTTCGTTTTTGAGGGTTCTGCTCTGGGGTGATTGCCGGTGAGTTGGATGCGGGGACCGGGGCAAATGCTGGAACCCGCTTGCATACCTGTTTTGCTTCGCGGCCCGAAGACGGCCTGAGGCCGCGTTTAGAGCATAAACAAACCCAGGGTCCGGGTCGAATCGCCTCCGGCCTCCGCTCTCGTTGGTCGCGAAACCAGCCATGCCGGATCGCGACCATAGGGAGCGCCGCGCGAAGCGGATCGCCTGGACGGCCAGTCCCGCTGCTGGGTGCAGCCGCGGGCCGGTTATGATAGACAAAGCAGGCTTTGTGCCCGGGTCATTCGTCTCAGAGCGAAAGACCGGTGAGGCACCAGCGGGCGTTGTGGCCGGGCCTTCGCAGCAGTAGCCGTTCATTTTTTAAGAAACATTGATGGTGTGCAGGGTTTTTGACGGGAAGACTCGTGTCCGGATCAGCCTGGAGCGCGAGGTTCTGGTGGTTCCTGTTGTGTATTTCATGCGGTGCTGGCGGGAAGGGCTACGGATTGATCGAGCAGAAAAACGCTGAGCCGAACTGGTTGCAACATATCGAGCGGAGCTGGCTGACCACGCTGATCTGGGGGCTGTGGCTGGCGGCCGTGGCGGCACTGCTCGCCCTGCATGCCGTGCACCTGCGGGCGGATTTCCCGAACTTCTCGCCCTGGATGGATTACGCCAAGTACACCGATGAGGGCTGGTACGGGAAGGCTGCGATCGAGCACGCGGTGCTGGGGCACTGGTATGTGCATGGAGACTTCAATCCCAGCGTGGCGCTGCCGGTGCTGCCGGTGCTGGAGTGGGGGGTCTTCCGCTTTACGGGCGTAAGCCTGGTGGCGGCGCGGCTGATCGTGCTGGCGGCCTTTGCCGGGAACCTGTGGCTGGTCTATGCGCTGGTGCGTGCGGAAACGCGCACATGGGGTGTGGCGCGGCCGATCTCCTCTGCCTCAGCCATGCTGGCGGTGACGGTGCTGGCCTCGAGCGCGTTTCTCTATGCCTTTAGCCGGCTGGCGATCCTTGAGCCGCTGCTGGTGCTGTTTCTGCTGCTGGCATGGTGGCTGGGGCTGGCGCTGCGGCGGGCAGAGAGTATCGCCGCGCAGGCGGTATGCGCGGTAGGCATGGGTTTTGCACTGTGCCTGATGATCCTGACCAAGACGACGGCGATCTTCCTGGTGCCCTCGGTGGTGTGGCTGCTGTGGGACGGGCGGCTGAAGGACAGCGCGCGGAGGACGGCGATGGTGGGCGTGGCGGCGGCTGTGCCGTGGGCGCTCTATTACGGGCTGTTCGTGAAGCCGCGCTACAGCTACGACTATCACTATCTGTTTGCGGCCAACCAGTGGGAGCAGCCGCACTCGGTGCTGGGCTGGGTGGCGGCCTTCTGGTATGCGGTGCATGGCGCGCTGTGGATCAGCAGCTGGCTGTGCGTGCTGCTGCTGGTGCTGGCTGTGGCGACGGCGGTCCTGGCGCGCGGCTTTTGGCGCAGCCGGCTAGTGCAGGCCGCGTGGCTGGCCGTAGCCGGATACCTCTTCTTCATCGGCTGGCATAACAACATGCAGCCGCGCTACTACCAGGTGATCGCCTTTCCTCTGGCGATGCTTGCGGGACTGGCCGTCGCAGCGTTAGCTGCTTCGCGCACGTGGGTTCGTGCCATCCCACCCAAGCCAACACCGGGCCTGGATGGGGCGCCCGCTTCTTTCCCTGACCTGGAGCGTTCGGCGGTGCTGCGGCGCGGACTGGTTGCGGTGGCGATGCTTACCCTCGTGACGGGCTCTGCCTGCGAGGCGTGGCAGATTGCCGGCTGGGCGCGGCATCCGCAATACACCTTTCTGCATGCGGCCGAAGGGGTGACGGCGTATATCAACGCGCACCCGAACGGGAACCGGCTGCTGCTCTCGATCTCCGGCGATGACATTACGCTGATCACGCATCTTCCGGCGATCTGCGACGACTATGGAACGTATGATCTGCCGATGCGCATCCATGCCTACCGGCCGGGATGGTATGCGGCGTGGAACGAGATCGATCCGGGAACGCTGCAGGACCTGAGCACGCAGTATTCGCTCGAGCAGGTGGCGTCGTTCGCGGCCTTCGACGATCCGGACCGCAACCGGCTGATCCTCTATAAGCTGCACCCCCTGCCGCCGAAGCGCCAGACCTTCGACCTGGCGATGGAACGCGAGGAGAATGCAGGAAAGTAAAGCGACGGTGCGGGGGACAGGGTATAGCCGGGAGCGCGGAAAGAGAGGCATGCGTCGGTACAACATGCGTCCACTCAGGTTCCCGCCTGCCGAAGATCGGAAGTGTGCCATGCGGACTTCCGGCTCTCGTGTTCTTTCCGCCATTTTTGTATTTCTTCTCTGCTGCGCGGCATCCTCATGGGCGCAAGCTTCGGCGGTCGCTCAGGGTTCCGGCCCCTGCGGCGCGTTTTCTCTGACCCCTGACAATACGTTGGCCTTTGACGTGGCAGTGATCCGGCCCGGCGATCCTTCGCGGGACCGGGTGCTGTTCAAGGCCAATGACTATGGCAAGTGGGAGGTGGAGGGAGTGACGCTCTCCACCTTGATCGAGGAGGCTTACGGCGTCGATTCCTACCAGGTCGAAGGCATTCCGCCGGGGCTGCGGCAGAAGCGGTTCGATATCCGGGCAAAGACGCTGGCTGCTCCCGGCGGTGGACCGGTTCCCAGGGTCGATCCCAACGAGGCCAAACGTCTGCAGACGCTGCTTGCGGATCAGTTCGGCGTGCGGCTGCATTGCCGGGTTGGAGAGCACAAGACTGCCGTTCTCTACCGCGATCCGAAGCACGCTGCCCCGCCGGTCTCCACGCTGGCGGTCAAGGATGGCAGATGGCGGGAAGGCCATGGCTCCGTGACCGGCAAGGGTGTTTCCTTTCAGGTAGTCGTCCACGAAGCGGGATGGGCTCTGCAGGAGAAGGTGGAGGATGACACAGGTCTCCAGGGCTCCTACGACTTCGATCTGAAGTGGACGCCGCCGGGAGAAACGAGTGATGATCCGGACGCAAAGACCTTCGAACAGGCGCTCTACGAGGCCTTCGGTGTGAGGGTGAAGCACGAGATGCGGCCGCTGGCCGTGCTCGTCGTGGATCAGGCTCATATGCCGCAGCTCGAGGATGGAACACAGGTTTCCGGCAGGTTCTGACCGTTGGATCAGGTCCGGGCCAGTCCCACTTTCGGGGGAGGAACCCGGATGGCTACTTTGCGGGGCCGCCGGGCTTCGATAGCCTGAGGATGCTCTGATCGATTCGCCGCGAGCCTTCTTGCGGTATTGCCTCATGCGGTTTTTCTGCCGGGTCTCGCTGATCCTGTTGCTGTGCAGCGGACTCACCATCCCTGTTTTTGCCACCACGGCGCGTAAGGGCACGGCCCACGGGCGGTCTTCCCATGCCCGGAAGACGGCCGCCTCCGCCCCGGTGAAGGCGACAGCCGGAACGACGAAATCCAGAATGACGAAGAACAGGGCTGCGCATAAGACCGCAAGCGCGAGCGAGCAAGCGGCTTCGACTGCTCCTGCGGCGCGGCACCGTGGTTCGCACGCGGCCGTGGCCGAGCCTGTTGCTGAGCCGGTAAGCGGCCGGCTGGGGCGCAGGGCGCGTCGTCGTGCCGCGCTGATTGCCGCCCATCGGCGGCCGGCACGGATGGTTCCGGCCAAGACCGAGGTCGCCGATGCCATGATTCCGGCGGCGCCGCTGGATCATTGGGCGATTCTGCCCGCGCTGGTCGGCTCGCGTGCCTCGCTGGTGCGGCAGAACGAGCGCACCCAGGCCGACGGGCTGACACGCATCGAGGACGATGCCGAGCTGGACCAGCTGCTGGCCGATCGTGCGCTGGTGGCCGTACCGGTGAGCATGAACCTGCGCATCAACGAGGGACTGCCGGAGAATCGCCGCTACTGCCGTCCCTGGACGGCGCGATTTCTTACCGATCTGGCGCGGGCGCATGCGGCGCGTTTCCATCGCAGCCTGCAGGTGAACTCGGCAGTGCGCACGGTGGAGTATCAGCGGCACCTGATGGAGGTGAACGGCAACGCGGCGCCGGCGGATGGAGACATTGCTTCGCCGCATCTGACGGGCGCGACCATCGACATTGCCAAGAAGGGGCTTTCGACCTCGGAGGTCTCGTGGATGCGGGCCTACCTGTATCCGCTCGAAGAGGCAGGGAAGATCGATGTGGAGGAGGAGTTCTACCAGTCGTGCTTCCACATCACGGTCTACAAGTCGTATGAGTCGGCCGGCCGGCCGAGCCTGGTGCCGGCGGCAGTGCTGGCCGAGCGCGTAAAGTAGCCGCTTCGCGCTGCTGCGCGCAGGGCGAAGCGGCCTTCGGCCTCCGCTCCCTTTGGTCGCGGCGCTACCCGCGCGGCTTTTTGCCTTCGGCCCCCGCTCCCTTTGGTCGCGATTTGGGAACTGTGGGGTGGACCGGAAACGGGTGTCCCATCCAAGCTCCGCTTGGGTGGGACGGTACAACCCTTCGTGACGCGTTTCTCCTGCGAACCCATGTCTCAGAATCGAGACATGGGGCACCCTTGATTTGTCTTTTCTGAAAATTCTTTGCGATCTTTGCGTCTTTGCGCTGAAAAGGGATATTGGCCAGGGTACGGAACCCTCTGTGCTCTCTGTGTCCTCTGTGGTGAATCGCCTTTGTTCTTCCCCACGCAAGCCAACTTCGGGCTTGCATGGGCCACCGTCGTATCTTCGTTTGAGGAGAAAGCAACGGGCATGACGCAGGACAACGGTATCAAGGTGATTCCCAGGCGCACGCCGGAATCGGCGGCCATGGTGGCCAGCGTCAAGCGGGCCATGGCCATTACCCCGGTGTTGAACCGGCTGACCTTCGACGATGCGGAGCAGATCCGGGCCGTGTTCAGCGAACTCATCGGCTGCACGGTGGATGAGAGTTTTTCGCTGATTCCGCCGTTCTACACCACCGGCGGTGAGCATATCCGCGTCGGGCGCAATGTCTTCATCAATCAGAATTGCACCATGTATGACCTGGGCGGGATCGATATTGCCGATGACGTGATGATCGGTCCCAATGTAAGCATTCTGACCGCGGGCCATCCCGTGGAGCCTGCGCAGCGGCGCGCCGCTGTGATTGCGCAGCCGGTTGCGATCGGGAAAAACGTATGGATCGCAGCCGGCGCGATCATCCTCGGCGGCGTCACCGTAGGCGAGAACTCGGTTGTGGCGGCGGGTGCGGTCGTGACCAGGGACGTTCCTCCCAATACCCTGGTTGGAGGAAATCCGGCGAGAGTCATCCGTTCGATCGGCGACTGAAGCTTTTACGGTCTGGCGATGGGCGGAAAGAGACGGTCACCGGATGAAACGATCACGGGACGAGAGGGTCAGCGGTTGCGCTGGCTGCCGTGCCGATAGGATTGGGGCGTGACGAGTCCCTGGCTGCATCCTTCTGTTCTGAGCGCAGCGTTGCTGGCGCTGGCTCCGCTCTTCTGGCTGGGTTTTGTGGGCGAGCAGGGCTGTGCCGGATTGCGCGCGCGGCTGCAGCCTGCGCTGCTGCGTCTTCTGTTGCCTGCGCTGCTGGTGATCCCTTATCTCCTGGTGGCTGTACCGGCGGACTCCTTCCGCTGGTATGGGTGCGGGGTGTACCTGTGCGCTCCGGTGCTGGTGGCGTGCTGTCTTGCATGGGTAGCGCGGCGCGATCCGGAGCAGACCGGCCATTGGCTGGAGTTCGTGGTGCTGCTCGGGCTGGGGCTGGCCGTCGATCTGCGCTGGCTGGAGCCGGCGTGGCCCTCGGGGCTTGCAGCATTCGGAAAAGTTCTATTGCTGGATGCGGGGCTGTACGGCTTTCTGGTGGTGCGCGGGCTCTCCGGCGTGGGTTTCGACCTGCGTCTGCGCGGGAGCGACTGGAAGACCGGCCTCAGAGAGTGGTGCTTCTATGCGCCGATGGCGATTCCGCTGGGGCTATGGCTCGGATTTCTGCACGTGCACTGGCCACCGAAGCATCCGTGGATGGCGGTGCCGATGTGGCTCTTCACCTTCGTGCTGATCGCGCTGCCGGAGGAGATCTTCTTTCGCGGCTGGATGCAGAACCTGCTGGAGCGGCGGATCGGGCGGCGTGGCGCGCTGGCGGTGACGGCGATGCTCTTCGGGCTCTCGCACTTCAACAAGCGAACCCACTTCTTCAACTGGCGGTATGTGCTGCTGGCGGCGCTGGCCGGCATCTTCTATGGGCGGGCGTGGCGGGAGAAGCGGCGGATCGACGCTTCGGCCATCACGCACGCCACCGTAGACACGCTCTGGGGTCTCCTGCTCCGCTAGGACTGCGCGTCCGGCGATTGTGCTTCGCGCTGCTGCGCGCAGGGCGAAGCACAATCGGCCCCCGCTCCCTTCGGCCCCCGCTCCCTTCGGTCGCGCTTTGGGAACTGTGGGGTGGACCGGAAACGGGTGCCCCATCCAAGCTCCGCTTGGGTGGGACGGTACAACCCTTCGTGACGCGTTTCTCCTGCGAACCCATGTCTCAGAATCGAGACATGGGGCACCCTTGATTTGTCTTTTCTGAAAATCCTTTGCGATCTTTGCGTCTTTGCGCTGAAAAGGGATATTTGTCAGGGTACGGAACCCTCTGTGCTCTCTGTGTCTTCTGTGGTGAATCCTTCTTGCATTCTGCGAACTTACCTTTGATTTCTTGCTGCGGTTTCGTGCCCGTGCGGTGCTGGCCGGTGTGGATGGTAGTGCAGGTAGCCTAATCCGGCGCGCATGTGGTGATGCACATGGTTGGGCACGGTGAGGGCGATGGTGATGCCGAGGATAGCGTGGGCCAGGCCCAGCGTGTAGAGGTTGCGATAGCGCAGGAAGAGGATGCAGGAGACCCATCCCCAGGCGAGCGTGAGCGTGGTGAGCAGCGGGTTGGGCAGGTGCGCGAGGGCGAAGAGCAGCGCGGCGAGTACCGCGGGCGCGGCGGCATATCTCGCCGGAACGATGCGGCGCAGGCGGGCGAGGAAGTAGTTCTGCAGGAGGAACTGCTGGACGAAGGCCCAGAGCAGGTATCCGGCGAAGCGGAAATCCAGCAGCATGTGGCCGATGTGGCGATGCAGGGTGTGCAGGTACGCGGCGGCGACTCCGGCCACGAGCGCAAGGCCGAGCGCGAGCGCCGGAATCCAGAGCGAGCGGAGGACTCCGGCGCGGGTCAGGCCGAGCGCGCGCAATGAGGCGCGCCGGGCCAGCGTGAGGACGGCGATCACGGCGAGAGCGATCCAGTAGAAGACGCGCTGCCAGGGATCATCCGTCCAGAGCACGGCAAGGATCAGGAGATATCCGCAGGCGAGCTCGAGGATGTCCCGCATGCGCGATGAGCCGGGCTGGACAGCAGGCTCCATACAGGTTCAGACGGAGTTCCGCCGCTCCGTGTCTGGCAAGTCTTTGACGTTGTATTGCTTGCGGGATCGACGCAGCGCCGCCGGATCGGGTAGCGGAAAAATCGTCCGCAGGACTCAGGGTGGGTTCCTGCGTGGAAAGGCTGCCAACCGGAGGAGAGCGATACCAATCTCTATGAACAGGACGTGAATTCATATTGAGTTTCGCAGCACGAAAGCGAGGCCCACAGGACTGGTATTTATGTTTCTTAAAATGTTTTCGGCTGCAGCCATTGCAGCTTGTTTTGCCGTTTCAGCCCAGGCGCAGCATGCAGATTCCAGTACAGCGGAGGATGCGAGCTCGAGTTCTACCTTGAGCTCGGCGATGACCGCCGCGGCACAGGACCCGCCGGCGCCACGGCCACAGCAGGTGCTGGAGGCCCCGGTTCCCGCTGTGGCTTTTTCGGCAGGCTTCAGCTATCTGCAGACCGATCTGCTGAATACTCCCGGAGTGGCGAATACCTACACCCTCGGGTGGTACGCGATGCCGCAGTACTACTTCACCAGGCACCTGAGTGCGATTGGCGAGTTCGACGACCTGGGGAACTACCACGCGCATGCAGGGGAGAATGTCCGCGCCTTCCTGGGCGGTCCGGAGTGGACCTTTGCGACGATGCACCATGTGCAGCCGTTCGTCTTCACGGAGGGCGGCGCGGTGCGCGACTCGCGCGACAACTATATCAACTGGATGGCCTCGGCCGCTGGTGGCATCGGCTTCAACACCAGGATCTCGAAGTCGGTGAGCTTTCAGCTGATTCCGGCCGAGTACGTGGCCTCGAAGCAGACTGACGGCGACTGGAGCGGGAACCTCATGGCCAAGGCAGGCTTCACCTTCAACGGCTTCCGCTGGAAGCGCTAGGACTGGCCGTCCAGGCCTTTTGCCTTCGGCCTCCGCTTCCTTTGGTCGCGATCGGGGCTGATGCAAGCCAAACCCACGTCTCAACCTCGAGACGTGGGGCACCCGGTTTCTGCTGGAAGTGCCGGTTTTCCTATGAAAGACGATGAAAGAGCGCCGGGCCTTCGGGCCCGGCTTTTTTTATGATTCGCGGTTATTGCGACAGATTGTTCGCCGGAGCGCTGGCGGCAGGCGGATTCATATTGCTGACCTGCCAGCCGTCACTGCCTTTGGTCAGGGTCGCCGTTGCGGTCTGCTGGCCGGAGGTGTCGGTGGCGATCTTGGGGAAAGCCGTGGACATTTCGGTGGATTTGGCCCAGTCGGCGAGTCCGGTCACGTCGGAGTGGTAGTTCACGGTGTATTGCGTTGCGTCGGGGTTGTCGCTGGGCGTGTAGGCATCGATGGACTTCACGGCGAGATGGCCATAGCAGAAGTTGCCATAGCCGGGCTGGGATGGATCGGCGGTCCAGACGGAGCGGCCTTTCTCGGTGAGGTCATAGTTATTGACCTGCTTGGAGCCGATGAGGAACCGCTTTTTCTCCTGCGAGCTGCGCTGGAGGAGGCCGGCATCGGTAAGGGCGTCAAAGCCCCTGGTCTGCTCATCGTTGGAGGTATCGGCCTGGGCCGGGAGCTTGACGGAGCTGGACCAGACGCAGCGCGGAAAGCTGCTGTAGGAGTGGTTGATCGCCGATTCAAAGGCAGTTTTATCGACAAGGTTGGTCTTGCGGCAGCCTGCTCCGAGGAAAAGAAGACTGCAGGCGGTAAGGCAAAGGGCCCGTTTCCATGACATCTCTGAAATCTCCATGAAAATTTGGATGCGGAGCCGCAAGCTGCCAGGAAGCGCAGTCCTCTACTCCTTTTGATGGAGTCATATCTCGTTCCATGGTTGGAAGACCGTGACTGTGTGCGCTCCTTATAGTGGCGGAGCGGAAAGAAGGCACAGCGGTGGTGGGGGTATCCGGGCACGAAGATGTGGAGAGAGATTGCCGGAGGTTTGCGGCAGGCTCCACAATGGATGACTGGATGCGCATGCCCGGTCTTTCTTCTTTTTTTCTGTCTCGTTCTCTGTCCCGCTTTTCTTCGGTCCAGGCGTTTTCCTCGCGGCCTGCTGTGGCGCTGGCCTGCGGAGCGGCTTTGGGTGCGGTTTTGAGCATGGCCGGCTGCCATTCCTCGGAGCATGTGCCGTCGCCGGGCAGCGATGCCTATAGCCGTGCGGTGTCGGACTTCTATGTAGGGCTGGCTGCGCTGCAGGTGGGCGACGACGTGCGTGCGGAGAGCGCGCTGGCAGACGCAACGCAGGTGGCTCCGGGCGAGCCCGCGGTGTGGGTGAACTGGGGCATCCTGGCGTTAAGGCAGAGAAATTTCGACATGGCGGCGGAGCGGTTGAACCGCGCCGCGAAGCTCGAGCCGCATAATGACCAGGTTTATTACTTGCTGGGTGTGCTCGAGAGTGAGCGCGGCAACACGCAGGCGGCGATTACGAACCTGGGGATCGCATCGGGATTGAATCCGAAGAACGTGCGCGTGGGCTATGCGCTGGCCGAAGAGGTAGAACGGCAGGGGAATCCGGGAAGCGACGGCCAGTATCAGCAGATTCTGCAGCAGATTCGCAGCGTTTATCCCCGCAATGTGATTGCGGAGCTGGACCTGGCGCGCGTGGCGGCAAAGGCAGGCAATGCGCGGCTGCTGCAGGCGATGGTGAAAGACGTGGCTGGCCAGTCGGCAGAATGGCCGGCGGATGCGCAGGCACAGCTGAAGGCCTTGCAGGCGGCAGCCCTGGAGACGGATGTGCGTCCGGCGGCGCGGCGCACGCTCTTTCTGCGCAATGTGCTGATGCAGGTGCCGTCGGTGCGCGAGGACCTGGCCGAGCTGAAACCGGCGGCGGGTGAAGAGGCGCAGCCGATGACGCATCCGTTGAAGATGGCGGCACCGGGCTCGGAGCCTGCGCCGGCCGATATGGCGATGCAGTGGCAGGCACAGCCGTTGAGCGGGGATGCGGCAGCGTGGGCCGGGGCGATTTCGCTGACCGGCGAGGGCGCTCCGGTGACAGCCACGGCGACACCGCAGGAGTTGACGCTGAGTTCGGGCGCGCGGATGGCGTTTCCCGGCTCCGGTAAGGGAGATACGGTGGCCGCGCTCATGCCGGAGAGCGTGCTGCCGGTGGATTTCAATTACGACTTCAAGACGGACCTGGTGCTCACCGGCGCAGCCGGCATCCGCTTCTTCCGGCAGGACACGCCCGCGCAATTTACAGACGTGACCGCGGCGACGAAGCTGCCCGAGGCCGTGCTGCGCGGCGCTTATACCGGCGCGTGGGCCGCGGATATCGAGGCGGACGGCGATCTGGATATAGTGCTGGGCGCGGCTGCGGGGCCGGTGACGGTGCTGCGCAATAACGGGGATGGGAGCTTTGCTGTGCTGCATCCCTTTGCGGGCGTGAACGGGCTGACGCAATTTGTGTGGGCCGACCTGAACGGCGATGGCCTGCCGGATGCGGCGATGATCGATGCGGCCGGAAAGCTGCACGTGTTCATCAATCAGCGGCTGGGCGCTTTTGCCGAGACCGCTGTGCCGATCGATGAGGCGAAGGCCGTCACGGTGGCGGATGTGGGCGGATGGCTTTCTCTGATTGCCGCTACGCCGGATGGAAAGCTGGTGCGGCTCGCGGCATCGGATGCCGATGCCAGCGCGCATCCGCAGTGGACGACGGCGACGCTGGCGACGGTGCCGGATGCGGCGGCGCTGTTTGCCGGACCTGGATCAGGTTCGGTGCGGCTGTATGCGTCGGATATCGACAACAACGGCGCGGTGGACCTGGTGCTGACATCGGTGCTGGCGCCTGTGGGCGGCCATGCTGCCGGTGCGCGCATCTGGCTGGGTGATGAACATGGTCACTATCTGCCGGCGCCGCAGCCGCAGGGACTGGCGAAGGTCTTCGGCATCGCCGACCTGAAAGCCGATGGGCGCATGGCGTTGCTGGGGCTGACGGCGGATGGTCATGCGGCGGCGCTGGTGGCGCAGGGGACGAAGGGCTATCACTGGCAGACGGTGCGGCCGCGCGCGCGCACGGCGACCGGCGATCAGCGCATCAATTCATTCGGCATCGGCGGTGAGATTGAGATTCGTTCCGCGTTGCTGACGCAGAGGCAGGTGATCGCCGGTCCGCAGCTGCACTTCGGCCTCGGCGCGCATACACAGTCGGAGGTGGCGCGGATCATCTGGCCGAACGGCAGCGTGCGCGCGGAGTTCGCGCTCAAGGCCGATCAGCAGGTGTTGACCGAGCAGCGGCTGAAGGGCTCGTGCCCGTTCCTGTTTGCGTGGGACGGCAAGGAGATGAAGTTCGTGGAAGATACGGTGCCGTGGGGATCGGCGCTGGGGCTGCGGATTGACGGCGTGGGCACGGCGGCGATTGCGGCTACCGAGGAGTGGTACAAGATTCGCGGCGATCAGCTTGCTCTGCGGGATGGCTATCCAACGCCGCGCGACGCTTATTACGATCTTCGCATCACCGGCGAGCTGTGGGAGACGTATTACTACGATCATCTGAAGCTGATGGCGGTGGATCATCCGGCGGGGACGGAAATCTTCACAGGTGAAATGTTTGTCGTCCCCGCAGTGAAGCCTGCGGTGACGGCGACGGCCGAGCCGCAGCCGATTGCGCGGGCGACGGACGATCTTGGCCATGACGTGACGGCGACACTGCGCGCGCGCGATGGGCAGTATCTCGATACCTTCGGGCGCGGACAGTATCAGGGCGTGACGCGCGATCACTATGTGGAGCTTGATTTGGGGAAGGATGTGCCCGCATCCGGCCCGCTGTATCTGATCGCGAGCGGATGGCTGCATCCCTCGGACTCTTCGGTGAACGTGGCGATGGAACAGGGCGCGCATCCGGCGCCGAAGCCCCTGAGCCTTGAGGTCGTGGATCGCGATGGGCACTGGCATGTGGCGAAGGCCAACCTCGGCTTTCCGGCAGGAAGAAAGAAGACCTGCCTCATCGATCTGACGGGCGTGTTTCTTCCGGGTGCGCCGCATCAGGTGCGGCTGCGCACGAATCTCGAAATCTACTGGGATCAGATCGAGTGGGCGAAGGGCGCGCCGGATGCGCAGGTACGTGTGACGCCGCTCACTGTCACTTCCGCCGATCTGCATTATCGTGGCTACTCGATGATCGATCAGGCCAACGATTCGTCGCCGGAGATTCCGGAGTACAACAAGCTGATGGCAACGACGCAGATCTGGCGCGACCTGAGCGGCTACTACACGCGCTATGGCGATGTGCGCGAGCTGCTGGCCAAGACCGACGATCGCTACGTGATCATGAACGCGGGAGACGAGATGAGCTTACGCTTTGCTGCTCCCGCGGCGCCGCCTGCGGGTTGGGTGCGGGACTTCATCATCGCAGGCGACGGCTGGGTGAAGGACGGAGACTACAACTCAACCTACTCCGCTACGGTCCAGCCGCTGCCGTATCACCAGCGCACGGTGTATGACACGGCGCCGGGAAGGCTCGAAGACGAGTGGGTGTACCGGCACCATCCGGAAGACTGGCAGACCTACCAGACGCGGTATGTTTCGCCGGAGGGATTTGTGAACGCATTGAGGAGTTCGGACGCACGATGAAACGCGGTCCTGTTGCCCGCCTTGTGCTGGCAGTGATCTTTGTCGGCCTGATTGTGACGCCGCTGGTGGTGAAGCGAATTTCAGCGCGGCGGCGCGCGGAGGCCATGCGGATAAGCCAGGCCGCGGCGCTCGAGCGCTACGGCTTCTATCTCACCGAAGTTTCGCAGCGGGCGGGGGTGCACTTTGTGAACGAGGGACCGACCCTCGATCCGAAGCTCGCGCACATCATGCCGGATGTGGCTTCGATGGGCGCGTCGGTGACGGTGGTGGACTACAACCGCGATGGCTGGCCGGACTTCTACGTGACCAACAGCCGCGAGGGAAGTAAGAACGCCTTATATCGTAACAATCACGATGGCACATTTACGGATGTCGCGCCGGAACTGGGCATCGCGGATGTGAACCAGCCGGGCACCGGCGTTTCGATGGGCGCGGTGTGGGGTGATTACGACAACGACGGCTATGAGGATCTTTATCTCATCAAGTGGGGACGGCCGGAGCTCTTCCACAACGACCACGGCAAGGGCTTTACGCGCGTGAGCGAGCAGGCCGGGCTGCCGCCGTGGATCAACGCGAATACGGCGGTGTGGTTCGACTATGACGGCGATGGAAAACTCGATCTCTTTGTCGGTGGCTACTACAACGAAGATGTCGACCTGTGGCACCTGAAGACGACGAAGATGATGCCGGACAGCTTCGAGTACGCATCGAACGGCGGACGAAAGTATCTCTTCCACAATCTAGGCAAGGGGAAGTTCGAAGAGGTGAGCCAGCAGCTCGGCATCGATAGCCGGCGGTGGGCGCTGGCCTCAGGCGCGGCGGACCTGCTGGGCAATGGGCACCAGGACCTGTTTATCGCCAACGATTACGGGGTTTCGGAGCTTTACTTCTACGACGGCAAGCGGTTCCGTGAAGTGGGCAGGCAGACGGGCATCGGCTTCGCACCGAAGAGCGGCATGGATGTGGCTTTTGGGGACATATTTAACCAGGGTAAGTATTCGGTCTATGTCTCGAATATCTCCGAAGAGGGATACCTGATCCAGGGCAATAATCTGTGGACGCCGAAGGACGGCACCTCGGGCGACGGGATTCAGTATGAAAATCTCGCGCGCGATCTTGGCGTGGAGCTGGGCGGATGGAGCTTCGGTGCACAGTTCGCGGATCTGAATAACGATGGCAATCTCGACCTCTATCTGACCAACGGCAACGTTTCGCTCGATCACGGGAAGAGCTACTGGTACGACTTTGCCAAGGTAGCGGGCGGGAACCGCTCGATTATCGAGGACGCGAAGAACTGGCCGGCCATGCAGGGACGCAGCCTCTCGGGCTATCAGCAGAAGAAGGTGTGGATCAGCGATGGTGCGGGCAAGTTCGAGGATGTGGCGCGTGCTGTGGGCGTGACCGATACTTATGATGGCCGCGCCGTAGCAGTGGCGGACCTGTGGAATCGCGGGGTGCTCGATGTGCTGGTGGCGAATGAGCGCGGACCGGTGCTGATTTATAAAAACACCGTCGCGCCGGGGAACAAATGGATTGAGTTCGCGCTCGAAGGTACGAAGAGCAACCGTTCGGCGATCGGCGCCGAGGTGGAACTGTACTGGAATGGACAGCGGCAGATTCAGCAAATCTCGGGCGGATGCGGCTTTGCTGCGGAGAATGACCGGCGCATACACTTTGGTCTCGGTAAAGACGCGAAGATTGAGAAAGCTGAAATTCGCTGGCCTTCCGGCAAGGTGCAGACGCTCGAAAATCTGACGCCGGACAAACTGTATGAGATCAAGGAGCCTGAGCTGTGAGGACGCGCTATGAGTGAGACGGCTGTGGCTGCGCCGCCAGCGAAGCCGCTGTGGAAGCAGTGGCTCTCGCTCGAGAATCGCTATGTGCCGCCGGTGTTCATCACGATCATCCTGCTGGCGGCCCAGCTCAGCTATGGAGTGCTCGAGAGCTATTCGCGGACGGCGCTGGCTATTGTCACCGCGATTGTGACAGAACTGGTGCTGGGGAAATTTTTCTACGGAAAGTTTCCCAACCTGGCGAGCGCGTATATCTCGGGGATCAGCGTCGGCATCCTGCTGCGCACGCCGGAGTACTGGCCGTTTGCGGTGTGTGCGGCGATCACCATCTTTTCGAAGTATGTCCTGCGCTTTCGCGGGCGGCACCTGTGGAATCCCTCGAACTTCGGTATCTGCGTGATGCTCTTCCTGCTGCCGGAGACGGTGGCGATGCTGGGCATCCAGTGGGGCAACAACCTGGCTGCGATGGCGGTGATCTGGCTGCTGGGCTCGGCTATTATCTGGCGGCTGCGGCGCTTCCACATCACTGCGACCTACGTGATCGCGTTCCTGGTGCTGGCGGTCGTGCGTGCGCGGATGATCCACGAGCCGTGGCAGTCGGAGATTGCGCCCATCACGGGTCCGGAGTATCAGCTCTTCATCTTCTTCATGATTACGGACCCGAAGACGACGGTGCGCTCACGCTGGGGGCAGTGTGCTGTGGTGGTGGCGGTGGCCATCGTGGAGATGGTCCTGAGGCTGCACCAGTCGGTGTATGCGCCGCTGTATGCGCTGTTTCTCGTCGGGCCGCTGGCGTTGCTGCTGGAAATGGGTCTGGATGCGCGGCGCAGGAAGTCGCCTGCGGCCATGACTGCGGCGGCTTGAATATATTGAACATGTGAATTAAAGGGATTTGACGCTTGTTGCTTCGCCGCTTTTTTCCTGTCGTGTGTTGGTTGTTTGTGCTCGTGCTGGGTGGATGCCAGCATGCTTCGTCTCCTTCTGCCCCCGCGTCTTCCCAGCCCGCGAGCAAGCCCGCGTCGCCTTCCGTTGCAACGCAGCCGGCGCCGGCTGCTGCTTCGACTCCCGAGCGGGTGCGGGGCTCAGGTCCGGTGCGCTTTACGGATGTGACCGCTGCGGCAGGCATTCGCTTCCGGCATAACAGTGGAGCCTTCGGCGAGAAGTATCTGCCGGAGACGATGGGCAGCGGCGTGTGCTTTATCGACTACGACAACGACGGCTACCAGGACGTGCTATTCGTGAACGGCAAGGACTGGCCGGGGCATGTTCGGCAGCATTCGACCCCGGCGCTTTATCACAATAATCATGACGGCACGTTTACCGATGTGACGAAGGCTGCACATCTCGATGTCGAGATCTATGGCATGGGCTGTGCGGTCGGGGATTTCGACAACGACGGCTACGATGATGTGTATCTCTCGGCAGTCGGCGGCGGACGGCTCTTTCACAACATGAAGAACGGGACGTTCGCGGATGTGACAGCGAAGGCTGGCGTAGCGTCGCCGGGCTTTGCGACGGGTGCGGTGTGGTTCGACTATGACAACGACGGGCGGCTCGATCTCTACGTGGCGCACTATGTGACATGGTCGGTGGCGACGGACCAGCGCTGCTCGCTCGATGGAACGCACAAGTCCTACTGCACGCCGGAGCTCTACAAGGGCGAGTCGGGGACGCTGTATCACAACGAGGGCAATGGACGATTTAAAGATGTGACGAAGGCTGCGGGGCTTGAGGACGCGACGAGCAAGTCGCTGGGTGTGGCGCTGGTAGACTTCGACGACGATGGATGGCTCGACCTGTTTGTGACCAATGACACACAGCCGAACAAGCTCTATCGCAACAATCACAATGGCACGTTTACGGAGAGCGGCTTTGCGGCGGGTGTGGCCTTCAGCGATGCGGGCAAGGCGCGCGCAGGCATGGGCACGGATGCTGCGGACTATGACCAGTCGGGCCGCGAGAGCCTGGTGGTAGGTAACTTCACCAATGAGAGCATGGCGCTGTTCCATAACGACGGCGGCGGGTTGTTCTCCGATGTTGCGAATGCTGCGGGGATCGCGGGGCCATCGGCGAAGTCGCTGACGTTCTCAAGCTTTTTCTTCGACTACGATCTTGACGGGCTTCCGGATATCTTCGCCTTCAATGGGCATGTGGCCGATGACGTAGCGGTGACGACGCCGACGTTAAGTTATCCGGAACAGCCGTTACTGTTTCGCAACGTGGGGCGCGGCAAGTTTGAGGATGTGACAGCCAAGGTGGGCTCGGCTCTGCGGCAGCCGGTGGTGGGGCGCGGTGCGGCGTATGCGGATATCGATCTCGATGGCGATCTCGATCTGGCGCTGAACGTGAGCAATGGCGCAGCCAAGCTGCTGCGCAACGACGGCGGTAACGCGAACGATGCACTGCGCGTGAAGCTGGTGGGCGTGAAGTCCAACAAAGACGGCATCGGCGCAAAGGTGACAGTGGTGACTGCGCGCGGACTGCGCGTGACCGAGCGGGTGAAGTCGGGTTCAAGCTATCTCTCGCAGAGCGAGCTGCCGTTGACCTTCGGGCTCGGTAAGCCCGATGCGAAGAATGTGGCGAGGATCGAGATTACGTGGCCGAGCGGACGCAAAGAAACGGTGGCCGATGTGGCGCCGAACCAATTTGTAACCGTGGAAGAGGGAAAAGGGATCGTGGCGCGCGAGGCTTTGAAATAGGGACTGGCCGTCCAGGCCTTCCGCCTTCAGCCTCCGCTCCCTTTGGTCGCGATTCGCAGTTTTACGAATCCACGTCTCGGAATCGAGACGTGGGGCACACGGATTTGTTGTCTTAAAAGCCGCAGCGCTTGAGGAGTGCGGAGATCTCTTCCTGCGTGACGCCGAGTTTGTACGCGTTGGCGTAGAGGTCCGCGGCTTCCACCGGGTACCAGTTGCGTCGCGTGGTATCGCATAGCCCGGCTACGTCGATGGGCTCAATCACTCTGTAGATAGATTTGATGAGTGCGGCTGACTCCTGCAGTGTGCGCGGCTGCTGTGCGCGGGCGCAGAGGTCTTTCATTGCGGGGCCGAAGTTTGGGGCATCGTGGAGCAGGAAGTTCGGTGCGAGGTCGGCGCGGCCCAGGCGGCGTGCGGTTTCCGCATAACTCACCGCGGCGAAATAGAGCAGCGAGAGCGCGGCGAAGACAGGGAAGTCGTCGAGGTTGGCGTAGAGCGCGGCGATGAGGTGTGCCGCGGCGAGGAGTTCGGTGTCGGTGGCTTCGGCATACGTGCGCAGGTCTTGCGCGAAAGCGGGCGAGGACCATGTTGCAGGCTCGTGCTGAGAGAAGAGCTGCGCGAGACGGCTGACTCCGAGCAGCGTGAGCGGGAAGCCGGTCGAGAGCAGTGGGTCGACGAAGCCCGCGGCTGAAGGCAGCAGCGCCCAGCGCGGTTGTTTGTTCGGATCGACGATGGCGGCGCTGCGAAAACTCAACTGCGGAATGTGGGTGAAGGCGCGCTCTGGCTTTGCGTGTGCGAATTGTTCTTTCAGTGCGGGAATCTCTTCGAGCAGGCGCTGCCATGCGGGCTGGCCTTCGCGCAGGTTGAGGCGTGCGGCGGTTTCCTGCGTGCAGGCGACGCCGGCGCTGGTGATGCCACCGCCGTTCATGCTGTGGTGGAATTGCAGCACCCACACCCATCCACCGGGAAAGAGATGATGCACGGCTGCCTGATCGATAGGGTAGGGCGGCGGCTGGCCATTGAGGCGGGCGTGGTTTCCGCTCTCGAGCGTTGCTGCACATGTGAAGTGGTTGTAAAGCGCCTCGGTGGCAGGCATGCCGGGGAGTGTGCTTTCGCCGAGCGAGAGCGCGCGATGGAGAAAACCGCGCGGGCCGGTGGCGTCGACGAGAAATTTTGCGCGGATGTGGACTGGATCATCGTGGCGCGTGGCCGTGAGCGTGACGCCTTCGCTGTCGAAGCTGGGTGTGAGGCTATGGACGAGATCGTAGTAGACGGCGCCGTGGCGGACGGCTTCGTTGAGCAGGAAGTGATCGAAGTCGGCGCGGTACCAGTGCACGTCGCCGATGGATTCGTTGGGGCTGGCGGCGACCAGGAGTTGCGAGTCGCGGCCGGAGGATGCAGGCTGGGCTGGCGTGTGGTGGTGGAAGGTGAAGCCGCGCTTGAGGCCGCAGGCGATCTCCGGGTGTTCGCGCCGCCAGCTGCCCCACTTGGAGAAGGCGGCGAGTGTAGGGAGATCGTACTTTGCAGCAAGCTCTTCAAGCAGTAGCGCGGTGAGGGGTGTGGAGCTCTCTCCAATGACGACGCGCGGATGGCTGCCCTTCTCGAGAATCACGACGGAGAGGCCGAGGCGGCGGGCGATCGAGGCGAGGATGCTTCCGGCAAAGCCGGAGCCGGCGATGGCGAGGTCGTAATTCGAGCTTGAGGGTGGTTCTGTCATTCGAGGTCTTTCTGGCACCTGTGTTTTAGCGCTCGCGCCTTCCCACGTCTCAGAATCGAGACGTGGGGCACCCGGGTTCGTGCTGGCTCACACGCGGCTGAATCTGCTGGGTGAGGTTCATCGTCTTTATGCGAGCGATGCGGGCTTCCCGGCATGATTCACAGGTTAAGTGTGTGGGAATGTCCCAGGTATCTAAAAATATCCTGGAGCGTTGCTGGCTCAGTCCGTATTCGAATGCAGCCTCCACGGTGTTGAGGCTGGGTGAGATGAAGTCGCCAGTCGCGGCAAGGGCTTCCATGGCTCCGTTGCCGCCGCGCGTGGTGAGCAGGGAGATCGCGGTCGCGCCGCAGTCGTGGGCGAAGTCGATGGAGCGGCAGGCCCAGTCGAGTGCCTCCGCTGGTGGAACGAACGGTGGCTGCACGAGGAGGAAGACGCGGAGGTCGATGTCGTGCTTGCGGAGCCAGTCGGATGCGCTGCGGAATTGCTCGAGCGTCATGCGCTTGTTCAGCTTTTCGAGCGCTTCAGGGTGCACGGTTTCGAGGCCCATCGCGACTTCGAGCTTGCCGGGTATAAGGTCGCGGAATCGGAGCGTGCGCTCTCCAAGCAGTGCTGGATGGCACTCGACTATGACGCGCTCGAAATGCTGCATACGTGCAGCAATCGCTTCGTCATCTTCCGGCGGAATGGCGCGGGGATCGAAGAAGGAGCCGGCGTTGTAGAGCTTAATGACGGCAGGGTATGGGGGATAGGGTGTAGGGTGTAGAGCTTCATTCCGCTGCGAGGTGTCTTCGCCGGCTTCAGAGACAACCTCAGGTCCCTCCACTTCGCGTTGCTCCGGTCGGGATGACAAGTTGGGGAAGGCCGGTCGGGATGACAGAGGTGGGAGGTGATTGAGGGCGTGGTCGATCTGACTGGGGATGGCTCCGGTGGGCACGGTCGTGGTCAGGGTGTTGCGCCAGAGGTCGCACATGGCACAGCGCCACGGGCATTCTCTATTTGTAAGCAGAATGGTTACACATGGGGCGATGTGGCCGCCGGCGGCCGGCTCCTCTTCGAGAAAGAAGCCGTAGGGCTCGTAGGGCGAGAGTGCGGCGCGATGCTCGGCGATGGGAATGCCGTCGTCGTTGCGCACGCCGGCGCGATGTTCGATGATCCAGCGGTCGCGGCCGGTGGGGGATGCGGGATAGTGCTCTGTGCTGCCTGAGAGATCGCTTTCTCCCACCCAAGCGGAGCTTGGATGGAGCACCCGTTTAGAAACCGCAGGTTCCTCCGCTGCGCTCGCCTTCGGCTCGCTTCGGTCGGAATGACAATCACGGTCATGTGACGGCTCGGCCATGGCGTTACTGGTAGATCGAGAGAAAGCGGCGGCGGTACTCGGCTTCGCGCAGGGGCAGGTGTTGGCGCATGGCTTCCTTCGGGATCGCGCCGTGCTGGAAGCGGCGCTTCTCGTAGACCGGCATCTCGAGGCCGGTGAGAGCGCGGACGCCGGCGGCGACGATTTCGCCCTTGAGCTCGTAGAGGCGCGGCACGCTGTAGTTCGTGATCGCGATGAAGGGCACGGCCTCGGCCACGGCGATGACATTGGGCCGCGTATAAGGGCTGAAGCCGGCGAATCCGTAGTGACGCGCGGGCGCGTAGGTGCGCGTGTAGGAGCGCGAGAGGCCGCCGGAGTAGGTGAGCGAGTGTTTGATGCGACCGACGCCCCAGCCCTCCTGGTAGAGCATCTGGTTGTGCACGACGCTGCGGATGGTGAGCTCGGGATTCTCCTCGATGGGATAGTCCTTGAGGTTCTCGTCGCCGCCGTCGCCGTCGATCAGGTACTTCCACTCGGGGTAGCGCCTGCGGATGCCGCCGAGCAGCGCGAGCGCCATGGTCGCCGACTCCACGTCGAGCGCCTTGTAGTCCTCGGTGATGCGGATGGTCTCTTCGGCATGGAGCGATGCAGGGTCGGCTTCGATGGTTTCGAGAAAGAGGCCGAGGCCAAGCGAGTCGAGGAATGCGCGTGCCTGTTGGAGATCGGGGCCGTCGCCGAGATCGAGCGTAAAGGCCTTGAGGCGCGCGGGGCTCATGCCGAGCTTGCGCATCACATGGTAAGTAACCAGGAAGACCGAGCCCGAATCGATGCCACCGGAGAAGCAGACGCCGATGGGTTGGGACTCGGGGATGGACTGAAGCCACGCGGCGATTTCGTCGGCGAGCGCTGCGATGTAGGCGCGGCCAATCTCGTTGGTGTCAGTCGAGAGCGCGTTCGAGACGGGCGTGAAGAAGCGCGTATACGTGGGGTCGGGATCGGGGCAGCCGATGAGCTGCAGCTCGGTGATGTAGTGCGCGGGCACCATGCGCGTATAGCCGGGATGGAACTGGTCGGCGAGGCCTTCGGTGACGAGCTGCTGATAGATGGCGTCAATGCGCGGAGCGACGATGAGTGCGGGGCCCTCGGCGCGCTTGGCCAGGAAGTAGCGCATGGGGCGGTCGAGCGAGCGGGCCATGCGCACGGTCTTGCCGTCGCGGGCGAGCAGCGCAAAAGAGCCCGAGATGCGGCGGACGCGCTCTGCATCGTTGGCGAGGATCGCAGCACGCGCGTCTTCGACCGACTGGTTGAGGATCTGGTTGTCGTTGGGATCGGTGAGATCGACGACTCGTTCGATGTAGGCTTCCACTGCGGACCTCGTTTGCTGGAAACAGTCTATTGGAGCGGGGATGATGCGGTCAGCAGCCAGTCGTAAATACGGTCAGCCTTTTGTCTCGAGCTCATGCGTTCCCGCCCAGGCGTAGCTTGGACGGAGCACCTTTGATTGTGCCGGTGCGGACAAGTCCCCAACCCCACCGTCGGCGTTCTGTGAACCCATGTCTCAGAATCGAGACATGGGGCACCCGGGTTCGTCGCTTCCCACCCAAGCGGAGCTTGGATGGGGCACCCTCGTCCTCGTGCTGCTTGAACACTGCAGGTTCCTCCACTTCGCTCCCTATGGTCGCTCCGGTCGGGATGACAATCTATTGGGATTTGAGAAGAAAGAAAAGCCCTGCGCTGGTGGCGCAGGGCTTTTGGAGGGTGGTGATCCTGCACGGCGCTGCTTACGCTACGCTGGCTTTTTCCTTCGAGGCTTCAACTGCGCCGTGTTGCGCATCGCTCTGGTTGGTCCAGCCGGGGAGTTCCTGGCTGCCGGTGATGAGGCGTACGCCGTGAGTGAAGGTGAAGTAGTTCCAGATCCACTCCCAGAACACGAAGACGCGGCTGCGGAAGTTGACCAGGAACATCACGTGGATGAGCAGCCAGGTGATCCAGGCCGGGAAGCCGCTTAGCTTGGCCTTGAAAGGCCACTTGACGTTGGCGATGGCAGCCATGCGGCCGATGGTCGCCATGTCGCCCTTGTCGAAGTAGACGAAGTCGCTGCGGGTCTTGCCCTTCAGGTCTTCTTCGATCATTTTGGCGACGTGGTTGCCCATCTGCATGGCGGGCTGGGCGACGCCGGGGACCTGCTTGCCGTTGATTTCTACGTGGGCAAGGTCGCCGCAGATGAAGATTTCAGGGTGCTCGGGTGGATTGAGCGTGCCGTTGACCATGACGCAGCCGCGGCGGTCGGTTTCAAAGCCGAGCAGCTTGCCGAGCGGCGAAGCCTGCACGCCGGCAGCCCAGAGGGTGACGACGGCATCGATGCGCTCGCCGTTGGCGATGACGTAGCCGGGCTTCACATCGGTGACCTGCATCTTGGTGTGGATTTCGACGCCCAGATCCTTCAGCTGCTCGACAGCCTTTTTGGAGAGCTCTTCCGGGTAGGCGGCAAGCACGCGCGGACCGCCTTCGACCAGCATGACGCGGGCCTTGGCCGGGTCGATGTGGCGGAAATCTTCCTTCATGTAGAGCTTGGAGATGTCGGAGATGGCGCCGGCGAGTTCCACGCCGGTGGGGCCGCCGCCGATGACGACGAAATTGAGAGGAGGATGGGAGCCGGTTTCGAGCATCTGGCGCTCGGCCAGCTCGAAGGCCAGCAGGACGCGGCGGCGGATCTCGATGGCGTCCTCGATGGTCTTGAGGCCGGGAGCATAGGGCGCCCAGCTGTCGTTGCCGAAGTAGGAGTGCGTGGCGCCGGTGGCGACGACCAGGTAATCGTATTCAAGCTCGGCACCGCTCTTCATCTGCACGCGGCGGGCGTTGAGATCGAAGCCGGTGGCCTCGTCCATCAGGGCCTGAACATTCTGCTTTCCGCTGACAATGGTGCGGATGGGTGAGGCAATGTTCGCCGGGGAAAGCATGGCCAGCGCTACTTGATAGAGCAGCGGCTGGAATGTAAAGTGATTGCGTCGATCGACTATGGTGATGTCGATGGGCAAATGCGCGGCCTCCTTGGCCACGTGGGTGCCGGCAAATCCGCCTCCCAAAACCAGCAGGCGTGGGCGCCGACCCTGTTGCAGGGCAGGGATCTGTACTGCTCCTTGCGCTGTCGCGTTCATCCTCTCTCCTCTTACCACTACTTGATGCGCGGAACCTTCTCCGAGGCGCGGGAATGTCCGCACCTTCTCTCTTGTTCGTTATGGAACGAGGGGTCCCTTTGTTTATCTTCACAGATAAAACGGTCAAGAGCCAAAAGAGGCGCAAAAAAGACGAATAAGTGTCGAATAGAGAGAGAAAGTGGGCGGGATCACAGGCAAAGAAAACGGCGGAGCCAAGGGGCTCCGCCGTTTTTGTTATGCAGCCGCTGGATTAGCGGTTGTGAGGATGACCGCCACCGGAGGGATGGCCGGAAGGATGGCCGCCGCCACCGGCATGCGATGCGCTGGCTGCCGGGCGCTGTGCGCCGCCGCTCGGGCGTGCCGCATTTCCAGCAGGACGCGCCGCGCTACCGGCGTTTCCGCGATTGAAGTTCTGTGCGCCCGTCGTGCCGCGGTTAAAGTTCTGGGCACCGGTTGCACCGCGGTTGAAGCCCTGAGCGGTGTTTCCACGGTTGAAGCTTTGGGCTCCGCCGCGATTGAAATTGCTGGCCGCTCCTCCGCGATTGAAGTCGGCAGCACCACCGCGATTGAAACCGGTAGCTCCGCCACGGTTAAAGTTGTTCACGCCGCCACGATTGAAGCCGTTCGCTCCGCCATGGAAGGCGGCTGCGCGGGAGGCCATGCTGGCGTTGTAGGCGCGGGCGCCCGGGGCACGGTCAAAGTGGCCGTAGTAGCCGTGGTTGATGACCGTCACGCTGCGGGAGACGTAGACGTTGCGCTGGTAGACGATGGTGTGCGCGCCCCATCCGCAGCCCCAGCTATGCCATCCCCAGCCCCAATGGTTCCAGCCGCCGATGGCGATGCCGATACCGAAGCCGATGGCCAGTCCGACACCGATGGCCACGCCGACCGGCGGTGCGGCGACGTAGTAGCCGGGCCATGCAACCACAGGTCCGCCATAGACGACCCAGGGGTTGTAGTAGGGCACGTAGACGACAGCCGGGTTCGCCGGGGCGATGACGATCTCGCTCGGCTGGTATTCGACCGCAATCTGCTCATTGGAGCGCAGGCTGCCGGTCTGGTAGGCGCGCTGGCGCATGGCCTGCACGGAGGCCATCACGTCCTGCGGCTGGTTGTAGTAGGCATTGCCCAGCTGGCTGGTCCAGTCGAGATTGCGATCCAGGTTGGAGAGCACCGAGGGGAAGGCAATCAGAGCCTTGACGCTGGGATCCCAGTTCATGCCGTCGACCATCTGGCCGAGCTGGTCGGGTGGATAGTTGGGGTGCGTCTGGACGAAGCGGTCCGCCTCAACGACCTGTGAGGGGTAAGTGGACGCGGCAAGGATCTGGGCTACAAGTGCGTCGGGATAGAGCGCAATCGGCGCGACGAGCTGATCGAGCTGGTCCGGGCTGAGCGCGTTGTAGGCCTGCGGCGGCGTGCCCTGCTGCGGACCCTGATCGTAGGGCTGGGCGGTGGCCTGGTCGGGCGGCGGCGGGGGCGGAGCTTCCTGCGCCCACATATCGGCCACGCCCATGGGAATCATCAGGTAAACGAGCGCGCCGGCGATGGCTTTCTGGCCGAAAGACCATAGATTGCGGGCGGCGGAGTCGTGCGTTTGCGGTGTCGTGTTCATCGTAGCCTCATCTCCCGGGCTTAAGAGCGAATGTTCCGGCGCCCGAAATTCGTGGAACGCCTATCCCGAAGATTACAAGCCTATCTGACACGGATTCAGGGGAAAGAGTTGCGCGGCGCTAACCGCGCGGCTTTTTGCCTCCGGCCTCCGCTCCCTTTGGTTGCTGCTTCGCGCAGGGCGATTCGCCTTCGGCCCCCGCTCCCGCTGGTCGCTATCCGAGTCCTATGCCGTGGTGACAAAACGGGTGCCCCACATCTCGACTTTGAGATGTGGGAAAGCACGAACTCCCGACGGTGGCCCATTCAAGCCCGGTTTTGGCTTGAGTGGGGAGTAGGAAATCCTGCAAACCCACATTTCGAACAGAACGCGATGTGGGGCATCCATGTTTGCTTTTTCCTGAACTATCTTCGCGAGCTTTGCGGAACCTGGCGTTCTTGGCGCGAACCGGGGGATGTCGGCGGGGTGCGGAATTCCCGGTCGTGGCTTATTTCAAGGTTCGAGTGAGACCCACCCATGGCAAAAAACTGTCATGGGTGGGCACCCAGGAAGCGGGTGCCGAAGACGAATCGCCCTGCGCGCAGCAGCTATTCGGTGGGAGCGGGGCTGTCGAGCTCGAAGCTGTAGGTGGCGTTGGGGCCGGTGACAGCGAGGAGGGAGAGACGTCCGGGCTGGCCGCTCAGAGACATGGGAGTGAGCGTGACGGTGCCATCGGCTGCGGAGATGGTCTGTATGGTGGCCTGGCCGAGGATCGGGGCTGTTGGGCAGCTGCCCTGCGTGGGGCAGGGATCGGTCCAGGCGCGGAGCGTCTCGTAAAAGATGACCGGGGCGCCGGCCACGGGGTGTCCGATGGCGTCGGTGACCTCGAGGGTGACGGGGCTGAAGGCGGTGCCGGGAGCGGTCTGCTGACTGGTGCCGCTGACCGGGACAAGGACCGCGGTTTCAAGGTGGACGGCATAGAGAGTGAAGGCCGCGCAGCTGGTGCCGTAGCAGGCGCTGACGGTTTCGGCTTCGCCGGCGGTGAAGGGACCGGCGGCGAGGGTCTGCGTGGCAATGCCGGTGCCGGCTGTCGTGCTCGAGGCGGTGCCGAGCGAGACATCGGAGGCGGTCGTGGACCAGGTGACGGCGGCTCCGGCGAGCGGGCTGCCGGCGTTGAGCACAAGCGCCTGCGGTGTCCACGTCGCGGCGCCACCGATGGCGAGATAGAGATCGGGTGTGAGCGCGCTGACGGTTGGCGGAGCGGCTCCGGTGAATACGCTGAGGACCGAGGCGCCGCTCGAGATGGAGGCGGTGAGCTGGGCAAGAGCGGTGGTGGTGGCGCTGACGCTGAGCGTGGCCGTGCCGTCGGCGTTGGTGGCGACCGTGCAGGTGCTCTGGCCGCAGCCGAGGGCGGCTGAGCCTCCGGTGACCGCAAAGGTGACGGGAACATTGGCGGCCGGCCACTCGTCGTCCCAGTTCATGGCGCGGACGGTGACGGACTGGGGCACACTCATGGGAATGGAGCCGGTGGGGGCGCTGACCAGGGTGAGCGTGTCGCCGGATTGCGCGGTGTAGGCGAGGCCGTCGGCGATGATGGTGACGCCGAGGGTCTCGGGATCGTCGACTTCCACCTGCACGGTGCCGGTGACGCCTCCGGAGGCCGGAGCCATGGCGGTGATCTCATTCGGCGAGATGCTGGTGATTTCCGCTGCCGTGCCGTTCACCTTGACCACCGAGTCGATGCGGAAGCCGGTGCCTTCGATGACGACAGGGCCGCCGGCTGCAGGCAGATGTGCAGGCTGGACGGAGTCGGCGTAAAGGATGCGGCCGCGGTAAAGATAATCGGGACGGCCGTCACCGCGGGCATCGGCCATGGCTACGCGTTCTTCGCCTGTCGCACTGGTGATGACCAGGAGTCGGCTCAGGCCGAGTACACCACCGTTGAAGGGCTGTGTGATCGAGAGGTCGGGAGTCGCGTTCAGATCGTCGGAGGCGTTCCATGCGCCGATGAGCGGCATGGCCTTGTCGATGGTGGCTTCGGCGCTGTCATCGAGCGCCTGGGCTTCGATGGTGTACTCGCGGTTGGCCTTGGGCTGGAAGGCAAACCAGCTGGCATGTCCGTAACCGTTGAGGCGGGCGGTCCATTCGCCGCTTTGCGGTAACGCTGCGGGAGAGCCCTGGCTGCCGTCGTTGCCGGAAAAGGTCTCTTCCGCGGAGTCGTCGATGGTGACGTCCTGGGTAAGGCTGGAGCCTGCGGCAAGCGCGCCGAGCGAGAGCGTGGGCATGGTGCCGGAGGGCGTGACCTGGCCGGTGAGGTAGGCTCCGACCGACTCTTTCTGCGTGTAGAGCGGGTTCACTGCCTCGAAGGTGAGCTGGTAGCTGGCCGAGGTTTCACCTGCGGGCAGTGGGACGCCGCTGATCTCGTAGTAGCCCTCGAGCGTGGTGTCGTCGCTGCCGAAGGAGCCGGGCAGATACGTGGTAGAGGCGGGCGCGGCGGCGATCACAGAGCCTGCGTTGCCTGCGAAGTATGCGCCGGTGACGGCTGTCGCCGTGTAGCGGAGATCGGGCAGGCCGGTGAGGACGTTGATGGGGCGCAGGACGGCGTTGACCCCCTGCATGCCCTGTCCGTTGCGGAAGCTGACGGTGCCGCGGACGGTGAGGGTGTTGGCGGCGGTGAGCTTCTTTGTCGGCCAGGACGACTGGTTGGCCGAGGTGACCGGGTAGAGGCGATTGAGGGCGGCGATGTCGTCGGTGCGCAGCGTGGTGGGGGCGGGCAGGCAGGTCTCGGCGTTCTCGAGGCAGAGCCGTTCGACCGGGTGCATCATGGGCCAGCCGGCGAGGTCGTCGGAGGTAGGAGAGCTGGCGGCGAACTGCTCCTCGTTGGCCTGCGACCAGTCGAGGCCGAGGATGCGTCCGAAGGCGCGGATGATCTGGTACTCCAGCACGGCGTACATGCCGGCGTTGGTGGCGCAGAGGCCGTTGACGATCATGAGGGCGTGGGCGATATGGCCGTCGGCGGTCATGTTGTCGACCTGCGTGTAAACGCCGGTCTGGGGGCAGACGGTGGGGTCGCTGGCGCCGGAGCCGTAGAGGGTATTGAGAACCGAGCCGTCGGCGTCGAAGATGACAGCGACCGGCCTGGTGGTGGCGGTGGGCTGGATGTCGGCGGGCTCGGAGAGGACGCCGCTGGTGTTGGTGACGTTGCTGCCGCTGACGTTCTCGGCCAGGTTGCCCTTGAAGGTGAGCTGGACGGCGGCGGTGGAGATGGCGTTCCAGATCGCGGCGGCGTTGGTCACGAGCGTGGTCGCCGGGCCGTTGGCCTCGGTGGCGCTGAGGGCGCCGAGATCGACGTAGTAGTTGACCTGCCCTCCGGACCAGACCACGGGCTGGCCGAGCGCAGAGGCGTTGAAATAGGCAGGGCCGGCGACCCAGCGCGGGCCGCCGGCGAGCGCAGGAGACGCGCCCAGGAGTCCGAGGATGCAGCCCACGGCGGCGCAGCAGAGCCGGATGAGGGCTCGGATACGGCGTGGGTTGCGTGGGGATGCAGCATCCATGACGGGCTCCGGTGTGCCGTCTGGGGACGGCGCCTGGGGCTATTCGGCCATGAATGGGGAGGGAGATAAGGGGAAAAGCGCGGGGTGCCGTGCGCTCCGAAACCGGATTGGGCGGGTTTTTGGTGTGGTTCGGATTTGGGAAGGACTGCTGCGCGCAGGGCGAATCGCCTTCGGCCCCCGCTCCCGCTGGTCGCGGGACTTGGCCGTCCCGGCGTTTCGCTTCGCGTGGCGCTCCCGCTGGTCGCGAACCTACGATCCTGCGAGCCCACATCTCGAACAGCGCGAGATGTGGGGCACCCGGGTTTTACGATCTATCTGAGCCCTGAGCCCTGAGCCCTGAGCCCTGAGCCCTGAGCCCTGAGCCCTGAGCCCTGAGCCCTGAGCCCTGAGCCCTGAGCCCTGAAAGCTAGATTTCAGGGAAGAAGTCGAAGAAGGCGTCGATGCTCTGGCGGAGCTGGGCTTCGATCTGCTCGCGGGTGCCTTCGAGCAGGTGCAGGGTGACGCCGGCCTGGTTGCCGTTCTGGAGGTTGACAGTGCCTTCGCCGACGGTCTTGATCTCGTCGGCCGGGAGCAGGCGCATGCCGTAGACGAGCGCGAGGTTGGCCATAATCGTTTCTCCTTTACTTGCAGTGAGAAGGGGCGGACAGCCATGATAGCTGCCCGCCCCGTTGCTTTTGCCTTTATTTAGCGGCCGTGCTCTTCGAGGTACTTCTCCACTTCGAGCGCGGCCATGCAGCCGGAGCCGGCGGCGGTGATGGCCTGGCGGTAGCGGCGATCCTGCACGTCGCCGCAGGCGTAGACGCCGGGAACGCGGGTGTGGACGTTGTCGCGGGTGACGATGTAGCCGTCGTCATCGAGGTCGATCTGCCCGGCGAACATCCTGGCGTTCGGCTCGTGGCCGATGCCCAGGAAGAGGCCGCTGATAGGCAACTCGGAGCGCTCGCCGGTGACGGTATCGCGCAGTTTCAGACCCTTGACTTCCTTGTCTTCGACGCCGATCACCTCTTCGACCGCGGTGTTGGTGCGGAAGGCAATGTTGGGGTGCGCCATGGCGCGCTCGAGCATGATGTGCGAGGCGCGGAAGTGTTCGCGGCGATGGAGCAGCGTGACCTTGGAGGCGAAGCGGGTCAGGAAGAGCGCTTCTTCCATGGCCGAGTCGCCGCCGCCGACCACTGCGATCTCCTTGCCGGAGAAGAAGAAGCCGTCGCAGGTCGCGCAGGAGCTGACGCCGTGGCCGATGAGGGCCTGTTCGGAGGGCAGACCGAGCCAGCGCGCCGATGCTCCCGAGGCGATGATGAGCGTGCGGGTGAGCACGGTCTCCTTGCCCAGGTTGAGCGTGAAGGGATGCTTCGACAGGTCGGCCGAGACCAGGTGCGCCATGCGGAACTCGGTGCCGAAGCGGGCGGCCTGCTGCTTCATGTTCTCGATGAGCTGCGGGCCCTGGATGCCCTCCGGCCAGCCGGGAAAGTTCTCGACCAGCGTGGTGATGGAGAGCTGTCCGCCGGGCTCATGGCCTTCGAGGACGAGGGGCTTGAGGTTGGCACGAGCGGCGTAGATGGCGGCGGTAAGGCCGGCGCAGCCGGAGCCGAGGATGACGGTATCGCGAATCTCAGACATAGCAGGACTTTCCGAATTGTAGCTGTAATTGGATGATCGGCGGGACGCTGGGATTCAGGACTGGCCGTCCAGGCCTTCCGCCTTCGGCACCCGCTCCCTTTGGTCGCCACTGCGCGTGGGGCGGATCGCCTTCGCGTGGCGCTCCCGTTGGTCGCGATCTGAGATGGTGGCCCATGCAAGCCTGGTTTTGGTTTGAGTGGGGCGGATGAGACCCGAGGGTTCCAGATCCAAGACTCTATCCTCTGTACTCTCGGGGTTATGATGGTGCGCGGGCGGACGCTCCAAGCCGGCCGCAAGGTCTCTCCGGGGCTACCCCGGGGCAACGTGTGGAATACAGCAGGCACCGCATGAGCCTCCCTGCACGCTGTGCAGATCCGCTCACGCAAAGTCAGACTCGTTGGAGCGTCCGCTGCAGCCTCTCTCCCATTCCAGCAACGAGTTTCTTTCCCTGGCGCATGCGCTTCTCTCTGCAGAGCAAGCGGTCGAGCCGCATCTGCAGATTCTCCGCACGGCGTTTCGCGCGGAGCCGCCGCCGGGACGGCTGAGACCGCTCGCGGTGCGTACGGTCGGGTGGGCATCGACGCGTCCGCGGCCACGGATACGAAGATTCATCGAGCAGCTCCGCGCCGAGCCGAGGCTTGTGCGGCTCATCGAGCGGCATGGGCTGCGGCAGCTTCCTCTTGTCTCCGTGCCGCTGCGCATGTTGCCGATTCCGGGAACGGCGCCGGTAGTGCTCGAAACCGCAGGCAGCCTGGCCGCATGGCTCGAGGTCGAGGCCGGGCAGCTGCTGTGGTTCGCCGATCTTCGGGACTGGAATCGTAAGGCCGGGGGCGATCGGCTGAAGCATTACACCTGCCGGGTGCTGGCGAAGCCGTACGGCGCCATCCGCCTGCTGGAGGTTCCGGGGCCGCGGCTCAAGAGCATGCAGCGGCGCATCCTGCGGGAGATTCTTGCGCCGGTTCCACCGCATCCGGCGGCGCACGGCTTCCGCCGGGGCCGCTCGATCGTCAGCTTCGCCGCGCCGCATGCAGGGCGCGAGGTTGTGCTTCGCATGGACCTCCGGGATTTTTTCCCTTCCATCTCCGGTCCCCGCGTGCAGGCACTTTTCCGCACGCTGGGCTATCCGGAGCCGGTGGCCGACCTGCTGGGCGGCCTGTGCACGGCGACCACGCCGCGCGGGGTCTGGCGCAACACGGGCTGCGAACTGAGCGCCGCCGATCTGCAGGATGCGCGCATCTTCTACGCCCGGCCACATCTGCCGCAGGGCGCTCCCACCTCTCCCGCGATCGCGAATCTCTGCGCGCTGCGGCTTGACCGGCGGATCGGCGGGCTCGCGGAAAAGGCAGGTGTGACGTATACGCGCTATGCGGACGACCTTGCCTTCTCCGGAGACGCACTGTTCGCGCGCGGGGCGGAGCGCTTCGCGCTTCGGGTAGCGGCCATCGCCGCCGAAGAAGGGTTTGCTGTCCATCCGCGCAAAACGCGGTTGATGCGGCGCGGTGTGCGCCAGCACCTGGCCGGACTGACGGTGAACGCGCAGCCGCAGCTGCCGCGGCGTGAGCTGGAGCGGCTGGAGGCGATCCTGACCAACTGCGTGCGTCATGGGCCGGAAGGGCAGAATCGCGATGGGCACGCCGACTTTCGGCGGCATCTGGAGGGGAAGGTGGCCTTTGCCACGATGGTGAATCCGGCGCGTGCCGGACATTTGCGCGAGCTGCTGGAGAGGATTGCGTGGGGGGACTAGCCGTCCGGGCCCTCCGCTTCGCACGACGCTCCCGCTGGTCGCGGGACTGGCCGTCCAGGCCTTTCGCTTCGCGTGGCGCTCCCGTTGGTCGCGATTTCTGATCGGTGGCCCATGCAAGCCTGATTTTGGCTTGAGTGGGGCGGATATGGACCTCTTGCCGATTTTCGGAACCCTGCGAACCCACATCTCGAACGGCGCGAGATGGAAAGCACCAGCATGCCGTTACTCTAGATGCGAGGCGGTTCGACGTGAGATATCAAGCAGTGGTGGAGCGTAGTCGCGCGGAAGTGGAATCTCTTTTGCAAAGTAGCGATGAGCAGCAAATTAGCAATGCGCTGCTCAGTGCGGCTTACTACGATCCTGACTGGAAGTGGGTTCAAGAGAAGTGCCTTGCCTTCAGTTACCATCGCGCTTCAGCGGTGCGATGGAATGCCGCAACCTGCTTCGGGCATCTGGCGAGAATTCACCGTCAACTCGATCTCGAAATCGTCCTCCAGAGATTGGAGGAGTTGAGAGCCGATCCTCTCGTTAAGTCGAGTGTTGAGGACGCGCTCGACGATATCCGCTTTTATATGAAGTTTCAGTAGTTGAGTGAGGGCGAATGGGCCACCCTCAGGTTTTTGCTAAAAGCTAAGAGCTAGCAGCTAAAAGCTGCTTCTACCTTCCCAGCGCCAGTCCCGGATCGGCGGACAGTGTTTCCGCGGCGAAGTCTCTTGCTAGGAACTTGGGCCACGCGGCGGCGGCGATCATGGCGGCGTTGTCGGTCGATAGGGCGAGTGAGGGGAAGGCGATGAAGAGGTCGCGGTCGGCGGCTTCGGCGGTGAAGCGGACGCGCAGCTCGCGGTTGGCGGCCACGCCTCCGGAGACCAGCAGCGTGGTTGCTCCAAGAGCCTCGGCGGTGCGGAAGGTCTTGCGGCGGAGATCGTCGACGACGGCGCGCTGGAAGCTGGCGATCAGGTCGAGTGTCGGCTGGTCGCAGACGGCCAGCACCTCGGCCAGCGCGGTCGAGGGCTTGGCGTCGGGCATGGTCGCCAGCACGGCGCGGCGATGTTCGATGGACGCCTGCATCTCGTGCACCTGCGTATAGCGGAGTACCGCAGTCTTGATGCCGCTGAAGGAGAACAAGGTTTCTGTGAATTCGGGGTCATGGTCCACAGCGAGGGGAACCGCAGGTCCCTCCGCTTCGCTTCGCCCTTCGGGCTCCGCTCCGGTCGGGATGACAGCTTGTTTGGCCGTGGACCCGGTTGGGACGGCAGCTTTGTTGGCCATGTAGGAGGTGATGCCCTTGCGGCCTCCGCGATGGGCCTTGGCCTTGATGTTGGAGATGGCGAAAGGCACGGCGTGCGGATTGCCGTGCGCGGCCAGCGCGTCGATCCACGGACCGCCGGGGTAGCCGAGGCCGAGCAGCTTGGCCACCTTGTCGTAGGCCTCGCCGGCGGCGTCGTCGAGCGTGCGGCCCACGTTGCGATAGGTCCAGCTTTCGCCGCGGCGGCGGGCGAGATAGAGGTGGGTGTGTCCGCCGGAGACGACCAGGGCGAGCACCGGCCCTTCGGGCAGCGTGCGGTCTTCGGTCTCGGCGAGCTGGGCCTGTGGCTGATTCTGTAACACCGCGCTCTGCGCCAGCAGCACGGCGTGGATGTGGCCTTCGAGATGATTCACGGCGATGAGCGGCTTGCCGAGCGCGAAGGCCAGCGCCTTGGCATAGCTGATGCCGACCATGAGCGCTCCGGCGAGGCCGGGGCCGGAGGTGACGGCGATGGCGTCGATGTCGGAGAGCTTCAGGCTGGCCTGCTCCATGGCTGCTCGAACGACGGGCACGATGTTGCGCAGGTGCTCGCGCGAGGCCAGCTCGGGCACCACGCCGCCGTAGGGCGAGTGCGTGGCGATCTGGGAGGCGACCACGTTGGCGCGCATGACGGTACCGCGCTCGACGATGGCGGCGGCGGTCTCGTCGCAGGAGCTTTCAATGCCGAGGATGAGGCCGAGGGGCAGGGTCGCGAGGGTCACACTTCTATCGTATCGATTTGACGCGATCGAATCATACGCGGAGATTGTGAGGTGGAGCAGAATAGCAGGATGGCCTGAAAGGAATGATCGTGGACGAACGAAATCTGCAATTGCCAGAGCAGCAGGATGGGCGGGAGCTGCGGGCGTATGTCGCAGAGGTGGAGCGGAATCAGAGCAACATCGTCTGGGAAGACGCGCATAAAAATGCAGCTCGTGTAGATGGCCTGTTGTGGAAGGGGAGTGAAGACGCTCCGATGGTGCAGCGGGTGGGGATCGCGATCTTCGCGCTGTTCTTTATGCTGATAGGTCTTGGGGTCATAAACCTTGGTCGCGAGCAAGGAATTTTGCTCTGCTACGTCATCGGTGGATGGTCGATTTTGCTCGCCGCATGGCTCATACGGAATGCGCTAAGAGGCATATGGAAGAAACGAAGTTAAGCAAGATGCATAGCATCGCGGAGCAAACTGCGGCGCGGGTCGTTGAGCGGCTGCGGGCGGAGGGCTTTGAGGCCTTCTTTGTCGGTGGGTGCGTGCGCGATCTGCTGCTGGGGCGTCCGCCTTCGGACTTCGATGTGGCCACGAATGCGCGTCCGGATGCGGTGATGGCGCTGTTTCCCAGGACCTTTGCCGTGGGGGCGCACTTCGGGGTGGTTCTCGTGGCGGAGGAGGTTTCCGGCGAGGCCGATGGCGTGCAGAGGGTCACCGAGGTGGCGACGTATCGCAGCGATGGAGCGTACTCGGATGGGCGGAGGCCGGATTCGGTGCGCTTTTCGGACTCGGTGGAAGAGGATGTGGTCCGGCGCGACTTCACCCTCAACGGCATGCTGCTCGATCCGCAGGCGCTGGCTGAAACAGGTGATGTCGCGGCGTCGGTGACGGACTTTGTCGGCGGACGTGCGGACCTCGAAGCCGGGCTGGTGCGGGCGATTGGCGACCCATTTGTGCGTTTCGAGGAAGACAAGCTGCGCATGCTGCGGGCGGTGCGCTTTGCGGCGCGGTTCGGCTTCGCGATCGAAGAGAAGACGGCGGCGGCGATTCGTGCGCTGGCTGCGAAGATTGTGCAGGTGAGCTGCGAGCGGGTGCGCGACGAACTGACCCGGATGCTGACCGAGGGCCATGCGCGGCGCGCGTTTGAGCTGCTGGATGAGACAGGGCTGCTGCACGAGGTGCTTCCGGAAATCGACCGGCTGCACGGTGTAGCCCAGCCGCCGGAGTATCACCCCGAGGGCGATGTCTGGGTGCACACGATGATGCTGCTCGAGCAGCTGCCGGAGGGGGCTTCGGCCACGCTGGCCTGGGGGGCCCTGCTGCACGATGTGGGCAAGCCGGCTACGTTTACGCCGGCTCCGGCGGACGGGACGGGAAGAATCAGATTTAACGGGCACGTCGAGGTAGGGGTGAAGATCGCCGAGGATATCTGCCGGCGGCTGCGCTTCTCGAACGACGACGCGGCGCAGGTCTCGCTGCTGGTGGAGAACCACATGCGCTTTGGCGATGTGATGCGGATGAAGGAGTCGACGCTGAAGCGCTTCTTTCGCCTCAAGGATTTTCCCGAGCATCTCGCGCTGCACCGGATGGACGCCTCGGCGAGCATCGGCGACCTGACACTGTGGGAGTTTGCCAAGGCGAAATACGAGGCGCTGTCGCAGGAGGAGGTTCGTCCGGAGCCGCTGATTACCGGCCGGGACCTGATCGCGGCAGGATATACGCCGGGGCCGGAGTTTCGCCGGCTGCTGACGATGGCCGAGGACGCGCAGCTCGAGGGCCGGGTGCGGACGAAGGACGAGGCGATGGTCTTGATTCAGGGTGTAGGGGATAGGGTGTAGAAACCCCGGGTGGGGTGCCGTCCGGAATCTTCGCCTGGCCGGGGAACAGCAGGTTCCTCCACTGCGCTTCGTTCCGGTCGGAATAACAAAGTAAGAAGAATGCTTCGGTCGGAATGAAATGACAAGTCCGGGGGATGGTAAAGGAAGATTCGTACCTCCCCACGTCTCAAATGCGAGACGTGGGGCACCCGGAGTTTTTTGCACCCTGCACACCCCATATCGCGACCAACGGGAGCGGAGGCGCGAAGCGCAAAGGGCCTGGACGGCCAGTCCCGCTCTGTGCGCAGCAGTTACTGCTGCTGGGGCTGGGGATACTGTTGCTGCTGGCCCTGCTGGTCCTGTGCGGGCGGGTTCTGGCCGCGGGGCAGGACGGGCTTGGGGCGGTCGATCAGCTTGAAGCCGTCGCGGACGACGTAGAAGTTCTGCTCGGGGAGATCGGCTTCGAGGAGATCGCCGTCATGGCCGTAGAAGAGCTCGACCGAGACCGGGTTCTGCTCGCCGACCACCACCGTTGCGTGCTGCACGTCGATCTGGTTGCCGTTGAGGCGGCCGCGGACGCTGGTATCGGGTGTGAGGTCGGTGGGCACGAGGATGCCCTGCTCCTTGGGAATCAGCGCCCAGGAGGTCTGCGGCTTCTGGATCACGATCTGGGTGAGGATGGTGTAGGCCGCCGGGTCGAGATCGGAGAGCAGGACGAGATGCTGGTGGCGATCGACGGAGTTCTGGGTGTTCTTGCCGTCGGCGTTGATGCCGAGCTGGAATTCGCGGCCGGTGGAGTCGGCGTGGGCGGTGAAGGTGACCGGCTTGCCGTTGACGTTGCCGGTGATCTGGCTGCTGACCAGGTTCAGGGACTTGTCGAGGTGCTGGGTCTGGCTGAAGGAGTAGCTGAACTTCGAGAGGCTGACCTTGCCCTGGGAGGTCAGCGTATAGCCGACACCGGTGGGCTGGATGGTGCGGTCGGCCGAGCCGACGGTCTTATCGCCCTGGTAGAGGACGAAATGCTGGGTTCCGGCGGGCAGAGAAGTCTGGGCCATCGCCGCGACAGGGACGGCAAGTGCTGACAGCAGAAGAGCGTTCAGGAAGCGCATCGGACTGTTCCTTTCCATGAAAAGCACAAGGGGGAGACGCGAAGTCTCCTGCATTGAGTTGTAACCCGGGTCGGAAGAAAAAGTTGGACTGGCCGTCCAGGCGATCCGCTTCGCGTACCCGCTCCCGCTGGTCGCGATCCGGGGTTCTGTGTGGTGGAGGCGGAAACGGGTGCCCCACGTCTCGCTTCTGAGACGTGGGAGAGTACGAACTCCGGCATCCTGCGAACCCATATCTCGAACCGAACGAGATTTGGGGTATCCGTCCGTTCTTTTCCTGAAATCTCTTCGCGGACTTGGCGGAGCCTGGCGTTCTTGGCGCGAACCGGGATGCCGGCATGGGCACGGAACCCTGTGTGCTCTCTGTGCCTTCTGCGGGAAAGTGTTTTCGTCTGTGGCTTACTTTGGGGTTCTTCGGAGCCCCACCCATGACGAGAAACTGTCATGGGTGGGGCACCCGGCACCCGGCCGCAGGTCCCTCCACTTCGGTCGGGATGACAGATTTACGTAGAAAAGCCCCGCATTCGTTGGGAATGCGGGGCTTTTCTGGCTTTCCTTTGGGAAGAGGTACGGAACAGGGCAGTGGTAAGGAAACTACACCCTAAACCCTATCCCCTACCCCTCGCGGTTAGGCCTTGGCGGTTTCGAAGCGCTTGTTGATCTCGGCCCAGTTGACCACGTTCCACCAGGCTGCGAGGTAGTCGGGGCGCTTGTTCTGGTACTTGAGGTAGTAGGCGTGCTCCCAGACATCATTGCCGAGGATGGGGAACTTGCCGTGGAGCAGCGGGCTGTCCTGGTTGGGGGTGGTGATGATGGCCAGCTTGCCGCCGTCCCAGATCAGGAAGCCCCAGCCGGAGCCGAACTGCTTGGCGGTGGTCTCGTTGAAGAGCTTCTTGAAGGCCTCGAAGCTGCCGAAGTCCTTGGCGATCTGCTCGGCGATGGGGCCGGTGGGCTCGCCGCCGCCGTTCGGGGTCATGATCTTCCAGAACATGGTGTGGTTCACGTCGCCGCCGGCGTTGTTGCGGACGACGGTGCGGATGTCCTCGGGGATGCTGTTGAGGTTCTTGAGCAGGTCCTCGGGGGTGTGCTTGGCCAGGTCGGGGTGCTTCTCGATCGCCGCATTCAGATTGTTGACGTAGGTCTGATGATGCTTGTCGTGGTGCAGCTTCATGGTCGCTTCGTCGATGTGGGGCTCAAGGGCGGCGTAGTCGTAAGGAAGGGGTGCGAGTTCGTAGGCCACTGCGATATCTCCTTGATTTCTTGGAACGAATCGTTGAGTTCGTGGTTAGCGATGTTGCGGTTGAGAATCCCTGGGACGCCGGGGCTCGCTCGAGCCGGCGATAGCTGCGTCCTCGATCATATCGGATGCGAGGACTGGCCGTCCGGGCAGCCGCGCGTTGCGCATCCGCTCCCGTTGGTCGCGAATGAGATTCGCGAGAGACCCGCCCAGGCCCCAACTGCGGGTCATGGGTGGAGCACCCGGCGGGCAACGGTTCCACGCAACCTTCACAGGCCTGTGGCGTCTCAACAAGAGGGTCCATGAGAAGCTGGAGACGGGAGTTGTGCGGGAATGAGCGGCTGCGGGAAGTCGTTTGGGGGGCTGGCTGCATCTCTCATAAGACACGACTGCTTTGACTCATAAAGAACTAACTCGAAGACAGCTCCTGCGTAAGGCCGGGGCATCGGGCATGCTCGCGCTGGGCGGACCGGCCGCGCTGGCGGCAGGCTTTCAGAACCAGCCCACGGCGCCGACGGTGAAACCAGGTCAGGAACCGAAGACCGAGCAGCAGGCGGCGCAGCAATATCCGCAGACGCCGGGCATGTTCATCAACCGGCCGCTGACGCAGATTTCCAAGGCTGCCGAGGCGCTGCTGGACGATCTCGAAGGAAGAGCCTGCGATTTCTTCTACGAAGAAGCCAGTCCGAATACCGGGCTGGTGCGGGACCGCGCTCCGGCGGCGGGCCGCTCGCTGAGCCGGGTGGCGAGTATTGCGGCGACGGGCTTCGGGCTGAGCGCGCTGTGCATCGCCGCCAAGCGGAATTACCTGTCGCCTTCGCTCTGCGAGGCGCGGGTCGAGAAGACGCTCGCCTTTCTGCTGGAAGAGTGTCCGCACGAGCATGGATTCCTCTACCACTTCATCGACATGGAGAGCGGGCAGCGGATGTTCGGCTCGGAGCTCTCGTCGATCGACACGGCGCTGCTGCTGTGCGGGGTGCTGCTGTGCCGGCAGTATTTTACGGGGAATACGCGGATCGAGGCGCTGGCGACGACCTTTTACCGCCGCGTGGACTGGCAGTGGATGCTGAACGGCGGCACGACGCTCTCCATGGGCTGGTTGCCGGATCAGGGGTTCCTGCAGCATCGCTGGGATATCTATTCCGAGCTGATGACGATGTACCTGATGGCGATCGGCTCGCCGACGCACCCCATCCCGGCCGAGACATGGAACGCGCTGCAGCGGCCGGTGGTGAATTTCGGCGGCATCCAGTACATCAGCGGTGTGGCGCCGCTGTTCATCCACCAGTACGCGCATGCCTGGTGCGATTACCGCGCGGTGCGCGACCTGCACACGAACTACTTCACCAACTCGATCGCGGCGACGCGGGCGCACCAATTATGGTGCATGGTGCTGGGGCAGAAGTTTAACTGGATCGATCAGGACCTGTGGGGCATTTCGGCCTCGGACTCGCGCACCGGCTACCGGGTATGGGGTGGTCCACCGGCAATGGGCCAGCCGGACGGCACGGTGGTGCCCTGCGCGCCGGCCGGGTCGCTGCCGTTTCTCCCCGCCGAGTGCTCGCATGTGCTGCTGAACATCAAGGACAAGTACCCCAAGGCGTGGACGCGGTATGGCTTCGTGGATGCGTTCAACCCCAAGGCCAACTGGTACGCCGAAGACGTCCTGGGGATTGACCAGGGGATCAGCATCATCATGGCGGAGAACCTGCGCACCGGCTTCTGCTGGGAGTACTTCATGAAGAACCATGAGATCACCCGTGCGATGGGCGAAGTGCAGTTCCATCCCGACCCGGATGCGAATTCGCAGATTCTTTGAATGTAGGGTGTAGGGGATAGGGTGTAGTCCTGTTCAGCGCCAGGACGCAAAGAACGCAGAGTTTCGCAAGGGGGTTCGTGCTTTCCCATGTCTCAGAATCGAGACATGGGGCACCCGGTGTTCTGCGAACCCAGGTCTCAGGGGTGAGACCTGAGGTGCCTGGGTTCGTCGCTTCCCGCCCAAGCGGAGCTTGGACGGGGCACCCTGGTTTTCGCCTCCCCACACAAACCGACTTCGGGCCTGGGTGGGCTACTTGTCCGCTTTTTCCTGCACCCCACACCCTTATTCCCTATACCCTGCCTTTCCGGTCCCGATGTGGCGCGTTTTGTTTCAGGCTGGGGTGTTGGGCGGAAGTGTTCGAAAGAAACGAAATGGATCGAATCGCCGTTCCGTGGAATCCTACAAAGGCGGGCGTTCTACTTCTCCCGGGGAAAAATCGCTGAGATTCTCAGGGAATTCATCCTCCGACGAGGGGTGTGCGCTGTAGCGTGAGTAGCGTCAGAAGCACTTCAGCACTTCCATCCCTTTTAACCGGCCCGCGTATGGGACGCGGGTTCTGAGGCCGCCTGGGTTCGCGGCCATGGAGCGCACGAAAGAAGATGAGCGAACTTACTCCGCAGTACAACTGGTTGACGCAGCAGGGCCCCGCTTTCGGCGCTCCGGGCGTGACACCGCGCTGGACCTCCTCGGTGAAGTCGGCGGTGGGCACGGCCTATGCTGCTTCGAGCCGCGCCTGGTACACGATTTCGCACGGCATCCTGAACGAGATTTATTACCCGACCATCGATCGGCCGCAGATCCGCGACATGGAGCTGCTGGTCACCGACGGAGAGACCTTCTTCCATGAGGACAAGCGCGATCTCGACCACGAGTTTTCCTACATCGATCCCGATGCGCTGGGCGTGCGGATCATCTCGCGGGACCGGGGCGGCCGCTACCAGATCACCAAGGAAATCATCAACGATCCGCATTACCCGGTGGTGCTGATGCGGGTGAAGCTCGAGGGCGACGCGGCTGTCCTGGGACGGCTCAAGCTCTACGCCCTGATGTCGCCGCACATCGATGGCGGCGGCGCGGGGAACTCGGCCGGGGTGGTGGATGTGGCCGGGCACAAGATGCTGGTGGCCTGGAAGGATCACACCGCGGTGACGCTGGCCTCGAGCTGCGGCTTCGACCGCGCCAGCGTGGGGTTTGTGGGCACCAGTGACGGCTTCCAGGACCTGCGCCACAACATGATCATGGACTGGGAGTTCGGTTCGGCGGAGAACGGCAACGTGGCCATGATGGGCGAGATCTGCGCGAATCACTCGCGCGATTTCACACTGGCCATCGGCTTCGGCGACGGCATCCATGCGGCGCTTTCGACGACGCTGGGCACGCTGTCGTCTCCGTTTGAAAAGCATCTCAAGCGCTTTTTGGAGCAGTGGCACCGGGCGGAGAGCCCGGCCGAGCTGGCCAGGCACGCCATGGACGGCGGGCGGCTGTTGCAGATCAGCCACAACGTGATCCTGGCCCACGAGGACAAGACCTATTCGGGCGCGTTTATCGCCTCGGCGTCGATTCCCTGGGGTTATGCCAAGGGTGACGATGACCTGGGCGGGTATCACCTGGTGTGGACGCGCGACATGGTGCAGAGCGCCTCGGCGCTGCTGGCCTGCGGGCGCGTGGACACGGCGCGCAGGGCCCTGACCTACCTGGCCTGTACGCAGAAGCCGGACGGCAGCTTCGCGCAGAACTTCTGGATCAACGGCACGCCCTACTGGACCGGCATTCAGCTCGATGAGGTTGCGTTTCCGATCATCCTGGCCTGGCGGCTGTGGAAGCTGGACGGGCTGGGGGAGTTCGATGTCTTTCCCTTCGTGGAGCGGGCGGCTGGCTTCCTGGTACGCAATGCGCCGGTGACCCAGCAGGAGCGCTGGGAGGAGAATCCGGGCTACTCGCCCTCGACGCTGGCGGCGGTGATCAGCGGGCTGATTTGCGCGGCGGAGCTGGCGCGGGCGCACGGGGCCGAAGAACTGGGACTCTTCCTCGAAGAGCATGCGGACTGGATCGAGTCGCACCTGGACGAGTGGACGGTGACCGAAGACGGGGTGCTGCTCCCTGAGGTGAAGCGCCATTACATGCGCATCCGTCCGCCGGCCTGCGGAGAGATTTACGCGCGCGAGGGCTGCGCGGAGGGTATGGTGCGGCTGGCCAACCGCGAGCCTGGCGAGCAGTACGAGTTCGAGGCGCGGGAGATCATCGACGCCGGCTTCCTGGAGCTGGTGCGCTACGGCATCCGCCGGGCCGACGATCCGCTGATTATCGACTCGCTGAAGGTGGTCGATCACGTGCTCAAGATCGACACGCCGCAGGGGCCGTGCTGGCGGCGCTACAACCATGATGGCTACGGGCAGCAGAAGAACGGCGGTCCGTTCGAGCACTATGGGCAGGGCCGGGCCTGGCCGCTGCTGACCGGCGAGCGGGCGCACTATGAGCTGGCGGCGGGCAAGGATATCCAGGACCTGGTCAAGACGTATGAGAGCTTCGCCTCCGAGGGCGGCATGTTGCCTGAGCAGATCTGGGATGCGCCGGATCTGGTGCGCGAGGGGCGGCCGCCGCTGATCTTCGGCGGACCGGCGGGCTCGGCGCAGCCGCTGGTGTGGGCGCATGCCGAGTATCTGAAGCTGCTGCGCTCGCTGCTGGATGGGCGGGTCTTCGACCGCATCGAGGCGGTAGAGAAGCGCTACGCGCAGACGACCGGGCGGCGGGAGTCGGCGATTGAAATTTTCAAAATGCGACGGCCGATCAGCAAGATCAAGGCGGGCAAGCGGCTGCGGCTGGTATCGCGGCGGCACTTCCGGGTGCTGTGGACGCTGGATGGCTGGAAGACGGTGACAACGCTGGACTCGCGGCCCATCGGTTTCCCGGGCACCTACGTGGATATTCCGACCGAGGCAGGGCGAGCGGCACGGCTGACATTTACCATATTCTGGACGGCCGAAAACCGATGGGAAGGCCGGAACTTCGACGTGGATGTGCAGCCGGAGAGCTAAGAAGGCTCTAAGGCGGCAACTGTAGCCGCAAACCGGTACGTTCACGAATTTTTTGCAGATTGCGACTGAATGCGGGCCGGGAAGAGCCGGAGCCGATGGCGCCGGTGGTCCCCGCCGCATTTAGGATGACAAGTGGGATATCAACACCGAAAGGTAAAGTTCATATGAGCGAACTCGATCAACTGTCGATCAATACCCTCCGATTGCTGGCCGTCGATGCGGTCCAGAAGGCAAATAGCGGCCACCCGGGGGCGCCGCTGGGCGATGCACCGATTGCGTACCTGCTGTTCCATAAGCTCATGAAGCACAATCCGAAGAACTCCAAGTGGTCCAACCGCGACCGCTTCGTGCTCTCGAACGGACATGCTTCTGCGCTGCTCTACTCGGTGCTGCACCTGAGCGGCTACAAGGTCACGATCGAGGATCTCGAGCAGTTCCGCCAGTGGGGATCGAAGACCCCGGGTCACCCGGAGTACGGCCACACGGATGGCGTCGAGTGCACCACCGGTCCGCTGGGACAGGGCTTTTCAATGGCCATCGGTATGGCCACGGCGGAAAAGCACCTGGCGGCGATCTACAACCGCGACCAGTTCCCCATCGTGGACCACTACACCTACGGCATCCTGGGTGACGGCGACCTGATGGAAGGCATCTCGCACGAAGTTGCGTCGCTGGCCGGCACGCTCGAGCTGGGCAAGCTGATCTTCTTCTACGACGACAACCTGATCTCGCTCGACGGCCCGACCGACCTCTCCTTCACCGAAGATGTGAAGAAGCGCTTCGAGGCCTACCACTGGCAGGTGCTCGAAGTGCACGACGGCAACGACCTGGTGGCTCTGGAAGCCGCGGTCGCCGAAGCCAAGAAGGAAACCAAGAAGCCCACCCTGATCAAGGTCCGCACCGTGATCGGCTATGGCAGCCCCAAGGCCGGCACCAACAAGGTGCACGGCGAGCCGCTGGGCGCCGAGGGCGTGAAGGAAACCAAGAAGAACTTCGGCTTCCCCGAGGACAAGAACTTCTACGTTCCGGAAGAAGCGGCCAAGAACTGGGCCAAGTCGGTCGAGAATGGCGCGAAGTACGAGACGGAGTGGGCTGAGCTCTTTGCCAAGTACAAGGAAGCCTATCCGGCCGAAGCGGCCGAGTACGAGCGTGTCTTCGCGGGCAAGCTGAAGGAAGGCTGGGAGAAGAGCCTGCCGACCTGGGCTGCCGACTCCAAGCCTGTCGCGACCCGTACCGCGGGCAACCTGGTGATGAACGCCTTCGCCAAGGATGTGCCGGAAGTCTTCGGCGGCGCGGCCGATCTGACCGCCTCGACCAAGACCATCTTCAAGGACAGCGCCAACTTCCACGTGGACCCGAAGGGCCGCAACGTCTTCTTCGGCGTGCGCGAGTTCGGCATGTGCGCGATGGTTAACGGCATGTCGGTGCACGGCGGCGTGATCCCCTACGGATCGACCTTCTTCATCTTCAGCGACTATTGCAAGCCGGCACTGCGCCTCTCGGCGCTGATGAACGCGCATGCGACCTTCGTCTTCACGCATGACTCGATCGCGGTGGGCGAGGACGGCCCGACGCACGAGCCGATCGAGCAGCTGATCGGCCTGCGCGCGATCCCCGAGCTGATCGATCTGCGTCCGGCGGACGCGAACGAGACGGCGGCGGCGTGGCGCGTGGCGCTCGAGGTCAAGGCTCCGCACTTCCTGGCTCTTTCCCGCCAGGATCTGCCCCTGCTCGATCCCGCGAAGCTGGACATCTACGAAGGCGTGAAGCACGGCGCATACGTGGTGGAGAAGGGCGGCGAGTCGCCGGACCTGATCATCATCGGCACCGGTGCGGAAGTCTGGACGGCGATCAAGGGCGCGGCCGAGCTGGCGAAGGAAGGCATTACGGCGCGCGTCGTCTCGATGCCCTCGACCAAGCTCTTCGACAAGCAGACGGATGCGTACAAGGAATCGATCCTGCCGGCGGCCATTCCGAAGCTCTCGATCGAAGCGGGTGCGACGCTCGGCTGGTGGAAGTATGTCGGCTCGACGGGCGACGTGATCGGTCTCGACCGTTTCGGCGCTTCGGCTCCGGGCGGGCTGGTTCTCGACAAGCTGGGCTTCAACGCGGCCAACGTGGCGGCGAAGGGCAAGGCGATCGTCGAGAAGGCGGCCGCTCTGGCCAAGTAAATCGGGTATCCGGACGCGGGGACGGCCAGTCCAGATCTTGGATCTGGCCGGTTCCCGCGGCCTCTCCCCGCGATCGCAATGGGGACGCATGGCCGGGAACGGCCGCAATCCTGCCGGGCGCTGTTCAGGGCTCCTGCATTTGTAACTCTCACCCGTACAGATTTATCTCTTTCAACTCTGCTTTTTTCTTCTTAACCACGAAACACAGCAAGATCAAGACAAAGGAAGCCATGAGCGAGATCACGACAGTTCTCTGGGATATCGGCGGGGTTCTGCTGACCAATGGCTGGGATCACCACAGCCGTGCCCGGGTGCTTGAGCGCTTTGGGGTGGACAAGGCCAGGTTCGAGGCTCTGCATCCGGAAGCCAACGATGTCTGGGAAAAGGGCTTCATCACGGCGGACGAATATCTGAAGCGCACCGTCTTCACCGAGCCGCGCAACTTCACCCCGGAGGAGTTCCTGGCGGCGATGAAAGCCGAGTCCGCGCTGCTCGAGAACACGGCGATGCCGGTGCTCGAGGACCTGGCCTCTTCCGGCTCCGTGGACCTGGGCATGCTGAACAACGAAGCCAGGGAGCTGAACGACAATCGCCTGGAGCTGTTTGGGCTGCACGCCTACTTCGACGTCTTTTTCAGCTCCTGCTATGTGGGGCTGCGCAAGCCGGATGAGAAGATTTACCGGCTGGCGCTGGATGTGCTGCAGGTGGAAGCGGACGAGGTGGCCTTCATCGACGACCGCGCCAACAATGTCGAGACGGCGAAGTCGCTGGGTATTCATGCGATCCGCTACGAAGGCCCGGAGGCGCTGCGCGCCTCTTTGCGCGGGCTGGGTGTGGAACTGAACGAAGACTAAGAACCGAGATACACAAGCACCGATTCACGAAAACCGATTCAAGAAACCGGAGGAAGCAAGCGATGGAACTGGGAATCATTGGACTTGGCAAAATGGGCGGCAACATGGCCCAGCGTCTGCATGACGGTGGACACAAGATTGTCGGCTTCGACTTCAGCGCGGACGCGCTGAAGCGCCTGAATGACGCGGGCTCGAAGGGCGTGACCTCGCTCGAAGACCTGGTGAAGAGCCTGACCGGACGCCGCGCGATCTGGATCATGGTTCCGGCCGGCGATCCGGTCGACGAGACGATCGCGAAGCTCAAGCCCTTCATGAACAAGGGCGATATCTTCATCGACGGCGGCAACTCGAACTACAAGGACTCGCAGCGCCGTCACAAGGAGCTGAAGGCCGAAGGTTTCGACTTTGTCGACGTGGGCACCTCGGGCGGCGTGTGGGGCCTCAAGGAAGGCTACAGCATGATGATCGGCGGCGATGACGAGCCGGTCCAGTACCTGACGCCGATCTTCGAGACGCTGGCTCCGGCCAAGGACAAGGGCTGGGGACACACCGGTCCCGCCGGCGCGGGCCACTTCGTGAAGATGGTCCACAACGGCATCGAGTACGGCATGATGCAGGCCTATGCCGAGGGCTTCTCGATCTTCAAGGCGAAGGAAGAGCTGAAGCTGGACCTGCCGCAGATCGCCGAGATCTGGCGTTATGGCAGCGTGGTGCGCTCGTGGCTGCTCGACCTGACGGCCGAGGCGCTTGAGAAGAATCCGACGCTCGAAGGCCTCGAGGCCTACGTGGCGGATTCGGGCGAGGGCCGCTGGACGGTCTTCGAGGCGATCGACCTGAACGTTTCCGCTCCGGTCATCACCGAGTCGCTGATCCGCCGCATCCGCTCGCGCGAGCAGAACAACTTCACCGATCGCATGATCGCGATCCAGCGCAATGCCTTTGGCGGCCATGCCGTCAAGAAGGACTAAGCGATAACCAGCAACATGGCCGGCGGCGGGAGAATTCCTGCCGCCGGCATTTTCAGATCACCGGCAGTTTTCTCATCAAGCAGTCTTCACCATTTGCATGTAACGTGAGTTCCCCGGGGTACTGCGACCAGTGCGCAGGACCATGAATCGAAAGAAGCAGGAACAAGAACGAGAAGCACGAAAGGCAAGGAGGAAGCATGGCGACCACAGAGATCAAAATCGCTCCGGAGGATGTGGCGAGCGCAGCCGAAGCCCACGAGCGGATTCCGGAACCGGGGGTCGTCGTGATCTTCGGCGCATCGGGTGACCTGACCAAGCGCAAGCTGCTGCCGGCGCTCTTTCACCTGGAGCAGGCAGGATTGCTGCCGGAAAAGATTCGCATTGTCGGCGTGGCGCGCCGCGATCTGGGCGACAGCTTCGCCAAGGATATGCGCGCGGGCATTCTGGAATTCGGCGGCGTGACGGAAGAGGATCCGAAGCTGGAGTCATTCATTGCCAAGGTCAGCTATCACGCGATGAACTTCGACGACGATGGCGGCTACGAGGCGCTGAAGGAAAAGCTGGCCGAGTACGACAAGGAAGTCGGCACCAAGGGCAATCGCCTGTTCTACCTTGCGGTCGCGCCGGAATACTTCTCCGACATCGTCGACCACCTGGGCAAGCATGGCATGGCGAAGTCGGAAGAGGGCGCGGTGCGCGTCATCATCGAGAAGCCTTTCGGTCACGACCTGGAGAGCGCGCGTGCGCTCAATGCCGATATCAGCAAGGTCTTCGAAGAGCAGCAGATTTTCCGCATCGACCACTACCTGGGCAAGGAGACGGTGCAGAACGTGCTGGTCTTCCGCTTTGCCAACGGCATCTTCGAGCCGATCTGGAACCGCAACTACATCGACAACGTGCAGATCACGGCGGCCGAGAGCATCGGCATCGAGGGCCGCGGGCCGTTCTATGAGAAGGCCGGCGCGACCCGCGACATCCTGCAGAACCACCTGATGGAAGTGCTGTCGTTCGTGACCATGGAGCCGCCGGTGAGCTTCGAGGCCGATGCGGTGCGGCAGGAGAAGCTGAAGGTCTGGAAGGCCATCCAGCCGATCAAGGAAGAAGACACGGTGCGCGGCCAGTATGGTCCGGGCACGGTGGGCGGCAAGGAAGCGATCGGTTATCGCCAGGAAGACCGCGTGAGCCCCGAGTCGCAGACTGAGACCTTCGCCGCGGTGAAGCTCGAGATCGACAACTGGCGCTGGGCGGGCGTGCCGATCTATATCCGCGCCGGCAAGCGGCTGGCCAAGCGCGTCACCGAGGTGACGGTGCAGTTCAAGCAGCCTCCGATGCTGCTCTTCAACAAGGCGGCGGCCGGTCCGTGCGGGCAGATCCAGCCGAACCTGATCACCATGCGCATCCAGCCGGATGAGGGCATCTCGCTGCGCTTCGGCGCGAAGCTGCCCAGCCCGGATATGACGGTGTGCCCGGTGGTGATGGACTTCAAGTACTCGCAGGCCTTCGGCACCAATACCGCCAACGGCTACGAGCGCCTGCTGCTGGACGCGATGCTCGGCGACGGTACGCTGTTTGCGCACCGCGACGGCGTGGAAGTGACCTGGGAGCTGTTCACGCCGCTGCTGGAGGCGTGGACGAAGACCAAGCAGGACTTCCCGAATTACGACAGCGGTTCGTGGGGCCCGAAGGCCTCCGACGATCTGCTGAAGCGTGACGGCCGGAAGTGGCAGAAGCTATAAATCACCAGGAACAGGACGGGGATCCGGATGCCGGGTCCCCGTTTGGCATCAGAAGAGAAAGAACCACCAGGAAGATTCAGGTAGAAGACGCACATGGCAAAGACGACGCAGGTAGAGTACCGGGTCTATGAGGGCGCGGCCGAGCTGAGCAGGGCCGCCGCGGAGCATTTTCTGGAATCGATCCAGGCGGCAGTGGCCGCGCGGGGCCGGGCACGGGTGGCCATCTCCGGCGGCAGCACGCCGAAGCGCACCTTCGAGCTGCTGGCCAACGCCAGCGAGCGCTACGAGAAGGAAATGCCGTGGGACAAGATCGAGCTCTTCTTCGTGGATGAGCGCACGGTTCCGCCGACGGACAAGGACAGCAACTACCGCATGACGAAGGAGACCCTGCTCGAGCATGTGCCGCTCAAGCCGGAGCAGGTGCATCGCATGGAAGGCGAGCTGAACCCGGAAGAGGCGGCGGCGCGCTACGAGTCGACGATCCGCAACCAGTTCAAGCTGGAGGGCGCGGAGACGCCGGTCTTCGACGTGCTCGCGCTGGGCATGGGCGACGATGCGCATACGGCTTCGTTGTTTCCGCACACCGAGGCGATCCACGAGCTGGCCAAGATTGTGACCGCGAACCACGTTCCGCAGAAGGACACCTGGCGGATCACGCTGACCTGGCCGGTGATCAATGCGGCGCGGGATGTGTTCTTCCTGATCGGCGGCAAGGACAAGACCGAGCCGCTGCACATGGTGCTGCTGGGCGAGTACGACGTGGAGACGTATCCTTCGCAGCTGATCCAGCCGAAGAGCGGCAAGCTGCTGATGCTTCTGGATAAAGACGCCGCAGCCAAGCTGCCGGCGGTGGGCGCGGACGGCGTGGGCCGGCTGGAGGTCACGCGATGATCCTGGCCGGAGATGTAGGCGGCACCAAGGTCCACCTGGCGCTGTACGAGTTTCAGCAGGGCCGGCTCACGCATGTGCGCGACGAGAAGTTTCCCGCGCAGCAGCACGCGGGGCTGGAAGAGATTGTGCGGCTGTTCTTGGAACAGAGCGGATCGCCGGAGGTGACGGCGGCCTGCTTCGGCGTGCCGGGACCGGTGCGCGGCGGCCGGCTGAAGCTGACCAACCTGCCGTGGGTGCTGGACACGCGCGAGCTGTCGATGGACCTGAAGATCGACCACCTGTTCCTCATCAACGATCTGGAGGCGAATGGCTACGGTATCCCCGAGCTGGCCGCCGATCAGATCTTCGAGCTGAGCGCGGGCGATTCGGGCGTGGTGGGCAACCGGGGGCTGGTCTCGGCCGGTACGGGGCTGGGTGAGGCGATCCTGGTGTGGAACGGCAAGACGCATACGCCGATGGCCTCCGAGGGCGGCCATGCCGACTTTGCGCCGCGCAACGATCTGGAGATCGACCTGCTGCGCTATCTCCAGAAGACGCTGGGCGGCCGGGTGAGCTTCGAGCGCGTGGTTTCGGGGCTGGGGCTCAAGAACATCTACAGCTTCCTGCGCGACGAGAAGAAGCTGGACGAGCCGGCGTGGCTCAAGGAGCGGATGGAGCAGGAAGATCCGAATGCGGTGATCGGCGAGCTGGGCGAATCGGGCCAGAACGAGCTGTGCGCGAAGACGCTGGATGTCTTTGCGGCCTCGTACGGCGCCGAGGCCGGCAACCTGGCGCTCAAGGTGCTGTCGGTGGGCGGGATGTACCTCGGCGGCGGCATCGCTCCGAAGATCCTGAAGAAGATGCAGGACGGCGTGTTCATGAAGGCGTTCACCGACAAGGGGCGCCTGAGCGACCTGCTGGTGCATACGCCGGTGCGGATCATCCTAGACAGCCGCTGCGCGCTACTCGGCGCGGCAGCCTTTGCGGAAGCACGGGCAGCGGAGCTGAGCGGCGCGTCGGTTCGCGCAGCTTCACGGTAAGGGAAAGGAAACATGATGAAGAAGACGCTGCTGAGCCTGGCACTGGTGCTGGGCTGCATGCTGGCGGTGCCGCGTGCCTTCGCGCACGCGGTGCTGGTGTCGTCGACTCCGGCGATCCATGGCACGGCGCATGGACCGGATGTGGAGATCGCGCTCAAGTACAACTCCCGCGTGGACGGGGCGCGCTCCACGCTGACGCTGGTGAAGGTAGGCGGCGCCTCGCAGGCGCTGACGCTGGAGAAGCAGCCCGCGCCGGAAGAGCTGCTGGCGCATGCCAAGCTGGGCGTGGGTGAGTATACGATCCGCTGGCAGGCGGTCGCGGCGGACGGGCACATCACGCGCGGCGAAATTCCTTTCACTGTTAAGTAATTTAGGGAAGTAATTCGACAGGGCATAGACGAACGTGGTCTGGTTCACGCAGGTTTTCGACCTGCTTTCGGTACTGCTGCGGGCCTTTGGGCTCGCCTTTGAGGCGCTGACGCTGGGGGGATGGCTGGTCCTTCTCCTGGTGGCGGCGCCTTCTGTGTTTTCCGGTGAATCGCCGGCGGCTGCGCGACGCGCGGTGGGGCGTGGCGCGAGCTGGGCGGCTCTTGCGCTTCTCGTGGTGCAGGCCATGGCTGCGGCCGAGAGTGCCGTTGAGCTGATGACGAGTTCAGGGATGCGCTTCGCCGAGGTGGCGTCGGCGGATTTCTTTCGCGCGGATGTGGCGATCGTCGTTGCCGCTCTCGCATGGTTTGTGCTGTTAAGGATGATGGCGGTGCGCGCCTCGCGTGCTGCGGCGTGGCTGGGTGCGGTCTTCGCGCTGGCGCTGCTGGCGGGCTCAGTGATGCTGAGCCATGCGCCTTCGCAGCTGACGCATCGCGGGCTGCTGGTGGTGCTGACCGCCGCGCATCACGCCGGTTCGGCGGCGTGGATCGGGGCGATGCCGTGGCTGCTGATCGCGATGCGCCGCGTGGACGACGGCAAGACGCTGCATGCGATGGCGCGGCGCTTCTCGGCGATGGCGATGGTGGCGGTGGTGACGCTGACGGCCGCGGGCGTGGGCATGGCGTGGTACTACGTGCGGAGCTGGGATGGCCTGTATGGCACGGCATACGGTGCGCTGCTGGTGGCGAAGATCGTTCTCGTGCTCGTGGCGCTGCTTCTTGGCGCTTCGAACTGGTGGTTGTTGCGGGCAACGCGGGGCGAGGCGCAGCCGGTGCTGACGCGGCTGCGGCGCTTCAGCGAGGCGGAGATCGGGCTTGGCTTCACGGCGATCCTGCTGGGGGCATCGCTGACGGCGCAGCCTCCGGCGGTGGATATTCATGCGGACCGGCTGACGGGGCATGAGCTGATGCAACGCTTCGCGTGGAAGACGCCGCTGATGACCACGCCATCCTTTAACAAATTAAGTAAACGGCAGGACCTCAAAGACGATCTCGAGGAGACGTCGTTTACCGGCGGGTCGGAGAACGACGCGATGGACCGCGCGTGGTCGGAGTACAACCACCACTGGGCGGGGATCATCGTGCTGGCTGCGGGTTTGCTGGCGCTGGCTCGCCGCGCAGCCGGGCAGCGCGGCGGCCCGGTGCTGCGCCCATTGCTGGCAGGCTGGCCGCTGCTGTTCATCGGTCTCGCGGTGTTTATTCTGCTGCGCGGCGATCCCGATGCGTGGCCGCTGGGGCCGAGGCCGTTCTGGGGCAGCTTTGCCGAGGCCGAGGTGCTGGAGCATCGCATCTTCAGCGTGCTCATCACCGGTTTTGCCGTTTTCGAGTGGGCTGTCGAGACGGGTCGTGTGCGGCAGCAGTGGGCGGCGCTGGTGTTTCCGGCCATGTGCGCGGTGGGCGGGGCGTTTCTGATGACGCACTCGCACGCTCTTGGCGAAGTCAAGGACGAGACGCTGGTGGAGATGAGCCACACGGCGATCGCCGTCTTCGGCGTGCTCGCGGGATGGAGCCGCTGGGTGGCGATACGGTTGAGCGCGCGCGAAGGCCGCGCGGCGGCGGTGCTGAACTGGGTGTGGCCGGTGTGCCTGGCTCTGGTGGGGCTGGTGCTGCTGGATTATCGCGAAGGCTAAGGACTGGCCGTCCCGGCCTTTTGCTTTGCGTGGCGCTCCCGCTGGTCGCGATCTAGCATTCTGCGAACCCACATCTCGAACAGAACGAGATGTGGGGCACCCAGATTCTCCGTTGACATTCAAAGAGGGCGGCTCACTCAAGCCGGTGTTGCCTGGGTGGAGAGATGGATGTTTGTCTTATGCTCTCCCCTGAGCCCTGAGCCCTGAGCCCTGAGCCCTGAGCCCTGAGCCCTGTCTTTGCGATATCGTGGAGATGGTGTCTTCCGCTTTCCCCACGCCGGCCGGATGCCGATTTCATCCTTGAGGCAGTCCATGTCTGCTTGTACCTCCCGCCTTCTGCGCGGAGCTTTGCTTTTTGCCACCGCGACGGTTACGTTTTCCGCCTTCGCACAGCGTATTCCCGACAACGTGATCCCGGAGCACTACGCGCTTTCTCTTACGCCGGACCTGAAGGCGGCGACCTTCCTGGGCAGCGAGAAGATCGATGTGCTGGTGAAGCAGCCTACGGATGCGATCACGCTGAATGCGGCGGAGATCAAGTTCCAGAGCGTGACGGCGAAGGTGGACGGCAAGGAGCTGAAGGCCGATGTGACGCTGGACGATGCGAAGGAGCAGGCGACCTTCCACTTTGCGAAGACGCTGCCTGCGGGACGCATCACGCTGGCTGTGGAGTACTCGGGCATTCTGAACGGGCAGTTGCGCGGCTTCTATCTTTCGAAGACGGCGAAGCGCAATTACGCGGTGACGCAGTTTGAGCCGACCGATGCGCGGCGCGCCTTCCCGTCGTTCGACGAGCCGGGATACAAGGCCACCTTTGACGTGAGCATCACGGTGGACAAGGGCGACACGGCGATCTCGAACACGAATGTAATTGCCGATACGCCGGGCCCGATTGTGGGCGAGCACACGCTGCACTTTGCGACGACACCGAAGATGTCGACGTACCTGGTGGCGTTTCTTGTCGGGGATTTCCAGTGCACATCGGGCGAGAGCGACGGCGTGCCGATCCGCGCCTGCGCGACGCCGGACAAGGTGCAATATACGAAGTTTGCGGTGAAGTCCGCGGAATACGTGCTGCATTATTACGACACGTATTTCGGCATCAAGTATCCGATGCCCAAGCTGGACATGATTGCACTGCCGGACTTTGAAGCCGGTGCGATGGAGAACTTCGGCGCGATCACCTATCGCGAGACGGATCTGCTGATCGACGAGAACACGGCTTCGATCGGCGCGAAGGCGAATGTCGGCATCGTGGTGGCGCACGAGATGGCGCACCAGTGGTTCGGCGACATGGTGACCATGCAGTGGTGGAACAACCTGTGGCTGAACGAAGGGTTTGCCACCTGGATGGAGAACAAGCCCATTGAGGCGTGGCATCCGGAGTGGAAGCTGACCGAGGATGTGGCGGCGGGGCTGAACGGCACGCTGAACCTCGATGCGCAGCGCACGACGCGCACCATCCGCGCGGAGGCGAACACGCCGGATGAGATCAACGAGATGTTCGACGGCATTACGTATGGCAAGGCCGGCGCGATGCTGCTGATGGTGGAGAACTACGAAGGCGCGGAGACCTTCCGCAAGGGCGTGCATAACTACCTGGCGGCGCACATGTACGGCAATGCGACGGCAGAGGACTTCTGGAACGCGCAGACCGAGGTGAGCCACAAGCCGATCGACAAAATCATGGACAGCTTCGTGTCGCAGCCGGGCGAGCCAATCCTGACCTTCTCCGAGCCGAAGGAGGGCAGCGTGGCTGTGAGCCAGCAGCGCTTCTTCCTGAGCCCGAGCGCGAAGGAAAATGGACCGCAGTCGTGGGCCGTGCCGGTGTGCTTCAAGACCTCACAAGAAGGCGGCGATTGTGAAGTACTGACCGGTGAGCAGGCGACGCTGAAGACGCCGCAGACTTCGTTCTTCTTTGCCGATGCGGAGGGCAAGGGCTACTACCGCTCCAGCTATCCGGAGGCGGAGTATCGGCAGATTGTTGCACATGTGAACGATCTGACCCCGGAGGAGCGCATTGCGCTGGTGGGTGACCAGTGGGCGCAGGTGCGCGCCGAAAAGGCTTCGGTAGGCTCGTTCCTGAAGCTGGCTGAGGCGGTGAAGGACGACAGCAGCGCGGCAGTGGTTTCGACCGCGGTCGGCGCCGTCGGCACCATCTATGCGCAGGTTGCAGCGACACCGGAAGAGAAGGCTGCGCTGCGGGCGTGGGTGGTAAAGATCTACAAGCCGGCGCTGGAGCAACTGGGCGAGGCTTCGTCTTCCGATCCGGCGGATAAGAAGGAGCTGCGCGCGACGCTCTTCGGCGCGGTGGGCGGCCTGGGCAAAGATCCTCAGGTCATTGCCGAGGCGAAGACCATCGCGGCGAAGTATCTTGCCGATCCTGGCTCGGAAGATGCAACGCTGGCGCAGACGGCGCTGGCCATTGCGGCGGCCAATGGCGACGCGGCTTTCTACGATCAGCTGCAGAACCTTGCCGAGTCGTCGACGAAGCCGGAGTTGCAGGAAGAGGCTCTGCACCTGCTGGCGAGCTTCAACGATCCGGCTCTGGTGCGCCGCACCTTTGAGTATGCGATCTCCGGCAAGGTGCGCAACCAGGACTCGCCGTTCCTGATCCTGGGCCTGATGCGCGGTGGAGAGACGCGTGACCTGGCGTGGCAGCTGATCCAGCAGAACTGGGACAAGGTGAGCGCGCAGATGACCACGATGATGGGCGGTTACCTGGTGGCGGGCTCGGGCAGTTTCTGCTCGGCAGAGAAGCGCGACGATGTGGTGAGCTTCTACTCTACGCACAAGGTGCATGCGGCCGAGCGGGCGCTTTATCGCGCGAAGGACCAGATGAACGACTGCATCGAACTGCGCTCGGCGCAGGAGCCGAAGCTGAAGAGCTGGATCGCGGGAGAGTAGTTCAGCTCTTAGCTTCTAGCTTTTAGCTTGATTGTGTTGGGTGGGAGGCAGGAGTGCTTCCCACTTTTTTTGTCGTGAGTGGGCACGAACCCTTCGGACGTCTTTTGGCATCCTGCGAACCCACATCTCGAGAAGAACGAGATGTGGGGCACCCGGAGTCTGCGCCATAGAATGGAAGGCGGAGAGGTGTTGGAGTGAGTACGTTTGCGGAGAGGCTGGCGATCATCGAAGAGAGGATTGCGGCGGCGTGCCGGCGGGCGGGGCGCTCGCGGGACGAGGTGCGGCTGATGGCGGTGTCGAAGACGCATCCGGCCGAGGCGCTGGAAGAGGCTGTGGCCGCGGGCGTGCGGCTCTTCGGCGAGAATCGCGTGCAGGAGTTCGAGCGCAAGAAGGAATCGCTGACGACCGCGGTGCGCGCGGGCGCGGAGCGTGAGGGGATTGAGGTTCACCTGATCGGGCATTTGCAGTCGAATAAAACCGCCAAGGCTGCGAAGCTGTTTTCCGGTGTGGATACGGTCGACTCTGTAAAGGTGGCCGAGCGGCTGAGCGAGGCTGCGCTGGCTCTGGGTGTGCGGCTGCCGATTCTCGTTGAGATCAAGCTGAGCGGCGAGGCGGCGAAGACGGGTGCCTCGCCGGATTCGGATGAACTGCGCATGCTCTTCGAGCGGGCTGCGGATTTAGAGGGCATCGAGGTGCGCGGCGTGATGACAGTGCCGCCGCTCGATGACAATCCGGAGACGGCGCGTGCTTGCTTTCGGCAACTACGCAGCCTGAAAGAGGGATGGGCGCAGACATATCCGAAGTTGAGCTTCGAGGAGCTTTCGATGGGCATGTCGGGCGACTTCGAGATTGGTATCGAAGAGGGATCGACACTGGTGCGGATCGGGACGGCGCTGTTTGGCAAGCGTGAGTATCCGGTAGCGTGAGCCGCAGGCGTGACCTTTGCAGACGCAGTGCGCGATGAGCCGGGCGGCGTGACGATTGCCGTGCGTGTGACTCCGCGCGCGAGCCGCAGCAAGATCACCGGCATCTATGAAGACCCCGATGGTGCGCGGGTGAAGATCGCGCTGGCCGCGCCTCCGGTAGATGGGAAAGCGAATGACGCGCTGTTGGCGTTTATGGCAGACGTGCTGGGAGTGCCGCGCTCGACGGTGACACTGGTGGCCGGAGATACTTCACGCAGCAAGCGGTTGCGCGTGGCGGGGATTTTAGCGCGGGATGTGTGTGCGCTCCTGGATCGTAGGTAGAGCATAGCCTCCCACGTCTCAGAATCGAAACGTGGGGCACCCGAGACTGGCGATTTATTCTGCTGTGGTACTCTCTTGGCGCTTTAAGAAGGGGATGGAGAGCTATGAAACCTAACCAGCCATTTGATAAGTGGGCATTCGCGAACGAGTACCTGCAAAAACATCTTCCTGAGATCATCGTCGAGGCAGCTAAGAAGAACTATTCAATCGACGATGATATCCGAGATTTAACCGACCCTAAACCGAAGAATGACTAGCTACGAGCCTGAGCACTGATCCCGGGAAGATTGAACTCTTGCTTTGTGTGGATGGGGATGTAGACTCTTCTTTCATCTCCCATTCAACGTTGGAGTCCGATGTCGCCTTTGTATGCTGCTGTTCTGGGCGTGATTATTGTCACGCTGCTGGTTGTTTCGCTGCTGCGCGCGCGCACGGTCAAGACGAAGGCGGACTTCCTGGTCGCGGGCCGGTCGCTGCCGGCGTTCGTGCTGGTGTTTACGCTGCTCTCATCGTGGATCGGTTCGGGTTCGCTTTTGGCGGGTGCGGAGAACGCATACCGGCACGGCTTTGTGGCGCTGTGGCAGGGCGGCGGCGGATGGGCCGGGCTGCTGTTGATCTACTTCATTGCGCCGCGTGCGCGGCGGTTCGCGCAGTTCACCATTCCCGATCTGCTGGAGGCGCGCTACAGCCAGCTGGCGCGCGTGCTGGGCGTGATCGCGGTGCTGTTCGCTTACACAGCGATTACCAGCTACCAGTTCATCGGCGGCGGCGACATTCTGCACCTGATCTTTCCCACGGTGATCTCGGCCACGGCGGGCAAGATTCTGCTGGCGGTGTTTGTGACGCTGCTGACGGCGATCGCGGGCATGTCGTCGGTGGCGTACATGGACGTGGTGATCGGCCTGCTCGCGACGGTGTCGATGCTGGTGGCCTTTCCGGTGCTGGTACACGCGGCGGGCGGATGGGATGCGGTGCGGCATACGCTGCCGGCGACGCACTTCCAGGTGCTGGGCGACTATACGCTGCTCAAGGCGCTGGAGCTGTTTCTGCCGACCTGCCTGCTGATGCTGGGCAACCAGTCGATGTATCAGAAGTTCTTTTCGGCGAAGAGCGAGAAGGACGCGCGCGTGGCCGTGGTGGGCTGGATTGTGGGCACGGTGATTCTCGAGACCGTGATCGTGGCGCTGGCCGTGGTCGGCTCGGCACTGTTCAAGGGTGGCGAGGTGGCGAATCATCCGCGCGAAATTCTTGCCTACAGCGCGTTGCATGGCATGCCGGGAATCCTGGGTGCCGTGCTGATGGGCGCGATCTTTGCGAAGGTGATCTCGACGGCGAACAACTATCTGTTCTCGCCGGCGACGAACCTGATCGAGGACGTCTTTGCGCGCTACATTGCGCCGGGGGCTTCGAACAAGACGATCCTGATCGTGTCGCGGCTGATGGTGGTGCTGCTGGGGGCGTGGGCGCTGTGGCAGGCGATGGGCACCGAGTCGGTGCTGGCGAAGGCGCTCTACGCGTACACGGTGTACTCGGCTGCGCTGACGCCGGTGATCCTCGCAGCGTTCTACTGGAAGCGGGCCAATGCGGCGGGCGCGGTGAGCGCAATTGCGGCAGGCACGTTCGTGACGGTGTTCTGGAATACCGCCTTCGTGCATAGCTACCTGCCGGCGGCGATCGCTGAGCGGGATGCGATCTTCCCGGCGCTGATTGCGGCGGTCTTCTGTCTCTTCGCGGTGAGCCTGGCGACCAAGCCTCCGCGGCCGGAGCAGATAGCGCTGACGGCAGAGGAGCACGTCTAGCCAGGTAAAACTGGCTGGCGCCTGCATAAAGCGCAGAGCTGAAATGATCTGGAAATGAGGCAGGCTTCCGCATGTGTGCCGGAAGCCTGCCCGTTATGCTTTAACGCAGAAACAGGACAACCGTACCCATGCCGTGTGGATGCAGGTGGCCTTTTCTTGAGGAAAAGGCCACGGAGAGCATGTGCCAGCCGGGTATACCTGTCCTGATTCTGCTTTAGCGACGTCCGCCGGGGCCGCCGCGGCCGCCACCGGAGAAGCCGGGGTGACGTTCGCCGCCGGGGTCATGACCGGCATTGCCGATGTTGCCGCGTCCATCGCGCGCTTCGTTTCCGCGGAAGCCGCCGAAGGCTGCTTCGCCGCGTCCGGGAAGCGGACCGGCGTAGCCGTGATGGGGATCCCAGCGGTTATCGACGTGGCCGTAGAAGCCATGCGGGCCATGGAACCAGGGGCCGGCTCCGATAAAGATGCCGCCGGAGAACCAGTCAGGCCCATAGTAGCCATAAGGGGCGCAATTGTATGGGGCGTAGTCGAAATATCCGTAGGGGCAGACTGGCGCGGGGCCAATGTTCACGACAACCTGGGCTGTCGATACTTTAGGCGCACTGCATACCAGCGCAGCACTGAGAGCTGAGAAAGTGAGCCACTTCCAACGAGACATAAATCCCTCCTCCAACTGGCAATAACGCCATTTGAGTGTAATGGAGAAGGCTGCGATGCGTCTCAAATGCGGCCTGCCGCACCTGATTTTTTGCGCCGGGCCGAGTATTTGCATAGATGAACGATTTGTCATGTTGCGTGGCGATCTGTTGGGCCGAGCGCATATCCGGGAAGAAGCCTATATGCAATCGATACCGTTACAAATGCCGAGGTGAGAGCAAAACAGCCTGATCTGCCAGGAGTTGCGCGGATCAGGCCGTTCTGTTTTTGGCGGCGGCTGGGGGAAGTGGTTTGCAGCTCAGGAGAAATGCTTACGGGGCAAGGGTGGTGATGAGCGCGGCCTTCGGGCTGCCCCAGCCGGTGACCAGGTCATAGCCGGTCACGGCGGAGTAGCTGCCGGATTTGCCGCTGGTGATGTCGTGGAAGTTGGTGGAGTAAGTGGACGTGAGGTTGTCGGGGTAGATAGTGGGATCGAGGAAGCCAGCGTAGGACTGTCCGTTGGCGGTTGCCTGCTGGTTGGAGAGGGCGATGAAGCCGGCCCACATCGGTGCGGCGAAGCTGGTGCCTCCGTACTCGTTGGCCAGGCAGGTGGTCTGGTCGGCGCAGGTGTAGAAGGTGAAGTTGGCGTTGGCGGAGACGTCAGGACCGTTGCGATAGGTGGTCGAGCCTTTATTCGTTGAGGTGATGACGCCGGTGAGTTTTTGCCACGAGGGGATGGCGATCTTGTCAGGCGAGATGCCGCCACCGGAGTCAGACCATGCTGTCTCGGAGGCCCATGGACCGGCGGCTTTGCTGGTGGTGAGATCGGTGCCGCCGACGGAGATCACGTAGGCGGCGTCGGCGGGCCAGGCCTCGTTGCGGCTGGACCAGGTGGAATCGTCACCGGAGGCGGCGAAGAAGCTCTGCCCCTGTGCGGCCATCTTCTCGAAATACGGATTCAGCGTGGTGGGGTCGGCGGGTGTCCATCCCCAGGAGCAGCCGATGGTGGTGGGCAGCGGGCTGTGGGTGGTCATGGCGCCGAGGATGGCGGTGTCGGTGGAGCCGATGTACATGACCAGCGAGGCGAGGCCCGGCGCCATGCCGAGGGCCTGGGTCATGTCAAGGGTCTGTTCGGTGTCGTCGCAGTCGCCGCCGGCGCGGCTGTAGACGCAGGAGGTGGAGGTGCCGTCGGTGGAGAGCAGGGTGATGGGCACGGAGTTGGTCTGGCCGACGTTCTTGTAGTAGGTGGTGAGGTCGGCGAGGTCGGTGCCTTCGTATTCGAAGAGGCCGAGGTTCTGGCCGGAGCCGGTGAGCGCGGTGCCGCCGTAGTAGGCGGCGCGCATGTCAGAGCCGAGGAAGGAGGACGATGGGCCGGAGCCGGTCGTGGCGTGGGTAACGAGCGTCTTCGCGTCGACGCCGCGCGCGGCGGCCGTCTGGGTGCGGCTGACGTAGAGCGGATGGGGGAGGGAGTAATTATCGAGGCCGGAGATGTGCCAGAGCGAGAAGTTGAGGCTGGTGGTGGGCTCGCGGTCAGGCGCGTAGAAGGTGCGACTCTCGGTCGGGTGCTGGTAGGTGTTGAGGGTGATGTGGAAGGCGGATTCGATGGCCGAGACGGTGCCCTTCACCTGCACATCCATGCTCCCGATGGAGCCGCCTGTGACGGTAAGACCGTTCGATTTCGCGAACGTTACGACGGCGTCGTAGTCGGCCTGTGAGGGGCCGAAGCGCTCGGTGAACTGGGCCGGAGTGAGGTAGTGGTGGTAGCTCGAGGAGGAGGGGGTGTAGAGATCTTCGAGAAAGCTTTCGAGAGCGGATTCATCGCTGAGCGGCAGCACGATGTCGAGCGAGAGGGTCTGCGAGGAGGGCAGGTGGCCGACGTACTGGGCAGAGCCGGTGCGGACGGCGTCGCGGACATGGTGCGTGGAGAGGTACTGCGCGTGGGCGCCGGCTGCGGGCAGCAGGGCGGCGGCGAGGAACAGAGCAATACGCGGGCAGGAGCAGCGAAGCGCGGCGGGCAGCGCGATTCTGAAGCGGAATACGCTCATGGCGGGGGGTCCTTGGGTTCGGAATTGTGACAGCAAGTAGCCAGAGCCGCGGGGCAAGGATGGGAGCAGGACACAGAGCGGGTCGCGGGACCGGCGCGTGAATGTGCCGGCCACATTAGCATGGAAAATTTCTGCTTCGCAATGGGACAATGCGCGAAAAGCGGCACCAGAGGTTGCATGTCCTTTGGTCACCTGCGCAGATTTGTAGCTGTAATGGTTGCAAATAAGGGCAGGGTTCAGGGGATGGGGTGTCTCTGCATCCGACAGAGTTTCCCACGTCTCGGACGCGAGACGTGGGGCACCCGATTGCCTGCCGGTGCGGGCAAACCGCAGATCCCTCCGTTGCGCGAGACAAACGCGTCCCGCGCCCGGGCGATACGGCCTACTTCAGCGGCTTGCGGGCGAAGTAGTAGAGCGAGAAGGCGAGCAGCGCGAACATCGCAACGGAAACAGGCTGATGGCTGAGAATGTTGTACGGGCCGGAGCCGGGTGCGAACCAGAGATGGACTTCGGTGCCGCGCGCGGCCTCGTAGAGCTTGAGGCAAACGCCGCAGAGGCCCATGATGCCGCCGGCGGCGATGAGTCCGCTGGCGTAGAGCGAGCCGGGCGAGACTTCGCTCTCGGTCTCGGAGGCATCCCCGCCGGCTTTGGCTACGGCGCGATCGACCATCCAGCGCATGATGCCGCCGACGAAGATGGCGAGCGTGGTGCCGATGGAGAGATAGGCTCCCACGGCGAAGGATAACGACCGGATGCCGAGCAGTTCGACGGCGATGACCAGGAAGACGCCGAGCAGGACGAGTCCCCAGGGCAGCTTGCGCGAGAGGATGCCGTTGATGACGGTGGCCATCAATCTCCCCTGCGGTGCTGCGGCTTTCTCGCTGCCGATACCCTGCGACCACTGCACTTCGATGTTGCCGCTGGAGGGGTTGTAGAGGTACTTGCCGTCGGCAAGTGTCGGCGAGCCGAGCGCGTTGAGCAGCACGTACTGCGAGCTGTCGACGAAGTGATTTGGCTTGCCGGGTTCGGTGAGTTCGATGCGCGGGCGCGCGAAGTGCTGTTGCTGGATCTGCACGCCGGAGGGCAGCGCGGAGAGGCTGAGTGCGATGGGCGCCTTCATCGGCTTGAAGGTTTCGAGGCCCTTGTTCATGGCGTTGAGGGTGAGACCGATGGAGAAGACGGAGACGCCGACGCCGATCATCACCGCGAGCTGCTGCTTCCACGGCGTTGCGCCGACGAGGAAGCCGGTCTTGAGATCCTGCGAGGTATCGCCCGCATTGGCCGCGGCGATGCAGACCGTGCCGCCGATGGTGATGGCGAGCGCACCGAAGGCGGGAGCGGTCCAGCCTTTGACGAGGAAGATGGCGGCCGTGGCCATCAGCGTGGCGATGGTCATGCCGGAGATGGGGTTCGCCGAGCTGCCGATGAGGCCGACGATGCGCGAGGAGACGGTGACGAAGAGAAATCCGAAGAGGACGACCAGCAGCGAAGCGGCGAGGTTCGCGAGCCAGCCCACCTGCGCGCCGGGTACGGGCTTGAGCGTGAGGAAGAGGAACATCAGCAGGACGAGCAGCAGACTTCCGCCGATGACCACGCCCATGGGCAGGTCGTGCTCGGTGCGCTTCGCCGTCACATTCTTGCTGATGGTCTTTGCGCCCGCGGTGAGCGTGCCCCGCAACGCACCAAAGATGGTTGGCGTGGTCTTGAGCAGGGTGATGAGGCCGCTTGCGGCGACGGCTCCCGCGCCCATGGGGCGCACGTAGGTGCTCCACAGATCGGACGGGGACATCTGCGCGATGGGCACGGTGCCGGGGTAGACCGCACCAGGTACGTGCACGCCGAAGAAGTGGATCATCGGCATGACGACCAGCCAGGAGAAGACGCCTCCCGCAATGAGCACGCCTGCGACGCGCGGGCCGATGATGTAGCCCACGCCGAGATACTCCGGCGTGGCATCGGCGCGGATGGCCGAGCCGGGCAGCCACTTCGGTTCATAGTTCGGAGTGCCGGGCCACGCGCCGAGCAGGTTCTCATTCTGGAAGAGGGTGTAGAGAGCGCCGAGTCCGAGGCCGAAGAAAACGCGGCTTGCGAACGACCCGCCCTTCTCGCCGGCGATGAGCACATCGGCGCAGGCCGTGCCTTCGGGATAAGTAAGGTTGCCGTGCTCTTCGACGATGAGCTGGCGGCGCAGCGGGATCATGAAGAGCACGCCCAGCCATCCTCCGAGCAGCGCGAGGATGAAGATGCGCGTGTACTCGAGATCGAAGCCGAGGAAGATGAGCGCGGGCAGCGTGAAGATGACGCCGGCGGCGATGGACTGGCCCGCGTTGCCGGTGGTCTGGACGATGTTGTTCTCAAGGATGGAAGCCTTGCCGAGCGCGCGCAGTACCGAGATGGAAAGCACCGAGATGGGGATGGACGCGGCGACGGTGAGCCCGGCGCGGAGGCCGACATAGACGGTGACGGCTCCGAAGAGAATGCCGAAGATGGCGCCGAGGAGGACGGCGCGGACGGTGAACTCTCGTCGCGTCTCGGTGGCGGGAACGAAGGGTTGGAAATCGGGTTGAGCAGACACGCGAAGATTCTCCAGATAGTTCAGTGCGAAGGGTGAGTGTATCAACTCCTTCGCTGCTCGCGGGACTGGCCGTCCAGGCAATCCGCTTCGCGCGGCTTTCAGCCTTCGGCCTCCGCTCCCGCTGGTCGCCACTGCGCGTGGGGCGAATTGCTTCGCGTGGCGCTCCCGCTGGTCGCGATCCGGGTTCTCTGCGGCGGAGGCAAAAACGGGTGCCCCACATCTCGATTTTGAGATGTGGGAAAGCACGAGTTCCCAATGCTGGCATCCTGCGAACCCACATCTCGAACAGAACGAGATGTGGGGCACCCGTCTTCTTTAGGCGCACTTGATTTTGAGATTCGAGTGAGACCCACCCATGACCAACTGCCTGTCATGGGTGGGGCACCCGGCGTGCAGGCGCGAGAAGAGCTATACCCCACACCCTATTCCCTATACCCTGTGTTGCATGGGGTATCCGCCACAAAGGCCGATGGCGCCACCGCCTCCGCAGCAGTCGCGCGCCGACCGCTTCTGGAAGCGTGTGACCGAGGGCATGGCGCTCAGCGAGATGTGGAAGCAGTTCCGGCGCGATGCGACCTCGAGCTACCGGCTGTACTCGAAGGATGTGAATGCGACACGGGGTGAGGGCGTTTCGCAGAGCAAGCATGTGGCCTCGGTGCTGCGGCAGTATTTCTGGGCGATTGTCGAGAAGCTGACGCCGGCGCGGCGCGTGCTGCTGCTGGTGGCGCTGGTGCTCATTTTTCTGCCCGGCGGCGAGTGGCAGTATGAGACATCGCATGGCGAGATGAAGGCCTTCGTGCTCGACTTCCACTTTTACGGCGGCCTGCTGATGTTCGCGCTGCTGGTGCTGGAGGTGGGCGACCGCGTGGTGATGAAGCGCGACCTGCAGATTGCCAAGGAGATTCAGGAATGGCTGCTGCCGGCGCAGCCTCCGGCGGTGCCGGGCGCGGAGATCGCCTTTACCACGCGGCCTGCGAATACGGTGGCGGGGGATTATTACGATGTCTTCGCGCGGCTGCGCGAGGGAGCCGGCGAGGCGACGTATCTGATCGCCGTGGCCGACGTGGCAGGTAAGAGCGTGCCCGCGGCGATGCTGATGGCCACCTTCCAGGCGAGCTTGAAGACGCTGAGCGCTACATATGGTCCGTTGACGACGCTGGTGGAGCGGATGAATCGCTATGCGTGCAGCAACAGCCAGAACGGGCGGCGGTTCACGACGGCGTTTATCGCCGAGTATGACCCGGCAACGCGGCGGCTGACGTATGTGAATGCGGGGCACAACAACCCGATCCTGCGGCGACGGGCGGGAGCGATCGAACGGTTGAACGCGGGCGGGATGCCGCTCGGCATCATGGACGGCGTGCCGTATGCGTCGGGCGAGGTGATGCTCGAGGGAGGCGACCTGCTGGTGGTCTTTACCGATGGGCTCACCGAGGCCGAAGATCTGCGGCAGCAGGAGTATGGAGAGACGCGGCTGGAGGTGATGCTCCACGCGGGTGCGATGCTGCCGGCTTCGACGCTATTGCAGACGATCATGGTGGATCTGGACCGCTTTGTCGGCGGAGCTCCGCAGCATGACGATGTGACCTGCCTGCTGATGAAGATCCTGTAGCTGCTCTGCGCCGGGCCTGCTGCGCGCAGGGCGAATTGCCTTCGGCACCCGCTCCCTTTGGTCGCGCTGTGCGTGGGGCGAATCGCTTCGCTCGGCACTCCCGCTGGTCGTGGTGACTGGCCGTCACGGGCCTTGAGCTTCGCGTGGTGCTCCCGTTGGTCGCGATTGGGTTCTACGCGGTGGAGACGGAAGCGGGTGCCCCATTCAAGCTTCGCTTGGGTGGGCGCTGACGAACCCCGGCGCTGGCTTTCGTGGTGAATCCTGTTCCCCACCCGAGCAAAAGAGGCTCGAGTGGGCCACCCTGGGTTCTTGCCTTCCCATGTCTCAGAAGCGAGATATGGGGCACCCGGGGACTGACAGCTGACGACTGACCACTTCCGGTATGCTCGGCGCATGCGGGTGCGCAGGCTGCTGGCCTATGCGGCAATCTACTTTTTGTGGGGCGGTTCGTTCCTTGGGATTCGCGAGGTGGTGGCGGTGGTGCCGCCGTTCTTCGCGGCTGCCTTTCGATTTTTCACCGCGGGTGTGCTGCTGCTCGGCTTCGCGCTGGTGACCTCGAGAAAAGACAGGGCTGCGGGGCCGTTCGCGTTGAGCGGGCGCGAGTGGCGGAGCGTGGCGCTGCTGGGGCTGGTGCTGTTCGTGGGCGATTATGCCTGCCTTTTCTGGGCGGAGCAGCGGATTGCTTCGGGCATCGCATCGGTGATCGCGGCGACGATCCCGGTGTGGATCTTTGCCGGCGAGGTATGGCTGCTGCGGACGCAGCGGCTGGCGGCGTGGCCGCTGGCGGGGATTGTGCTCGGCTTCGCCGGTGTCGTCACGCTGACGTGGGAATCCACACGGGGCAGGGCGCTGGGCTCTCTCGTCGGAATGCTGGTAGCCGTGGCGGGCTGCCTGTGCTGGTCTTTAGGGACGTTGCTGTCACGCAAGCTGCAACTGCCTGCGTCGCGCGTGGTGAGCGCGGGTTGGCAGATGGCGATGGGAGGAGCGATGCTGTTTGCGCTTTCCGCGGCAACGGGCGAGTGGGGGCATCTGCCGCATGCCGTCGGCATGCGCGTGGTGGTCGCAATGGCGTACCTGATCGGGGCGGCGTCCATTGTGGCGTTTACCGCCTATGTGTGGCTGCTGGGGCATGAGCCGATGGGACGCGTGGCCTCCTATGCGTATGTGAATCCGGTGGTGGCGCTGGCCTTGGGCGCGACGTTGGCAGGGGAGCGGCTGGCCGCGGTCCAGATTGCGGGCAGCGCGCTGGTGGTGCTGGGGGTGTTTGCGACGCTACGTGGGAGGCGGGGATAGCAGTCAGGCGCAAGACGGCCAGCGGTGAAGCGGCCAGCGTGAAACGGTGAGTCTTTTCACGCTGATAACTGGCCGTTTTGTGACAGACTGCTATCCTACGTCGCAGCAGGGATACGGCATAGCCTTTCGCTTTTTTCTCTCCATGCAACCGATTGGGCGTATACTCACACGCAACGGCGGCTTCCAGCACGCCGCCGAGCGAGGTGCGCCTTCAGCAGTCAACGTGACCGGCTGACGATCGAACTTCCCGAAAGCCAGACGAATGCCTGGCGAGCAGTGGTTCGTGTGCTGCGAAGTTCCCGCTCAGACCGTTTTCAGCCGGGCCGTACCATCCTTCACTGTGTTACCTCCGTAGTTTTTCCCGCCGACTGCCAGGTCTGCGGTCAGCCTCTTGCGGAATCCTCCCGGGTTCCGGTCTGTTCTGCCTGCTGGTCCAATCTTCCTGAACATCATGATCCGGCCTGCTCGCGTTGCGGCGAGAGCCTTGGCTTTTCTTTCTCCGGCGAGCCCCGTGAGGGTGCTGCGGACGAGCTTTGCCGCCCGTGCCGGGTATCGCCGCCTGCGTTTACGCGCGCAATCGCGCATGGGCCGTATGACGGGGCGATGCGTCCGCTGCTGCATCTGCTGAAGTATGAGGGGATGGAGCCGGTCGCGGTACGGATGGGCGATGCCGTGGCGGCGCGGCTGGCTGGAGAAACCGGGCTTCCTGCGCGCATGACGGTGGTTCCCGTGCCGCTCGATGCCGGGCGCATGCGGCAACGTGGTTTTAACCAGGCGGAGTTACTGGCGCGAGGCGTGGTGCGCGGGATGGCCCGGCGTCGTCCGGAGTGGGAAGGGAGGCTCGCTGCGAGAGCCCTGCGACGGGTCCGTGCGACTCAGAGCCTCGCGGGTCTGAGCCCATCCGAGCGCCGGCGCGTATTGCGCGGCGCTTTTTTTGTTGCCCAGCCGCAGCGGGTCGAGGGGCAGGATGTCCTGCTGATCGACGACATTTATACGACCGGGGCGACGGCACGGGCTTGTGCCTGGGCGCTGAAGCGCGCCGGCGCGGCGACGGTGTGGGTGGCAACGGCGGCGCGGGCGCAGCGGCGAGATGGCGCGATCCGGTACGAGGAAGCGTCGGCAGAGAGCGATGCACCGGGAGGTTTTCGTGAGCCGACGGCCGAAGAGATGCGGGAAGACGCGGTGGTGTGGCGGGGAACGGTCCACTCAACGCGTGCGGATAGAAAGGGGCTCTGCTTCGGAGGCTGAACGCGCCGGGCAGGCTCAAGCGAAGGACGGAGGGAAAGGATGTCGCTGGGAAAGGCTATGATTCACGCTCGCAAGCAAAAATCACTCGCCAAGTGCCACACGCTTTCACACGCCGAGGGCCGCGGTCATGATGTGGGGAGCACGGTATCCCGCGCGCGCTTCAACTCCGCCATGCAGACACCGGTGCTAGTGCTGAATGCTTCTTACGAGCCGATCAATATCTGCGGGGCGCGCCGCGCGCTGGTGCTGGTGCTGAAGGGCGTGGCGCGTACCGAAGAAGAGCAGGGCGCGACGCTGCATGCGGCGCGGGCGCGGATGCCGATGCCGTCGGTGATCCGGCTGCTTGAATACCGCCGCATTCCTCACCAGACGCGGGCCCTCTCGCGGAAAAACATCCTGCTGCGCGACCGCAATACCTGCCAGTACTGCGGCATCGTGCTGCACTCGTCGGAGCTTACGCTGGACCACGTGCTGCCGCGCTCGCGTGGAGGGACATCGACGTGGGAGAACCTGGTGGCCTGCTGCCACAGCTGCAATCGCCGGAAAGGGAACCAGTTACTTCACGAGTTAAGGGATATGAAGCTGATGCGCGAGCCGCGCCCATTCTCGCTGCACACCAGCCGGCACATCATGCGCATGATCGGCCACTCGGACCAGAAATGGCGGAAGTATCTGTACTACTAGGGCGTATCCTCCTATAGCCAGACAGAAAATGAGCGACATATATATCGAATTGTCATTCCGACCGGAGTGAGCCGTAAGGCGAACGCAGCGGAGGAACCTGCAGTCTTCTCCGGTCCAGGCAGAACTGCAGGTTTCTCCGCTGCGCAGGACGATAACGCTGTCCTGCTCCGGTCGAAATGACAACCTTTTCTCGTGGCTATAAGGGGGATACGACCTAAAACGCGTACGGGAGATCGCATGGGAGATGAGGTGGCGTGCATCCTCTCTCCTTCCGACCTGCGCCTCGCGCGGAGTGGGAATTTGGGCTGTGTTTCGCCTGCGATGTCTGCCTGTGGGAGCAGTGGGATTCTCCCAAATTTCACGATTCAGCCCACCCAGTCTGCATCCTAAATCGCTGAGATCAAGGGCGTGCCCCGGATCAGGCAGATCGGTGCGTCCGCAGGCGAAAGGGGCTTTCATTTGGCAAATCCATCCAATACCACCATCACCATCGATGGCACGAAGCTGAATGCATTCAGCACCAATGTAGGCATTTCCAGCCACACGGGTGTTTCCGGCATGCCATCTATGGGCTCGATGATATGCGGACTCCATTTTTCGGCGGACATGCATGACACCGTGAATATCCCATTCACGACCGTGAAGCAGCTCTTCGATCTTGCGAATCTGCCTACCCGCGACAAGATCAAAGACATCAAGATTGAGTTCTGGCAGGATGACAGCAAGGCCGATGCGCTTTGCAGCATTGCGTTCAAAGGTTGGATCAGCTCCTGGAACATTTCCAGCGGCGGCGGATCGAATCACGTGCTTTCGATCAGCCTGCAGCCCGCACTCGACCAGAAGAACTACTACGAATTTCAGCTTGGCAATTAAAGGGTCCGGGACATGGCGGAAGTCGATGACGGTCTGACGATCGTTCTCTCGCCGGCCCAACTGGCAGCGGTATTGCAGGCAGGGCAGCTGGAAAATCACCAGCGGCTTGTGAACCGTTTGTGGGGCGGCGCGCAGCTTGTTTTCAGCGCATTGCAGATTGTCGGCGGGGGCGCGATGTTTCTCGTTCCGGAACCGACGATGCTGACCAAGGTCGGTGGCGGGGTTTTGATTGCCCATGGCGCCGACAGCGGGCAGGCCGCAGTGCGCCAGCTCTGGACTGGCGAGGAGACAGAAGACTTCACCCAGATGGCGGGTGAGAAGCTTGCTCATAGCCTGGGTGCATCCGACCAGGCTGCACACTGGGCCGGTGTAGGGCTCGATGTCGCGGTGCCGCTGGCTGTCTCGCTGGTCCTCGGTGCCGAGCGCATCCTGGCGGTGCGCGCAGGCCGCATCTCCCTTGCCGAGGAAGAGCTTGCCGGGGGCCATACCATTCGCGAGCACATCAACCGAACGGAAACAGACCTGCGCGACCGCTTGGTCAAGCAGCCGAAGATTCCAGCCGCGACCACATGGTCCTCTGTCCGAGTTGCCGAGGATGTGATCTCTGACACGATTCGCACCAACAAGCAGACGATTGAGCAGTGGGCGATGGCGGGCGGTAAAGGGAACTTGCGGCTTGTCTACTCGGGCTCGTCACCGGTGGGCGAAGGCGTGATTCGGGCGACAGGAAAGCTGGAAACCATGACGAAGGCACGCATTATCCTGAAACGAACCCAGGTGGCAGGCCGCGTCTGGTTTGTGCTGACAGCCTTCCCGGAGCCATAGCGGATGGATGTCTTCGCAGCCATAGAGATAGAGATATTGTTATGACCTTTACGGAAAAACCAGGCCTTCAGGCTCCCGCGGAAGCCGAACACTACCCTCATCTGGATGCGCTTCTCGGCGGCTACTTTCACCAGGACTTCGATCTCTTCGGGGATACGCTCGCGGAGATTCTGGCCACCTATCGGGAAGATACTTCTGCGGAGGAGCGTGCGGCCACGCGCGCGGATATCGAGCGATTTCTCGGAACCTACGGTCCAGAGGCGCAGGCCGTGAACGAAGCCCTGGAACGCATCTTCAAGCCGGGTGTCATCATCGAGGGCTGGGATGGGCTCAATGCCACACAGTGGCTGGAGGAAGTGGCGCGGCTGCTTGCCTGAGCAGCCGCGATTTCAGCGTGTACGCGCCATGTGGTCGAGCTCGGAGCCGGCGAGCAGGAAGGCTCCTATGCCGTAGACGTAGCTGGCGCCGGGTGTGTATGCGCCGGGTGCGGCTCCGATGGGCTGAATGTCGCCGAGACGGCCGTCTGCATAGATGTGCTGCAGCAGCCCGGCCCAGCCGCGCTTGGCGACGGGCTCAAAGCGCGCGCGGTCGAGGATGCCGTGGTTCACACCCCAGGTGATGGCGTAGACGAAGAAGGCCGAGCCTGAGATTTCCGGCTCAGGGTAGTCGGCCGCGTCCAGCAGGCCGGGGCGCCAGAGGCCGTCGGGGCTCTGAATTTTAGCCACGGTATCGGCCATCTCACGGAACTTTTCGACGTAGAAGGCGCGGTGAGGATCGTTGGCCGGAAGGTGTTCGAGCATCTGCGCGAGACCTCCCATCACCCATCCGTTGCCGCGCGACCAGAAGAGCTTGCGGCCGTTCTTCTCGTGCTTGTCGAGATAGGTCGCGTCGCGGGAGAAAAGATGCTCCTGCGGGTCCCAGAGCAGGTCTGAGGTTCGCTGCCACTGGTGGTGCATGTAATCGAGATATCTGGAATCGTGCGTGACCTCGGAGAGTTCGGCCCAGGCGGGCGGCGCCATGAAGAGCGCATCGCACCACCACCAGCCGGGCTTGGCCGGGTCGTCGGGAATCTGCATGACTTCATCGAACTGGGCGCGCATGGGTGCGATGCGCGTTGGATCGGGATGCTCGCGATAGAGCGCGAGATAGGACTGTCCGATGGCCTGATCGTCGGCATGCTGCTTGCGGGGGCCGAGCGTCCATGCGTAGTGATCGGCGACGCCGAGCACCAGGTCGCGATAGGCGGGATCGTGCAGGGTACGCGAGGCAGAGAGCAGGCCGAGGTAGAGCGTGGCGAAGGTCCAGTCCTGACTCGGGGTGTCGGCCATGCGGTGCGCCTGCCAGTCGGCAACCTTGCGCATCGCGGCCTCAATCGCTGCAGGCTTGATTGCGGGCGAAAGCCGGGCAGCGAGTGGGCCGGGATCGGCGGGAGCGTCGCCGGGTTCGGCCTGGCGCGTGGCCGGGCTTTGCGCCTGCAGGCTGGTGGCAGCGAGTACGAGGCAGAGGCTGGTGCGGGTCAGCAGTTTTCCGATCATCGTCGCAATGCTTTCCGTCGCCGGGTCGATTTCACCGGCATGAAAGATGGTGTTGATGGCAACAAAGAAATTTGTTTTGAAAAGAGGCAGGTTGGGTTCTGCGATGCGATGCGTGATGCGACGGGGTTGTCTGCGATCCCGGCATTCCGAAGAGGAGCACAGGGACAGCATGCGCCCAGCGGGGGCTGGGCGCAGTTCGCGGCAGACGGTTAGCTCTGTCCGTCCTTGGCTTCTTCCTTCTTTTCGATCAGGTCGGTGATGGCTTCCGTTCCTTCAAACCCTGCGATTGCGGCTACGCCTTCGGTGATGATGCCTGCGTCCGGGTCAAGCTTCTTGACGCCTTCGACCGCGGCGAATGCTCCGGCTGCTTCTTCGAGAATACCCATGCGCGACTCCTTGGTTACAGCAGTTGTTCCATGTTCGGATCGAAGGATGAACCGGCATGGAATGGGGGCAGTGTAGCATGCGGTCCTGTGCTTCGGCAGGATGGAGTGCGCGGCTGATGCGGGGGAAATGCGGATTGACAGCCGGTCCTGTTTTGACCGAGACTTTGGCGCGGAGCCGGGGTTTCAGGAGCCTGTCATGCACTTTTACCCCGGGATGAACGCGCGTGACAGATTTGCATCTTCTGTAAACAGAAGCTGAACATTGAAAGGATAGTTAAAACCCATGAGAACGCTTCGTATCCTCGCCCTGTGCTCGGTGGTTTCCACCGGCATGCTGTTCGCCCAGACCGCCGCTACACCCGCTCCCGCAGCTTCCACGCATGCTGCAAAGGCAACGGCCGCAGCGCCCGCTCCGGATGCCGCCGCAATTGCCGATGCGAAGTCGAAGGGACTGGTTTGGGTCAACCTGAATACCAAGGTGTATCACCAGTCGAGCGCCAAGCAGTATGGCGCGACCAAGAACGGCAAGTTCATGACGGAAGCCGATGCGAAGGCAGCCGGCTATCGTGCGGCGAAAGACGGCGGCGCCAAGGCGGCGAAGCCGGCGGCCGGCAAGTAGCAAAAACAGGAGCAGCCTCTGTCCGCGCTCGCGCGGGGAAGAGGTTTGAAGGGCAGGCTTCCGAAAGGAAGCCTGCCCTTTTGCATGCGAACGCGCAGAGGCTTTATGGCGAGGAAGCGAGGCCTGTTTTTGTAACTGTCACAGATATATGTTCCCGCGGGTTGCCGTAGATAAGGAAGCTCTGCAGGCGGGCCCGGTTTTGCGGGAGAAGATGAAGAAATCTCCATACTTCTTAAGACAAACGTTTGTTCTTGACAGGCGCAAATTTTGGGTGATATCCATCCTGTCGCGTGCGAAATGCGGTTTCGCGGCGGAGAGAAGAAAAAATCTGTTCTGACAGGACGATGCAATGCAATCTCCCATGAGTGTGAGTGCTCAAGGGCGCGGGACAGCTGCGCTCTTTTTTCGGATGGCGTGTGGCGCGGTGCTTCTTCTGGCGGCCGGTGCGGCGGGAAGGGCGCAGACGGTCAGCGTGGTGCAGACGAATGCGGACCAGTCGGCGCTGCTGGCGCCGCAACCCTCGCTCACTTTTGAGCCGGGGACGGGCACGCAGATGGCCATCGACGTGGATGATACGGTGCGCTACCAGACGCTCGATGGCGTGGGTGCTTCGTTCACCGATTCGGCGGCGTACCTGGTGTGGAACAAGCTGACGGCCGCGCAGCGTACCGCGCTGATGCAGGATCTCTTCGGTACCGGCGGCATTCATCTGAGTTTTCTGCGCCAGCCGATGGGTGCGACCGACCTGGCGTTGAGCAATTACACGTATGACGACCTGGCTGCGGGAGATACAGACCCGCAGATGACGCAGTTTTCCATTGCGCATGATGAGGCGTACATCATCCCGACGATCCGGGCGGCGTTTGCGGTGAATCCGCAGATCAAGGTGCTGGCGCTGCCATGGTCGCCTCCGGCATGGATGAAGACCAGCCAGTCGACCGGTGGAGGGACGCTCGAGACGCAGTATTTTCCGGCGCTGGCGAAGTACTTCACGAAGTTTGTGCAGGCGTACGAGAAGGACGGTGTGCCGATCAACTATGTTGCGGTGCAGAACGAGCCGCTGTATGAGACGACGGGCTATCCGACGATGTTCATGGCGGAGAATGACGAGGCTACATTCATCAGCCAGTATCTTGGCCCCGCGCTTCTGGCGCAGCGCTTCAAGAACCAGGGATGGAATTTTGCCGGGCAGCACCAGGATGCTGCCGATGCGACGCCGGGCATTCTGGGCTACGAGCATAACTGGGATAATCCGCTCTATCCCGAATTGCTTTTGCGCGATCCCTCGGTGCGGCCATGGCTGGCCGGTGTTTCGTTCCACTGCTATGCAGGCTCGGTCTCGGATGCGCAGAATGCGATTCATGACTTAGATCATGGCGCGCCGGTGTGGTTCACCGAGTGCACGGGCGGATCGTATGCGCCAAACTTCGCGACCAACCTGCCGAATATGGTCGAGAGCGATGTGATCGACGTGCTGCGCAACTGGGGCAAGAGCGTGACGCTGTGGAATATGGCGCTCGATCAGAACGGCGGCCCCACGGTGCAGAACGGCTGCACGGACTGCCGCGGCGTGGTGACGATTGATACCAGCACATCGCCGGCGACGGTGGAGCGCAACGTGGAGTACTACGTGCTCGGGCATCTCTCGAAGTACGTGCAGGCAGGGGCATACCGCATCTCTTCCAACACCTTCGGCTCGGGCAGTGTGGAGGATGTGGCCTTCAAGAATCCGGATGGCTCGATTGCGGTGGTTGTGCTGAATGCGGCGTCGGAGGCGAGCACGTTTACTCTCAACTGGCGCAGCCAGAATGTGACGTACACGCTGCCGGCCGGCGCGGTCGCGACCTTTACCTGGCAGGGTTATCCGGGATCAACCTTTGGTGTGACGGCCGGGCCGGATGCGCAGACGGTGGCTCCGGGCGACAACACGGGTTTCGTCGTAGACGTGGATCATTACGGGCACAGTCTCGGCCATGTGCGTCTCGATCTTGGCAGCCTGCCTTCGGGTGTATGGGGACGGCTGGAGCCACAGCTGTTCGCTTCATCGAACGGGATGGCGCAGCACTACGCATTGCAGCTGGATACGACATCGGGCGCGAGCGCAGGGATATATCCGGTGACGGTGACGGGTGTGCAGGGCAATACACAGCGGAGCTCGACGGTGCAGCTGACGGTGGGCTCTCCGGAGACGCCGTATGGCGGTTCGGCATGGCCGATTCCGGGAGTGATCCAGGCGGAGAACTTCGACAACGGCGGCAAGGGCGTGGCGTACTTCAACCTGGCGACGACCGATCAAGGCGGTGCGAGTTACCGGCCGAGCGAGACGGTGGGCATCGAGGTGACGAGCGACACGGGCGGCGGCTACGACGTGGGCTATACGGCGGAAGGGCAGTGGCTGAAGTATACGGTGAACGTGGCCACGACCGGGTTTTATAGCCTGCAGACGCGTGTGGCTTCGCTCGGTGACGGCGGCTACTGGCATGCGGAGTTCGACGGCCGCAATGTAACGGGTAACCAGTACACCCCGGCAACGAATGGATGGCAGACATGGGAGACGATGTATAGCCCGGTCTTCCGGCTGGCGGCAGGGCAGCACGTGATGAAGATCGTCTTCGACGGCAATGGGCCCACCGGCGGGATGGGGAACTTCAACTGGTTTGCCGTGGAGCCGGTTACGGCATCCACGCCGTACGGCGGCACGCCTGCAGCGGTGCCGGGCACGATCCAGGCAGAGAACTTCGATGTGGGCGGCAAGGGCGTTGCGTACTGGAACGGCAATACAAGTAACAATGGCGGTGACAATTATCGGCCGGGTGAGACGGTGTACATCGAAGCGTGCTCGGATACCGGCGGCGGCGCGGATGTGGGATCGACAAATCCGGGCGACTGGCTGAATTACACCGTGAACATCGAACGCGCCGGGCGCTACACGCTGCATGTGCGGGTAGCGACGGATGTCGGCGGCGGTGTCTTTCACCTGGCGGTGGATGGGCATGATGTGAGCGGGCCGATCACGGTGCCGGAGACCGAAGGCTGGCAGACGTGGCAGACGCTCGATGTACCGAATATCCAGCTGCTGGGAGGCACGCACACGCTGCAACTGGTGATGGATACGGGCGGTTATTACAACACGATCGCCAACTTTAACTGGTTCTCGCTGGACTAGCTCTGCTGGACTGGAGCGAGAACAATACGCGGCCGGCGAGGATGGGTGCCTCCTTCTCGCCAGCCGCATTTTTTGTGATGGGTTAGAAGGTTTCTCCGACGAGCTCTTCGCTCTTCTTCCAGAGGGCTTCGGCGTTGGCTTCGTCGAGGGCGTAGGCGCGGACGCCTTCGTTCATCATGCCCAGGGGCTGGCTGTCGGGAACCACGTGGCTGACGTGGCAGTTTTCGCAGAAGCGCGCACCGACTTCCTCGGCCGGGGCGACGACTGCGGCCCAGATGGAGGTCGCAGCACCTTGGGGAACGGTCTTCCACTGGAAGGGACCTTTGCCTTCAGCGGCGAGCTGCTGGTTGATCTGGTCGATCATGGCAGGGATGGCGCCGGGGTCCATGTGGCGGGCAAGCTCGGTCTGGATGCCGCCGGGATGGACCGCCGTGGCGCGGATGCCGCGGGCGCGATGGCGCTTGTCGAAGGCGACGGCGAAGAGAATATTCGCGGTCTTCGAGCGCCCATAGCCGACGAAGGGCTGGTATTCGGTGTGCTTGAAGCCCGGGTCGTCAAGATTCACGTCGGAGAAGCGATGCCCCGAGGAGGAGAGATTGACGAGCCTTCCGCCGTCACGCAGCAGCGGCGCGATGCGGTTGATGAAGACGAAGTGGCCGAGGTGGTTGGTTCCGAACTGCGTCTCGAAGCCATCGACGGTGTAGCTGAGAGGCGTGGCCATGACACCGGCGTTGGCAATGATGATGTCGAGGGGCTCACCTTTGGCGAGAAACTTATCGGCTGCGGCGCGGACGCTGGCGAGGCTGGCGAGATCGAGCTCCAGGAGCTCGAATCCGCCGCCCGAGGCTGCTGCGGCTTCGCGGATTCCGGCGGTGGTGCGCTCGGCCTTGGCGAGATCGCGGACGGTGCCAATGACATGCGCGCCGTGCGCGGCGAGGGCGCGGGCGGTTTCAATGCCGAGGCCGGCCGAGACGCCGGTGACCAGAATTCGCTTACCCTTGAGAGAGACGCCCTTGAGGACGTCCTCGGTGGTGGAGTTGTAGCCGAATGTTTGCGGAACGGTCGACATGGGTGCTGCTCCTTAGAGGGTGTTATGGACTTTCGGGTGATCGTCGTTGCTGGGGCAAATCGGCCCAGACGAGGCGGAGGACGAAGGCTTAGGCTATTCCTAGGGCGTATCTCCAAATAGCTGGTATGAAACTAAAGAGCTTGCCCATATCGTTGTCATCCCGACCGGAGCGCAGCGGAGTGGAGGGACCTGTGTTTTTGCTGGTACCGGAGAAAACTGCAGGTTTCTCCACTCCGCAGGACGATGAAACTGTCCTGCTCCGGTCGAAATGACAGCCTTTTACTATCGCTCTATGTGGATGCCGCCTAGGGTTGAACTGCGGAAATCGGGCTGCGTGCAGGCAGCGGTCGGTTACGGAGTCGTCGAAAGAAAATTTAAAGCGGAGACTGTCTCCGGTAGATATAGATAAACGGAGGGTGGCTCCGGTTGCAAGAATCGCGATGAAAAAATCTTTGACCCAAAAAACTGCCCGCGGGGCGGCGAAGAAGGCCGCGAAAAAGCCAAGTACGAAGATGACGGCGGAAGAGTCTCTCCGGAAACCGAGAGCCGATGCGCAGCGCAACCGGGAACGGATTCTTGCCGTGGCCAAGGAGGCCTTTGCGCGGTCGGGCGCAGAGCCGAGCATGGATGAGGTTGCGCGGCTGGCGGAGGTTGGGCCGGGAACGCTGTATCGGAATTTTCCTTCGCGGGATGCGCTGATCGAGGCGCTCTACCGGGTGGAAGTGGAAAAGCTGGCGGCCTCGGCGCGGGAGCTCTCGGCGAGGCTCAAGCCGGGAGATGCGCTGCGGGAGTGGCTGTGGCTGCTGGTGGATTACATGGGCGCCAAGCGCCTGTATATGCCGGCGCTGCAGACGATGGTGTGCGGCACGGCGGATGTGTTCGCCGTATCGGGCGCGGCGCTGAGCGGAGCGATTGAGCTGCTGGGGACGCGGGCGATTGCGGCCGGAGTGATCCGGGCCGACGTGGCGCCCATGGACCTGATGCTGGCGCTGTTCGGCGTGGCCTATGGCGGTCCGAAGGAAGACTGGCAGGAACGGGCGCGGCGCATGGTGCATGTGTTGCTGGTGGGGGCTAAGCCTTAAAAGCAGGGGGTAGGGTGTAGGGTGTAGGGTGTAACTGGGCCGGTGCCTTCGGCTGCTACGCGCAGGGCGGGACTGGCCGTCCAGGCCTTTCGCCTTCGGCCTCCCGCTCCCGATGGTCGCGGATGGGAGGTGTTGTTCCCCATTCAAGCCAAAACCGGGCTTGAATGGGCCACCCGTTGCATCCTGCAAACCCACGTCTCAAAAGCGAGACGTGGGGCACCCGTATCCTCGCTTGTGGAAGGAACTGCAGGTCCCTTCGCTTCGGCCGGGATGACAAGATGCGGGAGGGGTGAGAGAACTAGATCCTACGCCCTATCCCCTACACCCTATCCCCTACACCCTATCCCCTACACCCTATCCCCTACACCCTGTTTTATGGGGTACCGGCCGATCTCAGCCTTCGCGGGCGGCGGCTTCGAGTCTGGGCAGGTCCAGCTTGATCATCGTCATCATCGCTTCCATGGCTTTGGGATGCTTGATCAGTTCGCCGATATTGCGGGGTACGATCTGCCAGCACAGACCGAAGCGGTCGGTGAGCCATCCGCAGGCCATGGGCTTTCCCCCTTCGATCAGCTTGTCCCAGTAATGATCGATCTCCTGCTGAGAATCGCAACGGACGAAGAACGAGATGGCCGGGTTGAGTTGATAGGCGGGGCCGCCGTTGAGAAAAACCATCTCCTGGCCTTCGAGCTCGATGGTGACTGTGGCCGTTTTGCCGGCAGGCCATGGGCCGACGCCTTTCGATCGCACCTCGTCGAGTTTGCGTGCATGCGGGAAGATGCCCAGGTAGAACTCGGCTGCATTTTCGGCGTTGTCGTTGAACCAGAGAAAGGGCGCGAGTTTATTCATGGCTGGCATGGTACCGCCGGCGGGCCGTGGTCAGGTAGGGCATCGAAGGAGCCGATGTTCATCCACTCAAAGCAGCTGTGACCTGCCTGCCTGCTTCGCGATGCGGAGACTACATCATGGGGCAGCTGAGCCTGGGCTGAGGAGGCGTCTGTTTGAGTTGATCGAAAGATTCGTAGCCTGTCACATTCCAGCCTGAGCCGGCATAGGTGGGGTCGGATTTTTCGAGTGTGATGACCTGGAATGGGCAGGATGTCTGTTTTGTTGTTGTGGAGGGGAGGAGCTCGAGGGTCCACACATCGTGATCGTGGCTGGAGACACGATAGGGCTGGTCGCAGGTGCTGAAGGAGCTCTTCCAGCGTAGACGGGTGCGGGTGGTTTTGAAGTAGCCGGAACAGGCGTGGCCGTCGCCTTCGAGGGAGAGACGTGGGTAGGGATGGACGGCAGCATTCTGCGCGGTGGCTGCGGTGGACAGAAGAGCAAGCAGAAGCGCGGTGCTGAGAGCTCTCATGGTTCGCTATTTCCTTCCGTGAGCCGGGACGCGCATGGGGGTGTGCTTCTTTGCAGGATGCTTAGGGGGTGGCGCGGGAGCTCGCTCCGGCTTGATTTTGCCGGTGATGATGTCGAGTGCGAACTGGAGCTTGTCGGCGTAGTTTCCGTCGCCTGCGTTGTAGTGCTTGGCAATGAACTGGAGGGTGCGAGGGCGCCAGCCGATGATGGCCAGGTGCTTGTGCACCTTGGGCGGCGCGGGATGCTTGGGATGATGCGATTTTCCATGTGCCGCAGGAGCGCTTTTATGGGCCGCGGATGCGGGCGCGGGCGTTACAGGAGCAGGTGCGACAGGAGGTGCTGCGGGAGCGGCTCCTGAGGCCGGCGCTGCGGGAGTGGCGGCTGGTGCGGGGGGTGGATCTGCCTGCAGGCCGAACATGGCGGTGATCTTGAGGACGTAGCCGACGCCAGCTTCGATGTTGAGGTTGCCGTTGACGGGCACATTGGAGACGGTGAGCATGTTCGCGTACTCGGGCGGGAGAACGAGCTTGCCGGTAGGCGAGGTGAGCAGTTCCCGAAGGCCGGGGTCTCCATTGACGCCGATCTGCATGGGCGCGGTTTGCCAGGCCGCGTTGGCCGCACCGGATTCGACCCAGGTGATGGCCTTGATGACCTGCCAGTCGATGGGTTGATAGTTGGCAGTGCCGCTGAGGAATTTGTTGTAGGTGTTGGTTACGAGCTGGAGCTGCGCATCGTAGCTGTTCCAGGGGGCGGGGTTCTTTGCAATCTCGTCGGAGAGCTGAACCTCCCACTGCTTCAGCTTGGCTTCATCATGCGGATACGGCATTCGTTTGTCTCTCCAGTTAGTTCGACATCTTCACATCGACATACTGCTTGTTGGTGAGAGCCGGCTGGAGGGTGAGGCTGAGGAGGTGATTGGAGCCTGCACCGCTGATGGTGTAAAAGCTGGAGATCCAGCCACTGAACTGATAAACACAGATGGCATCCTGCCTGCTTTCATCGGTCCAGTACTCGATCTTCATGTCGCGCACCTTGTCGCGAGTGAGCTGGTTGGAGAGCCCGAAGAGCGCGCTGAGGGTGCTGAAGGGCATGTTCACATTGTCGTGAATATCGACTGTGACGCTGATGGAGCAGGATTGCGATCCCATGAGCGGCATGCCCATTTCATCGTGAATGGTGCTGAAGCCGACGTGCGTGGAGATGGCGTTGAATTGATTTCCATCGATGGTCACTGTGGTATTTCCGGGGGATGCCATGAAGGGGATGCTCCTCTGCTGTCTGTCTTACGGATGATGCGGAATAATTGGATGCACGATCGCGCATCCAGGTTGAAGAGCCGTTCCGGCGTATCCGTGCTTTTTCCGGATCGGCGCGCTGGGATTTTCGCTTTCTGCCCAGGCTGGCTGGGGTACCTGACTGCTGCGCGCAGGGCGAGTGGCCTTCAGCCTCCACTCTCTTTGGTTGCGATGGAGGCCTGTGTGAGACCCACCCATGCCAAACCCGGGCATGGATGGGGCACCCAGGTTTTACGATCGATCTGAGCCCCTGTTATTGCGGCTTTTGCGGCGGTTTCTGGTCGGGTTGCTGCTGGCCGTTGTTGGTGATGTCCTGGCCCTGGAAGAGCACGCGCACGCTGGCGTTGAAGTGCTTGTAGTTGGTGTACTTCAGCGTTTCGCGGATATGGACGTCCTGGCTGAGATAGCCGTGGCCGCCGGAGAAGTGCAGGATGCCGTCGCCCTTGGTATAGACCGGAAACCAGTATTTGCCGTCAATCTGCTCGCGGTAGGTAACGAAGGGCGGAGACAGGTCCTCGTGCCCTTTGCGGGTGTCGTCGGGGACATTCTTGCCGTCGGTGACGACGATCTGGAGATCGTGCTGATCGACCCAGATACGGCCCTGGAAGTAGCGGTGCGGCTTCTCGATCTTTTTGGGAGCAACGTCGAAGACGTAGGTATCGACGTCGTCGATTTTCTGCCGGCCGACGTAGTGGAGGTCATACTGGCCGACATCTTCTTTGGTGAGCACGAAGGGCAGGCGCTGCTCGATGTCCTGGAAGTCGGCGGGGGACATCTGCACCCGTTCGAGGGTGCTGGCGGGGGCGAGGACGACGTGCTCCATGCGCTTGCCGTCGGGATCGAAGGAGATGTCGGTGACCTCGTAATACTGGCCGTCTACTTTATTGTCATCGTTCAGGGTTTCGACCTTCACGCTGCGCTCGTAGGTGTAGTTGTCCATGGCCTGGCGGAAGACGGATTCCTTGGCGGTGAACTGGTCGATGATCTGCTGCGGCGGGATGGTGGGCTCGGAGGTGTCGAGCGGGCCGAAGCCGGAATCGAGCGGCATGGCGGTATAGGAGACCTGTGCCTGGGCTATGGCAGGGGCCAGCAGCAGGGCTCCGGCCGCAAGCATGCAGGCCAGACCGAGGTGAGAACGAGGAGAGGCGGGACGGACAGCAGATGCGGGCACGCGGAGCTCCTTCACGCCTTCATGGTAGCGCCTTTGGGAGCGGCAGGCAGCAACGCGAGGAAAAGAGAACTGGCGGCTCACGTACACTGGCGGTACGATACCGGTTTCGCAGTCACGATAGCCGTTTCTGGCTGTATGCCAGGTGGTGTTTTCCTGAAGAAAAGCCACTCCGTTTCTGCGGTTATAGCCACTGCGAAACAGGTATATCCCGTTTCTCATGATGGATGACTACCAGGTTCCAACTCTGATCCTGCTCTGGCTGCTTGTCGCGGTATTTGCCGTGCTGAATGTGCAGCGCAGGAACTGGCGCCGCCGGCTCTGGCTGGCGGGATGGCTGCTGATTGCTACGCAGATGCTGCTGGAGGTACTGGGACCGGCTGGAGGGTGGTCAAAGGCTGCATACCGAAGCTGCGGAGCGCTGGGGATGCTGATGTTCCTGGGATCGATGGCCGTGCCGTTTTTCGGCAAGCGGCAGCGGATCTCCTGGGTGGCGATGTTTGCCATGCCGTCGCTGCTGTATGTGGTGCTGACGTCGGTAGCGGGCGGGGCAGGGCCTTTCTTACGCGGTGTGGAGTTTGCCGCGGTGGTGGCGACCGCGGCGGTCTCTGTGGCATGGAGCAGGCGCCCCGTGCATATGCCCCGCTGGGGAACGATGTCCTGGGCATCGGCGGTGTCCGTGGTATGCCTGTGCTATGCGGCTCTGAACCAGCCTTCCATGGTGATTCATGCTGCACAGGCAGGAATCGGAATCTGGACGGCAGTCCTGGTGGTGGCGATCTACCGGCGGCCCTCGCCGGGAGTCATCTTCACGGCGGCGGGATTTGTGATCTGGCAGGTGGTGCCGCTGCTGGAAGGGATCATGCCGCTTTCTCCCGGCGTGTGGCTGCCGGTGCACCGGTTTTCGAACCTCGTATGCGTGGTGACGGCGATAGGGACCATTGCGCTGGTGCTTGAGGAGGAGACGCGGGAAAACTCGGCGGGACAGCGCCGGGACCGGCGTGCGCGGCTGGAGATGGAGCGCTATGCCAGGTTGAATTTTCCGGCCGAGCCTCATCAGGACTTCGGGATGCACTACCGGGCGGTCGTGGAGGCAGTGGTCGAGGCAAGCCGGTTTTCGCTGGCGGCGATCCTGCTTCGGCAGGTGCCAGGACGCGTGCGTCTGGCGGCTGTGGCCGGTGCAAGCCCGGAGCAGGGAAGAGCTCTGGAGCGGCTGGCAGCGGGGATCAGCGAAGAACAGCTGATCTCGGCGTGGATGGAGATGCGAAAGCAGGCTACGCAGCCGGTCCATGGCAGGTCTCTTGAGTTGTGCCCCTGGATTGCGCCGTCCGACAAAGTGCATTTCACGGACAATGAGCCGCTGCGGACGGTTGTGATCAGTACGCGCGAGGGGGATCTGCAAGGGGTGCTGGCGGTCGGGACGCGGAAGGAGCAGGACGATCCGCTGATGCCTGAGGACTTGATGGCGCTGCAACTCCTGGCTGCGCGGCTGGCGTCGGCGCGCGAGAGTGCTGCGTTGCAGCGGAGAGTGACGCAGTCGGAGCGGCTGGCCGGGATTGGGCGGCTGGCAGGAGGCATTGCGCACGAGCTCAATAATCCTCTAACCGTGGTGATGGGGTATGCGGAGCTGCTGGAGGAGACCTCGACCGAGGAGAAGACCCGGCGCTACGCGGGAGTAATCCGGAGCGAGTCGCAGCGAATGCGGCAGGTGATCGATGGGCTGGCACGTTTCTGGAGACCCTCGCCCAGCCCGGTGGCCGCGCTGGATCTGGAATGGGTGCTGCGAGGGCTCGAGACGGAGCTGCGTCCGGAGTGTGAGGGGCAGGGAGTTCACTTCGAGGTGTGCGCGGCGGCGGATCTGCCGCCGGCGAGCGCCAATCCGGAGCGGCTGGCGCAGGTGCTGAAGCAGCTGGTGGCGAATGCTTCGCGGGCCGCGGCCGGTGAGGGCGGGAAGCCGTGGGTGCGGATGGAAGCCGGACAGGGCGAGGAGCATCTGCGCATCGTGGTCTCGAACAGCGGACCGGGGTTTCCGGAGCCGGAGCGGTTGTTCGATCCGTTTTTTACGCTGAAGCCGAAGAACGAGGGCGCGGGCATGGCATTGAGCCTGTGCTACTCGATGATCCGGGAGCTGGGCGGAGATATGAGCGCCTACAATTTACAGCCGCACGGGGCTGCGGTGATTGTGGAGCTGCCGGTGGCTCTGCCTGAACCGAGGGAGAAAGACGCTTCTGCGGGGATGATCCACGGCGAATAAAGCGCGTGGATGCTACATTCGATGTGCTGCTGGAGCGGATGACGGCGGCCAGGGCTGCTATGACGCGAAGGATTTGCAGGAAGATGCGCCGTTGGGCGCGCCTCTCGGTAGTGAGTGCATTGGGACTGTTTGCCAGCTGCGCATGGGCGCAGAGCGCTGCGCGGCGTCCGATGACCTTCGAGGACATGATGAAGATGCGGCGGCTGGGTGAGATCGCCGTGTCGCCAGATGGCCGCTGGGTGATGTACTCGGCGACGGATGTGAGCCTCGCCCAGAACACGAAGACCTCGCATCTGTGGATGGTGCCGGTAGCGGGCGGCGAATCGCACGCGCTGCTGGCCTGGGAAGCGGGCGAGAGCCGTGGACGCTTCTCGCCGGACGGCAAGCAGATTCTCTTCGAGAGCACACGTGAAGGCGGCCAGCAGATCTGGCTGGCAGATTTCGACGGTGCGACGGGAAAGATCGGTGAGCCGCACAAGCTGACCTCGCTGAGCACGGAGACGGACGGCGCGATGTGGTCACCGGATGGCAAGTCCATCCTGTTTACCTCGGCGGTCTATCCGGAATGTAACGATGACAGTTGCAATCAGCAGAAGGATGAGGCCAGCGCCGAATCAAAGGTGAAGGCACAGGTCTTCACTCACCTGCTTTATCGGCACTGGGATCACTTTACGGGCGACAAGCGCAGCCATCTTTTTCTGGTGAGCGCCGATGGGAGCGCGCTGCGCGATCTGACGCCGGGTGACGGGCACGATGTGCCGCCGTTCTCAATGGGCGGCCCGGATCAATATGCCTTTGCGCCGGACGGCAAGGAGATCGCCTTCGAGGAGAATCTCGACCCAGTGGCGGCGACGAGCACGAACTCGGATATCTTCACGCTGCGGCTGGACGACGCGAACGCGAAGCCGGTGAAGATTTCAACCGCGGCAGGAGGCGATCATTCGCCTGCGTACTCGCCGGATGGGAAGTCGATTGCGTGGCGCTCGCAGGCGCGTGCGGGTTATGAGAGTGACCGCTTCCGGCTGGTGGTGTACGACCGCGCGTCGAAGAAGATTACAGAGCCCCTGCCTGACTTTGACCGTTGGATAGACGAGTTCGTGTGGGCTCCGGACTCGCAGAAGATTTATTTTGCCGCGGGGGACTTGGGCGAAGAGCCGGTGTTTGTGACTTCGCTCGACGGCAAGCAGAGCAGCGAATTGACGGATGAGGGTACCTACGGCGATCTGCATGTAACGCCGGATGGGAAGACGATCGTGGCTGCACGGCAGACGGTGCGCGTGCCGGGCGATGTGGTGGCGCTCGAGACGGACAGAGTAAGAAAAGCGGCGGCAGGAATGGCGCATCGCAGAGTGACGTATGCTTCTCCGACCGATCTGGGGATGACGCAGACCTTCTTCATGCAGAAGGATGTCACTCACTTGAACGCTGTTTTGCTCGAAGCATTAGACCTGTCGAAGATGGAGCACTACTGGTTCTCGTCCTTGGGTCGGGTGCGCGTGGAGGGCTTTATCCTCCGGCCGCCGGGCTTCGATGAAACGAAGAAGTATCCGGTGAAGATGCTGATCCATGGCGGACCGCAGGGCGAATGGGGCGACAGCTGGAGCTATCGCTGGAATGCGGAGCTGTTTGCGGCGAATGGCTATGTGGTGGTGATGATCAACCCGGGCGGGTCGGTCGGCTATGGGCAGGCGTTTGTGGATCGGGTGAACCGCGACTGGGGCGGCAAGCCGTATCTCGACCTGATGAACGGGATGACGGCGGCAGAGGTGAAGTATCCGTTTATCGACAAGAGCCGTGAGTGCGCGCTGGGCGCGAGCTACGGCGGCTTTATGGCGGACTGGATTCTTGGCCACACGGACCGCTTTCGCTGCATTGTGACGCACGACGGGATGTTCAATCCGGAGTCGGCGTATGGGACGACCGAAGAGCTGTGGTTCAACGAGTGGGAGTTCGGCAGCACGCCGTGGACGAATCGAGCGATGTATCGTCGCTGGTCGCCGATGCTTTCGGCGCCGCGCATGAAGACGCCGACACTGGTGATCCACTCGCAGCACGACTATCGACTGGATGTCTCGGAGGGTTATCAGCTCTTCACCACGCTGCAGAGGATGGGTGTGCCGTCGAAGATGCTGTACTTTCCGGACGAGAGCCACTGGGTGACGAAGCCGCAGAATTCGCAGCTCTGGTACAAGACGGTGAATGACTGGGTGGATCAGTGGACGAAGTAATAATTGTCATACGAAAAATAAAAGGTGTCATACAATAAAGCGATGAAGAGCATCGTGCAGGCACGGCTGGATAAGGATGAGCGGGCGGATCTGGACCTGCTCATGCAGCGTACAGGCTCGAGTGCTTCGGAGCTGATCCGCGAGGGACTGCGGTTGGTGAAGAAGCAACATGAGACCTATCCGAGGAAGAAGATCATCGGGATAGGGCAGTTCGATGCCGGGCCAAGTGACCTTTCGACCAACAAGAAATACCTGGAAGACCTCGGGCGTTGATCTCTCCGGTTTTGTTGGATGCCAGCGTCATTGTGGCTCTCTTCCATCAAAGAGATGCGTACCATGCGATGTGTGTCCGGGCACTCGAGGAGTTAGATCGACCGCTTGTGACATGTGAGCCCGTCATCATGGAGAGCTGTCATCTGCTGAAAAGATCGGTGGGCGCGGTCGATGCCGTGGTTGCAAATATCGAAAGCGGCTCATTTGAAATGCCATGGCGGCTTGTCGATGCAGCGAGTGCTGTACGCGCCTTGATGGAAAAGTATCGTGACATTCCGGCGTCGTTGGCGGATGCATGCCTCATACAGATGGCGGATGAGTTGGACACCGGCGATATTCTTACGCTCGACAGCGATTTCCGTTCTTACCGCTGGCGGCGTCACAATCCATTTCACCTGCTTATCGATAGAGTTTGAGCCCGATGCCGTTTGGACGCGTAAAGAAGACCGAGCCGCTCGACGCCGAAGCGCTGCATGAGTATGCGGTGAAGGCGCTAGGGCGGCGGATGCGCACCGTGGCCGAGTTGACGCGTCTGCTGCGCGGGCGCGTGGAAGAAGGCGCGCTGGGGCAGGCGAAGATCGACCATGTGTTGAAGCGGTTGAAGGAGTATGGCTATCTGAACGATGCCGACTTCGCGGCGACCTACACGCGGCTGCGGCAGGACAACATGGCGCTGGGCCAGCGGCGCGTGCGGCAGGATCTTACCGTGAAGGGCGTGGACAAGGAGCTGATCTCGGAGACGCTCGAAGCCGCCTACGGTGAGGTGAACGAGGAAGAGCTGGCGCGCCGTCATCTGGAGCGCAAGCGCGTGAAAAAGCCTGCCACTGACAAGGATGCGGCGAGAGTGATGCGTCTGCTGGTGCGGGCCGGCTTCTCGACCGGCGTGATCTTCAAGATCCTCAAGAGCTGGGATGTGGAGGATGAGGCGCTGGCGGGCTTGGAGCCAGGGTTCGATCACGAGCTCTGACGGTGGCCATCCAAGCTTCTATTGCTTGGGTGGGTACAGGATAAGCCTCATACTTCCCCACTTAAGCCAAAACCAGGCTTGAATGGGCCACCGTCATGAAGAGCGACGGTAGAACGCTGCCCGCGCATCCCGTTCGCGCCAAGACGCAAAGCTCGCAAAGAAAAACCGCGAAGACATCCTCGAAAGCAATCGCGCGCTTGGCGTCTCTTTGCGGACTCCGCGCGAACGTTCTCTCCGGCTGGGGCACATTCGCAGGAATTTGGTACCCGTTTTCGTTCTGCCAGCGGACGTTCCCGCCGCCGCAGAGGGGAATCCTCCTAGTAAACTGTGGGAATGCAATACCGCTCCGGTTCCGATATTCGCGAGACCTTTCTGCGCTTTTTTGAGACGAAGGGGCACCGCCGTGTGCACTCGTCTTCGCTTGTGCCTGCCAACGACCCGACGCTGCTGTTCACCAATGCGGGCATGAACCAGTTCAAGGACGTCTTCCTGGGCGTGGAGCACCGCGATTACAACCGGGCGACGACCTCGCAGAAGTGCGTGCGCGCGGGCGGCAAGCATAACGACCTCGAGAACGTGGGCTTCACGCGCCGTCATCACACCTTCTTCGAGATGCTGGGCAACTTCAGCTTCGGCGACTACTTCAAGAAGGATGCGATCGCCTACGCGTGGGAGCTGGTGACCTCGCCCGAGTGGTTCGGGATTCCGAAGGACCGGCTCTACGTCACCATCTTCAAGGGCGAGAACGGCGTGCCTCGGGACGAAGAGGCCTACAAGCTGTGGCTCGAGACGGGCGTGCCGGCCGAGCGCATTTTCGAGATGGGCGCCAAGGATAACTTCTGGCAGATGGGCGACACGGGGCCGTGCGGGCCGTGCTCGGAGATCTTCTACGACATGGGCATCGAGGCGGCGGAGACGCCGGGTGTCAACAAGCCGTTCGGCGAAGACGACGCGCGCTATGTCGAGATCTGGAACCTGGTGTTCATGCAGTTCGACCGCAGCGCCAATGGCGAGCTGGCGCTGCTACCCAAGCCTTCGATTGACACTGGCGCGGGTCTCGAGCGCATGGCTTCAGTGATGCAGGGCGTGCTGTCGAACTTCGAGACGGATCTGTTTACGCCGCTGATCAAGCGGGCTGCGGAGCTGACGGCGGAAGCAACGGACGATCGCCAGAAGGCTTCATTGCGCATCATTGCGGACCACGCGCGTGCGGCGACCTTCCTTATCTCCGATGGCGTGCTGCCTGCGAATGAAGGACGCGGCTACGTGCTGCGCAAGATTCTTCGTCGCGGCATTCGTCATGGACGCCTGCTCGGTCAGGACAAGCCTTTCATGCGCGAGATGGTTTACGCGGTGCGCGATGAGATGGCCGGAGCGTATCCCGAGCTGAACGAGAGTGCGGACCGCGTGGCCAAGGTGGTCGAGGCTGAGGAGCGGCAGTTTGCGCGTGTGCTGGAAATTGGCGCTCGACAGTTGGATCAGCTTCTAGCTAAGAGCAAAGATACGTATGCTCGCTTGCTGGAGGCAAAGCAAGCAGAGAAGAATCTAGCGAGCATGCCGAATGAAGCACTCGCTGAGCTCAGCTCTTGGTTTGGTCGTCCGATCAGCGAAGAGGATTGGGGGGATATTGCTCCGCAGGCCAATCCTAGTGTTCCCGGCGATAAGGCTTTCCATCTCTACGAGACCTTCGGTCTGCCGCTCGACTTCATGACCGATGCGGCGCATGATGCGGGCATTCACTTCGATCTCGATGGCTTTGAAGCTGCGCGTGCGGAGGAGCAGGCGCGGGCTCGTGCCTCGTGGAAGGGTGGCGCGAAGCAGTCGGCGAGCCCGGTCTATCGCGAGCTGGCGAAGACCGACTTCGAGGGCTACAAGACGCTGCGCGTCGACGGGGCGGAAGTGCTGGCCATCGTGAAGGACGGCGTGGGCGTTCCGGTTGCGGCTGCGGGCGATGCGGTCGAAATTGTGCTGAACAACACAAGCTTTTATGCCGACTCGGGCGGACAGGTGGGCGACCGTGGATGGCTCTACTCGGACGATCACAACGCGGTCATCGCAGACGTGAGCGGCTGCACCAAGCCGGTGCAGGGTGTCTTCGCGCACAAGGCTGTGCTGCGCGCGCCGCTGGCGGTGGGCGCGAAGGTGGATACCGTTGTCGATGCCGACTTCCGCTATGCCACGCAGCGCAATCACACGGCGACGCATCTGCTGCATGCGGCGCTGCGCGAGGTACTGGGCAAGCATGTGAAGCAGGCCGGATCGCTCAACGATCCGACCCGTCTGCGCTTCGACTTCTCGCACTTTGCGCCGATTGCCGATGAGGAGCTGGCCGATGTCGAGAGCCTTATCAATAAGGAAGTGCTGGGCAACACGAAGGTCGACACCATTGTGGATGTGCCGATCGACGTGGCCGTGAACGAGTATCACGCCATGGCGCTCTTCGGCGAGAAGTACGGCGAGCGAGTGCGCGTGGTGAAGATCGGCGACTTCTCCACGGAATTATGTGGAGGCACGCATACCGGCGCGACGGGCGAGATCGGCGTGGTGAAGCTGATTGGCGAGGGCTCGGTGTCGTCGGGCGTGCGGCGTGTGGAGGCCGTCACCGGTCTGGGCGCGCTCGATGAGTTCCGCCGCGGATTTGCTGTTGCGCAACTGGCGTCGCAGTTTGCGCCTTCGGCGGAGCTGACTCCGGCCGAATCTCTGCGTGTGCGTCTTGCTTCGCAGGAGGACGAGCTGAAGAAGCTGCGCCGCGAGCTGGATGAGGCGCGGATGAAGTCGGCGGCGAGCTCGCTCTCGAATGCGACCGACTCGGCGGTCGAGGTGAAGGGCATCAAGGTGCTCTCGCAGCGCGTGGATGCGCTCGATCGCGGGCAGATGCGGACGCTCGTCGATAACCTGCGCAACAAGCTGGGCTCGGGCGTGGTGGTGCTTGGCTCGGCGGATGGCGAAGGCAAAGTGGCGATCATTGTCGGCGTAACCAAGGATCTGACGGCGAAGGTGCAGGCGGGCAAGGTAGTTGGCCAGGTGGCAAAGCTCGTCGGCGGCTCGGGCGGCGGACGCCCGGATATGGCCGAGGCCGGCGGTAAGGATGCTTCGCAGCTGGACGCGGCGCTCGCGAGTGCTGTGAAGGTGGTTGGCGAGCTGCTGGGGTAGAGCTGTGGAATCCCACGTCTCAGAATCGAGATGTGGGGCACCCTGCTTCGCGCAGGGCGATTCGCCTTCGGCACCCGCTCCCTCTGGTCGCGATCCGGGTTCTTCGGAGACCCACCCATGACAAAACCTGTCATGGGTGAGGCACCCGGCAGGTTCCTCCACTTCGCTTCGGTCGGAATGACAAAATTTAGATGGACTCATCGTCGCTGCCTTCACACTCTGTTCACGATGAGGTTGCGAGCTGGATTCCCCGGGATGGATCGGGGTTTGGCTGTCCCCCTATAATCGCCTTGTAGTTTCTACTTTTATGCCGGTTTCTACTCCCTCTGCAGGACGCCATCGCCTGCTCCCGATTGCCGGCGGACTGATGCTTTCGCTCCTGATGGGTGCTCCGGGGCCGGCGGATGCGGCGGGCCGCGCGCCGTCGCTCTCTGCCTACGACCACGCGCAGCGTCTGCGCGAGGCGCTCGAAGGGCGGCCGGAGCGCGAGCGCACGCGGCGCGAATACGACCGCGTGATGGATGCCTATCGCGCGGTGTATCACGGCGATCCGCGCTCGTCCCATGCCGATGCTTCGATCTCTGCGGTAGCCGACCTGTTGGCCGAAGAGGGGCGCATCTTCCAGGACGACAAGGCGCTGCATGATGCGATCGGGCAGTATGACTTTCTGCGTGCGCAGTATCCGGGGAGCCGTTACCGCTTCAGCGCGCTGCTGACGACGGGTGAAATCTATCTGCGCGACCTGGACGATAAGGACCATGCGCGGGCGAGTTTCCAGGAGTTTCTGAAGCTGTATCCGCAGAACCCGCTGGCCAATGAGGCGCGTTCGGAGCTGGCCAGCCTCAAGCGCGGTGGTCCGGCGAAGACGCGTGCGGGGCGGAGTGCGGCGACGGCGCAGGCTCCCCAAAGCACAGCGGCTCCTGTAGAAAATCTGCCCGAGGTGCGCGCGGGTGTGAATCCGCCGCAGAAAAAATCGGGCAAGAACACGGTGCTGACGGCGGCAAGGCAATCGCAGCAGCAGACCGGCTTCCAGGAGCAGGACCTTGCACCGCCTCCGACGGGCGGCATGGCTTTGACATCGGTCTCCCCGACTGCGGCGAACGCACCGGCGAATACGGCTTCGGCCCATGCCGCCGCGGCGAGCGAGGCCGCGAAGGAAGAGGCTGTGCTGAATGCGCCTCCGCCACCGAGGCGCGGCAAGCTGCCGCTGGTGACGGGGATTCGTCACTGGTCGACGCCGGTGTATACGCGGGTGGCGATCGACCTGCAGGATGAGGTGCAGTATGAGGCGGTGCGTGTGCCGCATCCGGACCGCATCTTCTTCGATCTGCATGGCGCGAAGCTGTCGCCGGAGCTGATCGGCAAGTCGGTCGAGGTGATCGACGACGGATTCCTGAAGCGCATCCGCGCGGCCCAGTTTTCGAACGATGTGACGCGCATCGTGCTCGATGTGAGCGACGTGAGCGAGTACTCGGCGTTTTTTCTGCCGAATCCTTCGCGGCTGATTATCGATATTCATGGCAGCAAGTCGGGGAGCCGATCGCCGGTGTACACCGCTTCGGCTCCGGCTGCAGAGTCGCCGTCGAATCTGCCGGAGGTACGTGCGCCGCATGCGTATTCTGCTCCCTCTGCAACGAAGCAGCCTGCGCAGAGCGCGGCTTCCCGTCCTGTGCAGGCGGGTGGTTCCGGCACGGTAGGTCTGGGGCCGGCGACGACGCCGGTGACGGCCATGGGCACGCCGGTGACAACGAAGAACGATGCCGCAGGGCAGGGTGATCCCGCGGCGCTGTCGGATGTGGCGACGCTGGGCAGGCAGCGCGACACGGTGAAGGCGACCAGGCATCCGACGATGGCGCCGGTGGTGCAGTCGGTGGCCGGGACGCAGCCGGCTCCGCAGCCGGATGAGGTCGCGGCGGCGAATGTGCCTGCGGCGTCCGCGAATACGAATGGGGATACGACGAACGGGAAGAAGCGAAAGCGGCATGGTGATACGGCTTCGGGCTCGACGAGTGCCGTGGCCACGAATACTGCGCCGGTGGGTGCTCCGCCCGTCGATTTAGGCGCGACGGGCATCTCCGCGGGAGCGCCGCCGACGGCGGACGGGCAGCGGTCGATGGTGCGTGCGCTCGGTCTCAAGATCAACCGCATTGTGGTGGATGCCGGGCATGGCGGCCATGATTCGGGCACGCTCGGACCGGGCGGGATCGAAGAGAAGAACGTGGTGCTGGATGTGGCGCTGCGGCTGGGCGCGCTGCTCAAGCAGAAGCTGGGCGCGGATGTGATCTATACGCGCGATGACGACACCTTTATCCCGCTCGAGACGCGCACGGCGATTGCCAACAAGGCGCAGGCGGACCTGTTTATCTCGGTGCATGCAAACTCGAGCCCGGACAGCTCGGCGCGCGGGGTGGAGACGTACTACCTGAACTTCACGACGTCCGCAGACGCGCTTGAAACGGCGGCGCGTGAAAACTCGGTTTCGGATGAGTCGATCCATCAGCTTTCCGACCTGGTGAAGAAGATCACGCTGACGGACAAGATCAACGAGTCGCGCGAATTTGCTACGGATGTGCAGCAGAGCCTGTACTCGGGGCTCGAGGACGGGAACGCGGGGCTGAAGGACCGCGGCGTGAAGAAGGCTCCGTTCGTGGTGCTGATCGGCGCGAATATGCCGTCGATCCTGGCGGAGATTTCGTTTCTCACCAATCCGAACGATGCGCAGGAACTGCGCGATCCGAAGTATCGCGAGCGGATTGCCGAGTCGCTCTATCGCGGTGTGGCGCGGTATGTGGGCAGCCTGAACGGCGTGCGCATCGCGGACGCTTCGCCGAGGAGCAAGTAGTCAGGGCTGCTGCGCGCAGGGCGATCTGCCTTCGGGGACTGGCCGTCCCGGCCTTACGCCTTCGGCCTCCGCTCCCTCTGGTCGCGATCCAGGGCTCAGGGCTCAGGGCGCCAACCCGTGCCGGTGCCAGAGGTTGTGGCGCTTCCGGCGGCTGCATGAAGCATGAGCGCGACCGAAGGCGATTCGCCCCACGCGCAGTGGTAGTCTCTCCTTGTGATGGTCTGTGGAAGGCGGTTGCCGGCGCTGGTTGTGCTGGCTGGGGTGGTGAGCCTCGGAGCTCCGGTGCTCGAGGCGCAGGGAACGGCTGTGGCTTCTTCGACTGCGGCGGTGCAATCCGCCATCGCGCTGCCGGCGACACTGGGCGGCTGGCAACTCGATGGAGCTGCGCAGACCGGGACCGATCCGGCGCAGCTGGATGCGGCACAGGCCGGCCCACTCAAGGAATACGGACTCAAGGGCTACGCGGCGGGAACCTACCGGCATGGCGGCGCAACGCTCGCCGTCAAGCTGCTGCGCTTTCCGGATGCGACCGGGGCCTATGGTGCGTTCACGCTCTATCGCACGCCTGCGATGCACCCGGCCGATTTCAACCTGGAAAAGGGACACGAAGCCGCGGTCGGCGATGGGACGGCGATCTTCTGGACGGGGACCGAGGTGGTGACGGCTGCGGCTGCGCACATCGGTTTCGAGGAGCGCGAGGCTCTGACGGCGTTGGCCGCGGCGCTGCCCAAGAATTACGGCCCGGACGGAGTGGCTCCGCCGCTGCCGAAGTATCTGCCGGACGAGGGGCTCGACCGGAGCTCGGTACGCTATGCGATCGGGCCGGAGGGCTATGTCGCTGGCGGAGGGGCGCTGCCGTCCGGGACGATCGACTTCAGCCAGGACGCCGAGGTGGTAACGGGCCGCTATGGAGCCGAGACGCTGACGGTGGTCGGGTACCCCACGCCGCAGATCGCTGCCGGGAGCGAGAAATCGCTTGAGACGCTTTTGAAGGGCGCGGGTGCATCCGGAAGTCTTCAGAACGCGCTGGCGAAGCACACAGGGCCTCTGATGGCCGTGGTGAGCGGTCCTGAGACGCCGTCCAATGCCCAGAAACTGCTCGACCGGGTGAAATACGAGGCGCAGGTGACGGCCGACCATCCGGAGGGCTATGGCAACGAAGTGAAGAAGACCGCCCGTCTGCTGGTGGGGATCGTGACGCTGACGCTGATCTTGGGCGGAGCAGCGCTGCTGCTGGGGATTTTCCTCGGAGGCGGACGGGCGCTCTATCGCGTGCTGCGCGGCAAGCCTGTCTCGACGCTGAACGATGACGACTTCATCAGTCTGAAGCTGGAGTAAGGCAGGGGGGGCACGGTTCAGGGCGTAGCAAGCCTGATTCCGATCCTCTGGATTTTGCACCGGGAGTGGTGCAGATTCGGACGTAACCGACTCAGGACAAAGCGGCTTATACAGAAAAATGGCCGCCTGATGCGAATAAAAGGCGAATATTTGCGGATGGGGTGTCAAGGAAGGTACGGTTGTAATCCACTGAATTCAGGCAAGTTGCAGAGTTGGGGATTTTGCCTTGACACCCCTCCGGCCCAAACTTAGTATTTCGCCAGAAAGTTCTGATGGCTTTGCCTCCGTTGGAACTATTCTCCCTAAAGAAAAGGCTGCCCTGTTGCCGGGCGGCCTTTTCGTTGTCCGAGCCCTGGCCGGGCGGGCGGAGGCGCTTCGCGCAGGAAGCCGAGGCTCGCGGCTGAGAGACGCGCAACCGGTGGCGGACTTTACGCTCGGGCCGGGGAACGATAGAATCACGGAGGAAGGCCGACGTAGCTCAGTTGGTAGAGCAGCCGATTCGTAATCGGCAGGTCACCGGTTCAAGTCCGGTCGTCGGCTCCAGTTGTGGCGTGCGGCCGCCTCTTGCGCCGCGTTTTTCTTTTTTCCCCGGAAAATTTAGTTCTTCCCACCCATGCAAACAGCGGGCACTGCTGCGCGCAGGGCGATTCGCTTCGCGCGTTGCTCCCGTTGGTCGCGATCTGGGGCACCCCGCTCTCCGTGGTGAATCTTGTCCCCACCCAGGCGGAGCTTGGACGGGCACTCTGCCTGTGCCGGCGAAACCGCAGGTTCCTCCACTTCGCTTCCCCACCCCAGCGCGCCAACATCGGGCGCGCCGGGGACCCCGGTTCGCTCCGGTCGGAATGACAAGGTGAGAAGGATGCTAGAGGCCCAGCGTCCGGGCAGCGAGGGCTGTGCCTTCGACGCGGGCCTTGATCTTGGCAAAGGCGGTCTCACGCGAGGTGGAGCGGTCGTCGGCGAAGGGTGAGAAGCCGCAGTCGTCTGTGGTGCCGAGCTGGTGAAGCGGAAGAATGGCCGCGGCCTCGAGGACGCGGCCGCGCACCTGCTCCGGCGTTTCGATGGCCGGTGTGATGGGATCGATGACGCCGATGAAGACGGTGTGGTGCGGATGGAGGAGATCGCGCACGATGCGGAGGACGCGCGGCCGGTCGGGTTCGCTGGCCATCTGGAGGTAGAAGCGGCCGGCGTGCATCTGGAAGAGATCGGGCAGCAGTGAGGCGTAGTCGACACCGGCGCTGTGCGTGGAGTCGTGGTCGCCGCCGGGGCAGACGTGGACGCCGATGCGCTGCCGCTCTTCGGGAGAGAAGCGGTCGAGAACCTGGTTGTTGAGGGCGATGAAGCTGCGCAGCAGGCCTCCGGAGGGATCGAGGAGGAGCGAAAGCCGGGCCTCGGTGAAGTCGATCTGGACAGTGGCTGCACCGACGTCGAGGGCGCCGCGGATATCCTGCTCGGCCTCGTCGATGAGATCGGCGAGGAAGGCTTCGCGTGGGTAGCCGGGGATAGGCTCCTGCGGGTAGAGCAGGCTGAGCGCGGAGGCGGAGATGACGGCCTGTTTGAGCGGGCGGCGGGTGAGGGTAGCAGCTTTTTCAAGGAAACTGCGCGCGTGGACGGCGTAGCGGAAGGGGCCGGCGGTGAGGCGCGGAAGCTGGCGGGTGTGGCCGTCGGCGAAGGGGATGACGACGCCGTCGGGCGCCAGGTTGGTGAGGCCGGAGAGCGGATAGGTGGCGAAGCTGGGCTTGGTCTGCTCGCCGTCGGTGAGGACGGGCGAGCCGGTGGCTTCGAGGCGCTGGAGGGTGTCGCGCAGGGCCTCGTCGTAGCGCTCCTGGAGAGTTTCGGGTGTGATAAGGCCGGTCTGGGACTGGAGGATGGCTTCCACCAGCGTGGCGGGCCGGGGAATGCTGCCGATGGACTCTGTAGGAATGGGCATGGCCGCCAGTCTAGTCAGAGAGCCGGAGGGCAGAATCCACCGAAAGAGGGAAATCCCGAACTTCTACCAGGCCGGGCTTGCACCTAGTTCAGTACCGTGTTATCCACGTGATTTTTATATTGCCTACTTGTTTGCTGGGGCGGGAGTACGGATAATCGCGTCATACGTGAGCGACGGTCCCATTGCGAGCACACTGACTGTGACCCGATATAGCCGTCACGACGCCCTGCGCATCCTGCGCATTCCGGCCCGGCACCTGCGGAGCTGGGAACGCGCGGGACTCATTGCATTTTCGGAAAGCTACTCGTTTCAGGAGCTGGGGCAGCTGTGCAAGCTGCGCGATCTGCGTGCCATGCGGCTTTCGGCGGCGCGCATCCGGGCGAGTGTGAGCGCGATGCAGGCAGTGTCGGGGATGGCGAACCCGCTGATGGAAGCGGGAGCGGCGCGCAGCGGTTCGCGGCTGGCCTTCCGGCACTCGGGTGCCTGGATGGAGCCGGTGACGCGGCAGTTTGTCTTCGACTTCGACGGGCGGCAGCGCATGTTCGAGGTGGAGGGCGGTCTGACGCAGGCCGAAAGGGCGCAGCGCGTGTCGGCGCTGTTCCTCGACGCGGTGCGCTGCGAAGAAGCGATGAAACTGGACGAGGCGATCGCGCTCTACGAGGAGATTCTCGCGCTCGATGCCAATCACGCGCCTTCGGCGATCAACCTGGGAACGATCTTTTACAACCGGCGGGAGTTTCAGCATTCCGAGGAGCTCTACCGGCAGGCAACGGTCTCCGATCCGGGGTATGCGCTGGCGTTTTTCGACCTGGGCAACGTGCTCGATGAACTGCAGCGCGTCGAAGAGTCGATCGATGCCTATAAGCGGGCTATTGCATTGATGCCGAAATATGCCGATGCTCACTACAACCTCGCGCTGGCCTATGAGCGCAGGAGCGAGCGGCGGCGGGCGCTGCGGCACTGGGTAGCGTACGTCAAGCTCGATCCGGTGGGGCCATGGTCCAACCATGCGCGGAGCCGGGTGAAGATGATTCTCGAGCGCGAGAAGCTGACCATCGTCTGGCGCCACGAAGGGACAGGCCGTCCAGGCCTTCTGCCTTCGTCCTCCGCTCCCGCCGGTCGCGGGACAGGCCGTCCAGGCTTTTTGCCTTCGGCCCCCGCTCCCTCTGGTCACGTTTGAGCTGGGTGTTGATGCCGGAGGTTTGTGCCTTCCACCCAGGCGGAGTGTGGATGGGGCACCCTTTTCACAGGCTAGTGTCGATATGCCCTAGTTGCCGTTTTCAGGTGCTACACTCAACGGTCTTCTTCTGTTGAGGTTTCATGGATATCGCGACAATCGGGAAAGCTGCGCCTCTGACGGCGCTGAGTGAGGATGAGCAGCTCTTTCGCGCGACCGTGCGGGAGTTTGCGCGGGAGCGCATTGCGCCGCTGGTTAGGCGCATGGACGAGGAGCAGCAGTTCGATGCGACGCTGCTGAAGGAGCTGTTCGCGCTGGGACTGATGGGCATCGAGGTGCCTGAGGAATATGGCGGTGCGGGCTCGGATTTCTTCGCGTCGATCCTCGCGGTGGAGGAGATTTCCGCGGTCGATCCGGCGGTGGGCGTGCTGGTGGATGTGCAGAACACGCTGTGTGTGAATGCGCTGCTGCGCTGGGGCACCGCGGCGCAGAAGCAGTCTCTGCTGCTGCGGCTGGCCGCGGACACGATCGCCTCCTATGCGCTGAGTGAGGCGGGTTCGGGCTCCGATGCCTTTGCGCTGCAGACGCGCGCGGAAAAGCGCGAAGACGGTTATGTGCTGAACGGGCGCAAGCTGTGGATCAGCAATGCGCGCGAGGCGGGTGTCTTTATTATTTTTGCGAACCTGAACCCGGAGGCGGGCTATCGGGGCATCACGGCGTTCGTGGTGGAGCGCGGCACGGCGGGATTCACGGTGGGCAAGAAGGAAGACAAGATGGGGATTCGTGCCTCATCGACCTGCGAGCTGATTCTCGAGGATTGCCGTGTGCCGGCGGAAAACCTGCTCGGCGAAGAGGGCAAGGGCTACAAGATCGCCATCGAGACGCTGAATGAGGGGCGCATCGGCATCGGTGCGCAGATGCTCGGCCTGGCGCAGGGAGCGTGGGACCACGCGGCGAAATATGCGCGGGAGCGGGTGCAGTTCGGGCGGCCGATTGCGGAGTTTCAGGCAGTGCAGTTTGCGCTGGCGCAGCTGGCAACGGAGATCGAAGCGGCAAGGCTGCTGGTCTACAACGCGGCGCGGCTCAAAGCTGCGGGCGCGAACTTTGTGCAGGAGGCGGCGATGGCCAAGCTCTTCGCCTCGCAGGTGGCCGAGCGGACGGCGAGCCAGGCGGTCGAGGTCTTCGGCGGCTATGGTTTCGTGAAGGATTCGCCGGTGGAGAAGCTGTATCGCGATGCGAAGATCGGGAAGATTTACGAGGGTACATCGAACATGCAGCTGATGACGATCGCGAAGCAGGCGCTGGGCCGGATTTAGGCTGTATCCCCCTCTAGCCATTGCGCAAATTGCCATTTCGACCGGAGCAGGACGGTTTTTGGTCATGCGGAGTGGAGGAACCTGTTGTTCCCGCCTGTATGAGCAAAGAACTGCAGGTTCCTCCACTCCGCTTCGCTTCGGTCGGAATGACAACCTTGGACTTAACCCTTGCTATACCGATACGGCTATAGAGGCATACGTCCCAGGTCGCTTCGCGCGAGGCGATTCGCCTTCGGCCTCTCTGGTCGCTAGATTGAGTCTGTTCTCTCTGGATAACAAAGAAGAACCTGGGTGCCTCCTATGCGGGAGGACTCGAGCGTCGCGCTATGGTTCTTGCTGCGGCTTGCCGCGCTAATTGTCGAAGCGCTGATCTTTGGGAGGTTGCTCTGCGGGACGTTGCTCTGCGGGGCGCTGGTCTTCCGGGCGGCGGGCGGGGCCGATGCGGTGGATGTGTCCGGGCTCGGAGCGGCCGGGCCAGTTCTCCCGCGTGGCGGGGAGCTGGTCGGCTGCGGGGTCAAGCTCTTCAGGCTTTTGTGGCTGGGGGGCGTCGGTGGCCATGACTAAGACCTCTCTTTGCTGAGATGCCAGCTGCGCGAAGGTGAGCAGGCTCAGAGGTTCTTCGGCCGGAGCTTTGCGAGCAGTGTATCGAAGCGTACCCAATAAATGGCGCAGTCTTTCTCGCTGGTGCCATGGCAGTAGAAGAGATATTTGCCGTCGGGTGAAACGTATTGGCCCCAGCGGTGGGCGAGGCCGCGGTTGATCTTTTCACCGAGGCTCACGGGTGTTGTCCAGCTACCGTCGCGGCGGTGGAAGGCGATGTAGAGCTGCGACTGGTAAGTAGGTGTCTCCTTTGCGCTGACAATAAGGTAGGACTCGTCAGGGGCAATGTAGAGGTCGCCGTTGAAGCCGGGTTCATTGACTGGACGGCCGAGGCTGCGCACTTGCGGCTGGTTACCGGAGAAGGTGAGTACGCTGTAGGCGTAGTCGATGCCGTGGGCCTTGTCGTCGGCGTCCGGCTCGCTGCCTACGTATGCGTTGCCGCTACGCGTGGGCATGTAGTCGTAGACGCCGAAGCTCTCCTCGAGAAAGGGTGCGGGCGCGCTCCAGCCCGAGGCGGTGCGGTGTGATTCCCAGACATTATTCATGCTGCCGTGAGGCACGATGTGGCGCATGGAAAGGGTGTTGCCGTCGGCTGACAGCGTAGGTGAGAGGAACTGCTCGCCGATGAGGATGTCCTGGCTCCAGCCATGGTCGGGAGCGTGACCGGTAAAGCGCAGGCAGCGGAGCTGAGCATGGACACCGCTGATCCAGGAATCATTGAGGGCGTAGTAGAACTCACGGCCGTCGGCGGAGAAGGCAACGCGGCCCATCCCGAAGAGGTTTCCCTGGCGAAGCAGCGCAGGTGCGAAAGGGCGCGGTGTGCTGGAGGGATGCGGCTGGCGAAGATACGCGTCTTTGCTCTGCCAGAAGCTCTTTTCAGCTGAAGCGGCAACAGCAGGGCAGAGCAGGGTAAGTAAAAGGCAGAGAACCCGGCGGATGGACATGGCGAGACTCCTCGGGATGCAATGCGAGGTGCGAAATGGATGCCGAGGTGGAAGCAATCCGTCTGCCAGAAACCAGAGTGCGAAAAGCTGTGACGGAATGAAGGTTAGGCCATGCGCGAAGAGCGGCGAGGCCGGAAGTGCTGTCCGGATTTGCATGGGGCTGGCCGCTGGCGGACACCGGCAGCAATGAAGGTGAACTTGAAGCGAAATGTTTGCGCACTGTCGGGGCGGCTGAAATGGCTCCATGCCATGGTGGGCGCGGCAGGACTCGAACCTGCGACCCTCTGCTTAGAAGGCAGATGCTCTATCCAGCTGAGCTACGCGCCCGCGTTTGCGGCATCCCGATTGTTTACGGCTGCAATCGCTGCCCTTATTGTAGCCAGAACCGCGGCGTGGAGCACAGCTTTCCAGTGTGCGCGGGCCGAGGATTCGGTGGCTCCGCAGGCGGCGGTGTAGAGCGTGAAGGCAAAGCCGGGCCCGTTGTCGATGTCAGCCGGGCGCAGAACGCAGTCCACACGGCCAGGATGAGCGAGGGTTTGACGGCGGAGATCCTCAACGAGGGCGCGGACGAGCTGTTCGGTTGCAGGAAAAGAGGTGTGGACGGCAGCGTGCGCGGGAACGATGTCGATATAGGCGGCAATGCCATAGGCCGCATGGTCCGGTGTGGCGTCGAACTCGTAGGGATCGATGTCTTCAGAGGCCAGAGGCCACAGATCGCACTTGGAGGTAAAGACAGGCGAGGCGGGAGCATGGAGCGTGAGCAGTGCTTCGGCCAGCTCGGGCCACGCAGCGGTTTCCGGCAGCGTGTGTGCGGCTTCGGGGTGAAGGCGCAGGTCGGCAAAGCCCTCCCATGGAGCGACGATCGCCGGTTCGTCCGGCCCGATGAGTGCGTCCCAGTCGGCTTCCATGGTCAGCGTGCTCCGGAGCTGTGATCCACGGGCAGCGCGGCGAGCCATGCGTGGAGCGTGTCCTCCGCCCAATACTGGATTTTGCTGCCTGTAGCGGGTTCGCCGGGGGCGAGAAAGGCGCAGTGGCCGCCGTGCGTGGTTTCCGCAAGATGCACGTTCGGATTGGCGAGCAGCGCGGCGCGCGTCTCCGGGAGCATGACGATGAAGGGATCGTCGGTGGAGTGGATGATGAGCGTCGGCACACGAAACGCAGAGGCGAATTGCGAGCTGGCGACGGAATAGTAGTAATCGTCGGCATCGCGGAAGTGGCTGTAACGGGCCACGATGTGCTGGTCAAAGTCGCGCATGGTGCGGATGGCGTCAAGATTGACGTCAGCGTAGAGACGCGGATAGAGCTCGGCTTTACGGCGCAGGCGATTGCGCATGTTGCGCAGGAAGTGCTGCTCGTAGATGCGATTCGAGAGGCGATGGAGCGCGGCCGACGAGGGCGCGAGATCCATGAGCGGCGAGACGCCGATGACCGCAGCCAGTTGCGGCGGCGGCGCGGAGGCGACTTCGCCCGCATATTTCAGAACGAGGTTGCCGCCCATCGAGTAGCCGAGCAGGGCGATGCGCGTGAGGCCGTGCGTGGCGATGATATTTGTAACCACGGCTGCTACATCTTCTGAGCGGCCGGAGTGATAGATGGTGGGGCAGAGAGGATCGGTGCCGCCGCAGCTGCGCATGTTCATGCGGACGACGTTGTATCCGGAGGCCAGCGCGCGCGCGGTGTTGCCGAGAACGTATTGCGAGCTCGAGGAGCCTTCGAGGCCATGCACGATGACCAGCGTGAGCCGGTCGCGTCGCACCTCTTCGGGCTGCCAGTGGCAATGGCAGAGCAGATGCGACGGTCCGTATACGGCTTCGCCGTCGATCATGACTGGACCTTCGACTTGGAGCAGCAGCTCTTCCGGTTCAGGCAGGGTGAGGCGGCGCGGGATGAAGTTGCCGGCGAGGGTCTGGACGTGGCCGTTGCGCAGGCGGGGATAAGGCACAAAGGGTTGCAGCCACGCCGGTGCTGACGCCGGAGATTCTTCTTTCACGGTGCTGATGGTGCTCATGCGGTGCGGAGGCCCTCAAGAACAGCGGCGGCGCGCAGGGCTCCGGCGGGCTCTTCATCATGCCTGAAATAAGCGTAGACCTCGCCCTTCGTTTCCAGCTGCTGCGCCTTGCTCTGTATCCGCGTACGGATGGCATCGAGTTCGGACTGCGCATAGGTAGAGCGGCGCAGGCGATAGCAGGCGAAGTTCGCTGTCGCGAGATCCGGAGTGAGGAGCTCGTCGCTTTCGGCCATGCAGAGCGCGGCCTTGTGCGTGCGCAGCAGCTTTTCGAGATGAGGCAGCGCAGGCTCCTCGAACCATGACTCATGGCGGAACTCGAAGGCGATGCGATAGCCGCGCGGGCAGTCTTCGAGGAAGGCAGCGAGGCGGTCGAGATCGGCCTTGAAGTTGGGCGGAAGCTGGAAGAGCAGGACCCCGAGGCGGCTGGCGCTGCGGACCGGTTCAAGCGAGGCGAGGAAGGCGTCGAGGTCGGCTGCAGCGTTTTTGAGACGCAGGATGTGGGTGATACGCTGAGGGGCTTTGAAGGAGAAGCGGAAATCGTTGCTCTCTCCCGTCTCAAAATCGAGACGTGGGGTGTCCGGATTGTGCTGCGAGACAGTTTCCAGCCAGCCCTGGATCATTTTCTCCGTGGGCAGCGTGCGGAAGGTGTAGTTCACCTCGACAGAGTTGAGGCGCGAGGCGTAATAGCTGAGGAACTTCTTCGCCGGGAGGCCAGCGGGGTAGAAACCGGGTTTCCAGGAGGGGTAGGCCCATCCGGAGCAGCCGACGAAAATGCGCTCCGCAGGATGATTTGCGGGCTTCCCGTGCTTGGCTGAGGAGGACACTGTGAGGTGAGAAGCGTCAGGGTCTGAAATGCAGAGACTGGGGCGGCTAGTGGGGATCGAACCCACGACACCCGGTGCCACAAACCGGTGTTCTGCCACTGAACTATAGCCGCCGTAACGCTTTTTCGATTGTAGCATCGGTGGCGGGAGATTGGGGCGTCCTGTGGAAGAAGTACGCATCATATGAGGGATATGGCAAAGACGCCGGCTGTCGCATCGCCCGAGATTCTGCCGCCGCTGCGCAACAGGACGCGGCTGGGACGGCGGCTCTTCGACGACGAGAACCTGGACCTGCTGGCGCATGTGCTGGATGACTGGTTCCGCATTCCGGGCACCTCGATCCGCTTCGGCATCGACGGGATTATCGGTCTGGTGCCGGGGCTGGGAGATATCCTGGCCGGCCTGGCCTCATGCGTGATCGTGGTGGCGGCGTGGTTTCGCGGCGTGCCGTATGTGACGCTGACGCGCATGGTGGTGAACCTCGCGATCGATGTGCTGATCGGATCGATTCCGCTGCTGGGCGATGCCTTCGATATTGCGTGGAAGGCGAACCGGCGGAACTATGCGCTGCTGTCGCGGCATCTGGCCGAACCGCACCGGCACACGTGGAAAGATGCGGTGTTTCTGGGGATGATTCTGCTGGTGCTGGCTGCGATTTTCGCGCTGCCAGGTCTGGTGCTGTGGTGGATCGTGGCTCGTCTGCTGCATGGCTATTGAGGGCAGCATTTGGCTCCGTTTCGAGACGGAGTGGGCGGGCGGCTCTGCGGTACAATCTGATGAGCGCGGGGGCTTTTGCGAGAGCGAGAGCCGGGAGCGCACATGTCGGGGCGTAGCGCAGTCTGGTAGCGCATCTGCTTTGGGAGCAGAGGGTCGGGGGTTCGAATCCCTCCGCCCCGACCAACAAAATAAACCACTTACATGATATCTTTGGTTTTTGAGTTGCCCGCTTGTGGGGGGAATTTGTGGGGACACTTCCGGCTCGGCCGGTGAATCCAGCATTTTTACCGCCGCTCTCTTCGATTCATTCCTCGCGTGGCTGTAGCGCTCGAGCATCCGCCGCGAGAGCTGGCCTGCGAGAGCGAGGAGCGTCTGATCGGCGACGCGATTCTCGCCCATGCGCGAGATGAACGTATGTCTCAGATCATGCCAGCGGCAGGTGACTTTCGCTCTGGTTCTGCAGGTTGTCCAGGACGACTTCCAGCCGGCGATAGCGACCTTGGGGTCGTAGTGATAGACCTTCACCTCGCCGCCGAACTCGCCCTTCTTTCCATGAAGCCCGTAACGCTCCGACGGAAATACGAAATGCGCAGGTTCCGCATCGGCGAACTGACTCCGCCAATCCTTCAGGCAAGACAGCGCCGTGTCTGACAGGGGGACAACGCGGCCTTCGCCTCCCTGGGTCTTGCTCTTGCCGACAGTGATGGTTTCTTCAAGCAGATCGACCTGGCGCCAGCGCAGGAGCCGCAGCTCTTCATTGCGGAGGCCCGTATGGATGGAAAGTAGAACAGCGGGGTAGAGGCTGCGACTGCTGCTCTTCTTCGCGGCGGCGAGCAGGCGAACCTCTTCGTCTGGTGTGAGAGCTCGGCCGATGTCTTCGCGCTCGCGTAGCATGCGTACGTCTGGGGAGATGTCGTGCCACATGCGGTGGTGCATCAGCACCTGGCGCAGCAGTCCGACTTCGATGTTGATAGTGCGACCACTGACGCCAGCTTTCTGGCGATCCCGTTGGTAGCGGCTGATGTGCTGAGGCTTGATGTCTGAGAGGAGCAGCTTTCCGAATGCGGGCTCGAGCTGTTTGCGGCTCGATTCATGGATGCCTCGGGTTCGCTTCGCCCAGTGTGGCTCGCGCAGCTTGCAGTAGGCATCGATCGCGCGTGAGACGCTCAGGGGGCCGGCGATCTTCTTAAGGCCTGCAGATCCTAGCTCCAGCGCGCGTCGACGCTCACGCTCCACGCGTCCCGCTACTTCCTTGTTCGCGGAATGCGTGCTCTCGCGGATACGTTGGCCTTGAAAGACGAACTCATACCACCAGACGCCGCCGCGTTTATAGATTGCCAACGTAGGTCCTTTCTTTTATCTATTTGAAGCCATGGTCCGCTATTGCTTGTTTTGGAAGGTCCGTACCGCGTTACTAATGCCTACGCGGTTCTGATTCCACCCAAACCATTTTTTTTGTATTCCCTCGCGATAAAGCGCAGCGAGATCCGCATCCTCGGAGATGCAGGCATTTGCGTAGTCAACCAATTTGTCTATCAGTTTTGAATTTGAATACCACTCATCACTCTTGGCAATTGCCCGTGAGAACTTCTTTGCCAGTTTGATATATAAATCTGATTTTCTCTCAGCCCTTCCGTTTTTAGCGGACTGACTGTTCTGCGATCGATACGATATGTTTCTGCACGCTTGGCACAGTGTTCCTCCGCGATAGTTCCGCCTCCAATGCTTAAGAAAGAAGTAGTCTCGGCACTTGTCATTTCGGCATTTTGCGAGCTTTACATGCCAATCGCACAAGAAGAAGAGTGAGAATCCGACCTCCGCAGAAGTGTCTCCTTGGTGATCAGAGGGCCCAGCCATTCGAATCTCTTGAAAGCTTGGCATTCTAATAGCAGCTAGCCCATCGCCATCGATTACGAATGAGAAGCGCGCAAGGCTATTGAACCTCCGAAAAGCGGTATGGGCGTCCTTTGCTTTTCGGATATCTCGCTTTTCGGGATTCTCTTCGCGTCCCAGACATCCTGTCTCCAGCCACTCATCGATGTAATAGCGAAGACGATCATTCGCATCTTGTCTATCCAGCCAAAATCCGTGAAGGAATGCTCCCTGTGGACGCCTCTTGGCAGTGCGACCAGCATTGAGGCTTTTGCTGTTTAGCGTTTTCAAGAATTCGTCTGGGTCCAAATCCGCCAAGACTCTGATTGGCGGAAGCTTGGACGTGCTTTGCGACGGCATGTGTCCAGATCTCCCGTTCTCTATTTTTGATGGAATATTTCTATATACAAATTCCAATCAAAATAAATCGACACGGAAAGGTAGTCAAGTAATGATTGCGCTCAAGGGTAGCCACGGTGGCGCAAAGCTATGGCGATAGCACCCAATACAAGGGGAGTGCAGATATGGCACATCATGAGGAACTGCTGGCGGTCGAGCAAGCGGCCGTGCGGCTGGCTATTAAACCGAAAACGCTGCGGAACTGGATCGGCGAACGGCGTATCAGCGTGTACCGTGTGGGGCGCTGCGTGCGGGTTGCGGCTTCTGAGATCGAGCGTGTGCTCGAGGAAGGCTTTGTTCCAGCGCATCGCGACGTTGCCTGAAAAGGAAGTTTCTCAGGCGAAAGCAAAAGCCCGGCATAGACCGGGCTTGGGAAGGATGAATCTCTTGAACAAGCGGAATCATACCACGCGCGAACGCAGCCGCAAGAAGCGCCGCCTGCGGGTCGGGAGAGAGCTTCGAGCCGCTTCAGTGTTCGCTTCTGACGATTGCCGCACAGCGCAGCGTGCGAGCTCTCCGGCAGGAGGCGGTATGAGGTGCTGCGATCTTCACGGGCAGGCATCTGGGGCTGCGGAAACGAGGGCGGCCTAGTGTTCGTCAAAGTATTTCGACAGATCTTAGATTCCACAATTGCTGATGACTGGCAGGTACGCCACGTCTTTGAAGATCTGCTGAAGCTCGCTGACTACAAGACTGGCGAGGTCGACATGACGCCCCGGGCCATCTCCCGCCAGACGGGCGTGCCACTTGATGTGGTCGAGCGCGCTCTCAGCGTGCTCGAGGAACCCGATACGGACAGTCGCTCTGCTGAAGAGGAAGGACGCAGGCTCGTACGCTTGGCCGCAGAGCGTTCTTGGGGATGGAGGATTGTTAACTTCGCCCATTATCGTGACCTCAAGAACCTCGATTTGAAGCGAGAAGCGGATAAATTTCGCCAGCAGAAGCATCGAGCTTCAAAGCGTGACGCGAGCGTGACCGAGTGTGACAGTCACGCGATGTCACAAAGTGTAGCCCCTAAAGAAAAAGAAGAAGAAGTAAAGAAAGAAGAAAACGGCTCGCCTTCGGCTCCCCGTGTTTCTGACAAGTCTTCTCCTCTGCCAGTCTCGACGCGCGCTGTAGTTCCTGCTGTTCGGAATCTGAAAATCTCCCCACCGGTCGATTCGCAAGAGCGACCCGACGCTTCGCTCGAGCTGAGAATCCTCTGCGAAGCCGTTGGCTGCTTCGGCATGCGAGAGCAGCGAGATCTGCACGAAGTGATGCAGGCGCACATGAAGCTCAGCGGCGTGGATGCGGCGGCAGCTCGGGAGCATATGACGGCGCGGTGGAATTTGCTTGGCGAGCATTCGGAGCGCCTGCAGTGGGTCTGGGGCTCGTCGCACAAGTTCTTCATCTCCGGGAAATGGAATCTGCCGGAGAGTTGGCCGTGGAAGCCAGGGGAATCGCCGCCGCACGATCCCAATGCAAAGCGCAGAAACCCGATGGCCGAAAGGGCGCAAGAGCACTTCAGGGAGATGGACAATGCACGACTCGAAGCAGAGCGATACCGCGCGGAGAAGAACGCTGCTCGTGGAGCGTAGAAGCGATCTGAGCGCGTTTTCTCCATGTGATCGTGCGCTCTTGAAGTGCTGCTTACATGGCGCGCCGGATACCGTATACGACTCCGCACGGGCCGAGTCATCACCGACTGGCAGGATCTCGGAGTCATGGGCATGCGTCGGCCTGAGTAACTCCTGCCGGTCGTTCTTCGATCATCGTGAAGTTGAGCGGGCAACAGAACAGGAGGCTCTTCCATGGATGGCATGATATTTCCCGTGATTCGTGAAGTTGGCAGTATCTGGAAAATCTCAAACAGATGGGGGTTCAGTCTCTAATGGCAACGATGGCTCCATATACGCTCAATCTCGATCCAAATCAGAGAAGGCTGACCCTTGTGCCTCCTGCGGGCGATGTACCGCAGATGGCTGCTCCTGGCTCTCCGCAGTCCACACGTGCGTTGACCCTGTCAGGTCGGGATTCTGTCCAGATGGCCGCTTATAGAGCGCCACAGGCCGATGCCGCGCCTGCCCCTATGCAGCTTCCTGGTGGCATCGCGCACGCTCGAGATGCTGGCTACCTTGCTCCTCTGTCATTCGGGGCCACGCCATCCGCGATGACGATCGCGCCGACAACCGTCATGCCTGACGTGCCGCAGATGGCCGGTCGCACGGCTGCGCTGGCTCCCGTGAACCAGCAGGTGCAGTATCCGCGCGGCACGCTTATCGGCGACAAACAGGAACAAGCGATGATGGCCGGACGCCACGCGCCGCTCGAGTCTGTTTATTCCAGCATTACGCACAGCAACTTCGGGCAGAACCATCCGATCCTCGGCAAGATTCTCGGTGGCATCGCGCAGGTTCCGGCGACCATCGCCGACATCGGGGCTAGTTTGCCTTTCCATGGCGCAGCCGCATCCCTCATTCCGGGCACGTCGATCAACTTCGGACTTCAGAAACAGGGACTCGAAAACCGCATCGGCAACGAAGAGAAGCAGCAGTTGAATGAGGCGCAAACAGAGGAGCAGAAAGCGCAGACTGCAGAGGCGAATGCACGCACGGCGGAGATTCCTGAAGCGCGGAAAGCTGCTCAGCAGGAGATGGAGGCACAGCTCGCCGAGCATGGTCTTGGCTTCGATGCGAATAACAAGATCGTGCCGCTTCCGGAAGATCAGCTTGCTCCGGAATTGCGTACGAAGCTTGCGGGCCAATGGAAGCCGGTGACCGGCATGCTCGGGATGAACAACGAGCCGCTCGAGTACAACGAGCAGACCGGCATGTATCGCCCGGCTCCAGGGATTGGGCAGGTTCAGGCGCTGAAGCAGCCGGGCGAATCGGCGGCACAGGATGATCAGAGGTATGAATCCCTGGTTGCGAAGTCGATCGAAGGCCAGCAACTCTCTTCTGACGAGCGCGCCTTCGTGAAGGCTTATCGCGACCGAAAGACGCTCGGCCAGCAAGTCACAAACTTCTACGCCAATCAGCGTGACCAGGGCAAGCAGGACGTGTCTACGCGCCAGGCAGCCTTCAAGGCGTATCAGCCGGCGATGGATTCGGCTGAGCGCTTCAACGTGATGGCGAAGAACTATGAAGATGCGGTCAAGAACCACAACCAGCAGGCCATGCTCTCGCTGCTTGCCAATCACCTCGGTATGACGATGGGACTTCAGAAGGGCGCGCGCCTCAGCCGCGACATCATCCAGGAAGCTCAGCAGTCGATGCCATATCTCCAGGGGCTGCAAGCGAAGTTCGACAAGGATGGTTACCTGCAGGGGGTGACGTTGAGCCCTGAGCAGATGCGCCAAATGGTCGATCTCGGACGCGAGCGCTATGTGGAGGATGTCACCAAGGCGCGTAACGAAGCGCAGTATCTCGGTGCAACGGATGATGGGCCTGCGCGTACGCCGAACAAGTCGGTGATCAATCAGTACATCGGCATGGCTGGTGGTGATGTGAACAAGGCAAAATAGCTGGCTACTCAAGACGGATGGACGGTGAAGTAATGGCACAGGATCCATGGGAAGACGCGGCGGCGCAGTACAAGGCTTCGCAGGCAAAGGGCAGCGCATCGCCTAGCACAGTCTCGAGCAACGACGACTGGAAGCTCTGGCAGGCTGGCACCGGGGACGCGCAGCATCAGGGCGTTTGGGACACGATCAAGTCTGGTGCCAGCAATCTGGCCAAGGGCGCAGCCAAGGGAATCGCTGGGGACGTATCGAACATAGATAACGCGGTTGCCAAGATTCCAGGCATCGGTAATTGGCTGACGACACCGCTGGTTGGAGGGCATTCCTCACAGCAGGCCCGTGCGCAGCTCAGTGCGGCCAGCACTCCGCATGGCACCATGCAGGGCATTGGTCGAGGCATCGAGCAGGCTGGCGAATTCCTCATCCCTGGCTTAGGAGAAGAGGAAGCGGCGGGCCGCATTGCCTCTTTGATTCCTAGCGCCGGCCGCGCCGCAGCACCACTTGCACGAGTCGGATACAACGCGCTCACATCTGGGGCAATCAATGCCATGCAGGGCGGTGGCTTTGCTTCCGGTGCCCTGGCTGGCGCAGGTGGCGGGGCTATCGGCGAGGGCATGCGCGCAGTGGCGCCGGCTCTGGCTGAGTCAGCCATCGGTATCCGGAAGACCGATCGGGCATACGGCAGAACGCCTGGTCGCATGATTCTCGATGAGACGAAGGGATACTCTCCGCGTGCTGTCGCAAACAGCGCGCAGGCAACGCTCAATCAGCTGAATCCACAACTCGATCGGATTGCGGATGTGGCCAGTGTTCGCCCGCGGCCTGCGATCTCTGGTCTACTCCAGGAGCCAGTTCTTGATGAGTTCGGCCGCGTGACGCAGCCGCATCCCATTGCGGGTGTAATTCCTACGACTGAGCCGAACCGGATAGGATCGCTGATCCCAGCCCGCGGAATCGTCGGCAGTGCTATCGGTCGAGCGACAGCACAGAATGCCGAGAAGGAAGCAGGCCAACTGCAGCCGATGTCAAAGTTCCTGAGCCAGCGGTTCAATACCGGAGAGCTGATTCCGGAGCAGGTGACTCCACGGGAACTGCTCAACCTGCGTCGCGGCTTCGGCAATGAGTTTGTGCACAACTGGAATCCGGAGGTGTCGCCTAGCGTCACTGGAACCGCACGCAGAGCCTATGGCGCTCTCACGGACGAGTTCCATCGCGCCGTGCCTGAGGCAGCAGACCTGGATCGCAGGATCGGAGGCCTGATTCCTGTCGCCAAGCGTGCGGAGAGTGCGGATCTCAATGCGCCCTTCACGCAGAGAGTCGCCGGCAGGCTGAAGGCTCACACCGGAGCGCTGATCGGATCCGTTGGAGGCAGCCTTTACGGCTATGGCAATGGTGGTGGAATTCCCGGCGCTGTCAGAGGGGCAGCAATTAGCCTGCTTGCTCCTGCGGTGCTGGCTTCGCCGAGAACGCTGATGACAGCCGCCCGAGTCGCGAACGCTCCTGGAGCCCTGCTGAGGGCAGCCCAAGGCGGTGCGCTGCAATTAGCTCGCGAGAAAGCCAAGAAAGGTAGCGCCACAGATAACCAGTAGCCATGTGAGGAACAGCATGCCGGTATCCCGCGGAAATTTGCGGTCGTGCCATGCCTCATGCACCACGGCAAAAGCGAAGAAGAGCAGAACGATGACAGAGAAGACCACAATCAGATCCATGGCTTCCTCCTGGGCCCTACGCTATCAATCCTTGAAGTCGATCGACAGCGAATTCCGGAGCCTGAATGAATAAGCTTCAGCCGACGAATGCTCCAGTGAACCTCGGTCGTCATCGGCGCGCCTGCTCCATCTGCGCTCATGCTCAGTGCGAGGATATCGATGCCGCTTTCATCGCCTGGCGCAGTCCTGCAGCGATCGCAGAAGAGTTCGGTCTGTCGGATCGCGCGAGTGTCTACCGACACGCACACGCGTTTGGTCTTTTCCCCAAGCGCCAGAGAAACGTCCGCGCAGCTCTCGAGAAGATCATCGAGAAGGCCGGAGAGGTCGACGTCACGGCGGCAGCGGTCGTCGCTGCTGTCCAGGCATACAGCAAGATCAACGCTGCCGGCCAATGGATTGAACGCACTGAGCAAGTGAGCCTGAACGACTTGTTCGATCGCATGAGCACTCAGGAACTGGAGGAATATGCCCAGTCCTGGAAGCTGCCGCGGTGGTTCACCGCGATTGCGCAGAGCGCCACAGGGAACGACGGTCAAGAGTAATGAAATGCGGCGTAGGGCCTGCCAAAGGCTCACTGTTACCCGCAACAACTCGAAGCTAGGGGCAGGCTTCATTAACCGCAGAGAAGAGGATGCAAAATGAAACCCGGTGACTACGAGTTAGGGTCAGAGAAGTCGAGGGCGGCCGCCAGGCAGTTGCTCGAAGAGAAACGCACTGACGCAGACTATTTGACGATCATCTCGTCCGTGCCGCGGCCTGATTGCTCAGGGGCTGACGACTCGGGGCCGTGGTGCACGCCTTGGCGAGAATGTGCTGCGGCAGCTTCTTGCGTATGTGCTATTTCCCCCAGGGCATGAGCACAGAAGAAGGATTTCGCACCATGGTGGTGCGGGAAGATCCCTTGCTTCAGCGATGATCCTGCCGGGCAAGGCCCTCCCCTCAAGGGCAGCTGGCCCAGAGAATCAACGCTGCGAGAGTGAGGGGGCTCGGTTTCAAACTAAAGAATGAGCGAAGGGGGAGGGGGAAGTCCTCCATTCACTTCAGTCGAGCTGCGGCGCGCTTCCTCCTTGAGGAGCGGCGGGGCAATGAAGAGTCCAGCGAACTCCGCTTCGTCGTGAAGTCGGTCATCGATGGGTCCATTGTCAACTTGGAGGAACTGGCTCGGCGAAATGGCTTGAATGGCTAGCATCGTCACATCCGAAGTCGTAAGGATCTCGCTTCTATTGTGATTCCGCCGAACGATGAAAGTGCCCTCGAGATCAACTGGTTCAGAGGATCACCGCCGCAAGCGTCAGGTCGGCCTGCTTCGAGTGTCCCGAGTTTCTAATGTTTTCTTCAATTGTTAATGGGTGCAAGTGATTTATCATTCGCGAGATCCATCATCCTTAGGAGGCACATTGATAACAACGGATACGATCGCCGCGCTCGCCAGTACTTCATCTACCTCGATCACCGACCTCACCACCGCTACCGTTGCTTGCTTCTCCTCTTCGAGTGCAGGATTCAATTCTTCACCTGATGGGGGTGGTGGAGACTTTACTTTCGGTACGGCATCTACCGCATGGCCTGACGGAGGCATCGTCGTTTGCCCTTCCGATAGGACTTCATCTGTTTCAGCCGCACCCCTCGCTACGGGTGATGGAACGAGTACCTATTTCACCGGGACTCTTACGCCTGGGGATGGCATTCTGCCCACGACGATCGCTATTTCTGCGGGAGTTACGATCACCGACCTGGGTTTCGGAACGCTGTACGGCACCGGCATTTATGGCACGATCAACTACACGACCGGCTTATGGACTTTAAATTTTGTGCAGGCGTGGTCGGCCACGACCACCTATATTTCGGGAAACCTGGTCTGGTATAACGGCGCAATCTGGAAGGCCTACCAGGATACGGTCCAGGGTGAGGCGAACCTCAACAGCATCCCGTCTATTCCCAACAACGGCTTCTGGGAACTTGTCTGCCTCACGACGGCTGCGGCAGCCATCCCGAGTTCTGGCCAAGCGATCACTGCGAGCTATACCTATGCATCCTCGGCAGGGCGATGGGTGCGTATTTGTGGAGGTGCCCTGGATATCCGATGGTATGGAGCGACCATCAGTTCTGATATTTACGAGCCCTTGTCTCGTGCCGACTACTATGCCTTCACGTATAACCCCACGTTTGGAAAAAGCGTGTACGTTCCGGCCGTCGGAACGTTCTACCTAAAAACACCTGTTCTATTCAACTCTTTAAGGTTGCACGGTGATACTAATACTTATAGCTCGGCCGGGAGTGAGATCAAATGGATTCCTTCCATAGGCACAACAGCTATCGATCTTCTTCCAGCTCTCACATTCACTAATAAGTTCATTTGCGAGAAGCTCACAATTCTCGGAAGCGATGTTCTTCCCACGGTATCCACACTGGTGAGTAGTGGGTGGGTCATTGCCGAAGCTGTCGTGACAGGCAGCATTTCAGGAAATACATTGACTGTTTCTGCGGTCACGAGCGGCGCTTTAGCTGTTGGCCAGTCCATCAGCGGTGCGGGAATGGCTCCTTGCCCGCTCGGCCAATGCGCAATTACTGCGCTCGGGACTGGAACAGGCGGGACCGGAACTTATACCATCAGCGGTTCAGCGCAGACGGTGGCAAGCACAACAATCACGTCGACGAACCTGCCGAATTATGAAGCATTTCAAGCTGGAACAATCTGTGTTCAGGCTAACAGTCAAGGTGTTATTCGAGATTGTCGTATAGGCCAAGCGAAGGTCGGCGTATGGATGAATGCGAATGGAGGCCACACGTACCTCGAAGACACGCAGGTGTCCGGATGCATGTTCAATGTGTTCAACATCGGGTATACGAACACCCAAGACTACTTCTTGCAGGCTTGTGACTTTACTGGTGCATTTTGGGCATCCATGGCATTCGGTCGCGCTGGCCTGTCGTTCAGTTCTAATCGTTCCCACTTCGGTTTTGGACCGTATTGCATCTTTCAGTTTGATGATTCGCAATACGTCTACCCGAACCAGACGGAACCTGGTATCAACTACATCGCCGGCACGGAAATTTACTTCAACGACACTTCCCTTGAAGGTCCTGGCGAGGCCGTTGTTTACACGCTTCCGTTCTGTGATCCTCAGTTTGTTTTCCGCGGACTGTCGGGCACGAATGGCTATGCGAACTATAACCTCCCGACTTCTCTCGTCCCGGAGCCATGGAGCTATTTCTTTCAGTTCCTCGGCGGTCTGAGCGTGTTCGATTGCGATCACAATGGAGGATGGGACACGAGTGGTGACAGCGCCATCGCCAAATGTTACATAGGCGAGACGCTGGCTGCTGGAAACACCGTCAGTACCGGATGGAACACCTCCCTCGATATCTTCCAGGGAAGCGTCGTGTGGGGAACCCCCACACAATTCAGTAGGGCGAGCTTTGTAGATTACCGGGCAAATCGGACCGACACGGATTTTCAGCGGCGCACGGAGAGGCTTCGCTTGCCGAGCATGGCTCACACCGGAAACATGACGCTTGATCCGGAAAATACTGCCAATTACACGCTTCACGCGGGTACCACGGTGGCGATTACGCCACTCGCTACACTTCTGGCAGGAGCATTGAGTGGCTATACGGTCCCGCGCGAAGTTTACGAAGAGTGTGGCCCCAACCCAAATGTGATTTGCATATCCTGCACTGCGGAGACGGGTGTGGTCGCTAGCCTACCTGTTCGTTCGGATATCACATGGAATACTGCTCGCGCCCTTGCGATGTCAGGATGGTTCGCCACATCAACGTATTCGGGCTACGTGCAGGTAAGGGCTCAAAATGCAAGTGCGGCCTATGTGGATTTGTTTCAGTCGTATAGCACCACCATCCCTCTAAGCAACGAAACCATCGGTCGCTATTACGGCAAAGGCGTGACGTTGTCGGATATGGCGAGCACTAGTCTGACGACGCTTCAGTTCTCGATTTCTTCGTCGGTGTCGGGAGCTTATGTTCTCTACATCATCGCGCCGATGCTGACGTATGACGACTTTGCTCCATACAACCGTTTCGCTGGTCCTACTGCTCTAGCTCCCCAGAGTTGCACTAACTACGCATTGGCAAACCTGCCATCTGCTGTGGAGTTTTCGCTTGGCGCGACCAGCTATTGCACAGATGGTCGCAATACCGGCGAGGCTGATGGCGCGGGTACTGGATGCCCTGTGTTTGTTAAGTCTGTGTCGGGCGTGAACACCTGGTGTGCGGTTTGGTCCGGAGTGGCAGTCACCAACTAGCATCCCGCAAGTTCCTTTTAGGGGGCCGCAGATGCGCGGCCCCCTTTCTTTTGCTTCAGGGGGCGCTCGCGCGTTGAAATCGAACGTGTGGCCTGGTCAAATTCTTGCGGTAGTGCTCAGCAAGATTAGACGGACGACGATCGCTGGCGCTGCTGTCCTTGCGTGGCACATGGCCTAGCCCGGCCAGGCGGCGTTCCGAAAACCGTCCGCCTGATAACGAGGCAACTGTCTGAAAACAATGGTCCGCCGAGCCGAGTTGGCGGTGTCCCTAAACTAGATGATTTGTTTTTTACTCGAGGCGTATCCCCGAACTCCTGATACCCCTCAGACGCGGAAGGCATGTAATTTACTATGTGTCGGATCCGCCATTCTAAGGAGGCACCTTGCTAACAACAGATACCATTGCTACGCTAGCCAGCACATCGTCTACCTCACTGAGTGATCTCACCGTTGCTATTGTTGCTTGCTTCTCCTCTTCGACAGCAGGACCTGATTCTTCGCCCGATGGGGGTGGCGGAGACTTTATCTTCAGTGCAACGTCTACAGAATGGCCTGATGGCGGTGTTGTTGTTTGTCCTTCTGACCGGACTACGGCTGTTTCTACAACGGTACAGGCAACAGGAGCAACCAGTATCACTGGGACCCTTACTGCCGGGCAGGGGATTCTGCCTACTACAGTCAATATCTCTATCTCGGCGGGAGTTACGGTCACCGACTTGGGCTTCGGAACGCTCTACGGTACCGGGATATACGGCACGATCAATTACACGACTGGCGCATGGACGTTGAACTTTGTGCAAGCATGGAGTTCCACGACTACCTACGCAAAGGGTGCATACGTTTGGTATAACGGGGTTATCTGGCAAGCGTATACGGCGTCCAACACAGGCAACACGCCTGCAATCGCCAACAATGAATGGTGGGTCTATGTTTGCCTGACTTCTGCAGCGGCTGCGATCCCTAGCTCTGGTCAGTCGATTACCGTCAATTACACCTATGCTTTGAGTTCGGGACGCTGGGGCCGTTTGTTTAGCGGCACTATCGATGTTCGCTGGTTTGGAGCTGTTACTGAGAGCTCGGCTGATCTTTACCAGCCACTCTCTCGGGCTGATTATCTTGCTACGCGCACAGGTCAGCCAGTCTATTTGCCGGCGCAAGGCGTGTGTTACGGGCTCAAGACTCCCGTGCTCTTCAATTCCCCGCACTTGATAGGTGATGCAAGAACATATACGGAGATCTCGAGCACAATCAACTGGAATCCCTCTATAGGCACCACGGTTATTGATCTCCTGCCGGCATTAACGCTAAATGGGGCATGTTTTATATGCGATGGCATCACTATTATTGGGAATGATGGTATTCCGAGCAGCCCGTCTGCCCTGGTGACAAGCGGATGGATTATTGCTGAGGCCGTATTCACTGGTTCAATCTCAGGGAACACATTGACGGTTACTGCTGTCACAAGCGGTACTATTGCTGTCGGTCAGTCGATCAGCGGAAGTGGGATGTCTCCATGTCCCTTAGGGCAATGCACAATTACTGCGCTTGGTACAGGTACGGGAGGTACTGGAACTTATACGATCAGTGGAGCATCGCAGACTGTTTCAAGCGCCACCATAACAGCTACTGCACTACCTAACTATTCCGCATTCCAGGCTGGAACTATCGCCATTCAGTGCAACAACCAGGGATTCGTTCGCAATTCACGAGTCCTCGGCACTAAGGTTGGCCTATGGCTCAATGCGGTTGGTGGTCACACATCGCTGGAAAACTCCGCCTTCGGCGCAATATTTGGGATTTTCAACATCGGTTACACGAACACTCAGGATTACCTGGTGTATGCATGTGACACTACAGGCTGTTTGTTTGCGTCTTATGCCACCGGCCTGAACGGAGCATCGATAAGGTTCATTCGCACGCACATAGGGGATGCACCTTATGGGCTGTTCCAGTTCAATGACTCTCAGTACGGAGGGCGAGTCGGCGGAACCAACGCCGTAGAGTTCTATGGTGTGTCCTTCGAGGGCTTTGGTGAAGCTTTGATCTATGTGCACCCAAGCGCTAGCGTGCAGATGCACATGACGGGCATCTACGGCAGCAACATGTATTCAACTTACGCGCTGCCCACTTCCCTTGTACCGACAATGGGCTGCTATGTATTTCAGATACTCGGTGGTCTATACGCATTCAACTGTGACCACAATGACGGTTGGGGAAACACCGGATCAACCGGGATACTGCTCGCAGTGGCGTACATAGGAAGTTTGTCGTCCCAAGCCAACATCCAGGATGCGTGGTATGAAGACTTGGATGTGTTTAAGGGCAGCATCGTTCTCGAAAACCTAGGGGTCGACCAGTTGGCCGATTATCGCTCTGCTCGTGTCGAGCGCGATTTTCAGCGCAGAACCGAACGGCTCCGCTTGGGAAGTATGTCCACCGGGGGCAGTCTGACGTTCGATCCTGAGACAGCGTCAAACTGGACCTGCTCATCGGGCTCAGACATCACTATAACTACACTTTCGAGCCTTCTGGGGGGAGCGCTTGACGGCTATGCGGTGCCAAGAGAGATATATGAGGAATGTGGTACCAATCCTAATGTCATCTGTCTTACATTAACCTCGGAAGTGTCTGGGAGGGCCACGCTTCCTGTTGTAAGTGGCCTCACGTGGGAAGCTTCGAGAGCAATTGCGTTGAGCTGTTGGGTTGCGGGGCCATCAGCATTTTATCAAGTAGCAATCTCGTCTGTTGGCTCCTCTGGCAATCCAAACACGTCTTATGCTTATCAATCAGCTGCCAATACCTCAATGTTTTTTCGCTTGATAACCAAAGGTGCCACGTTGGCCGATGGTGCCTCTACGTCATTGACCGGCTTAAGTATCAATGCCTCCTTTTCGTCATCGTCGTCTGGAACCTTCTATTTCATTGCGCCGACAATGTCTCTTGACGATTACAAGCCTTACAACCGATTCGCGGGACCGACCGCCCTAGCTCCGTTGAGTTGCAGCAGCTACACCTTTGCGAATTTACCATTGGCAACTCAATACTCGTTGGGAGCGACGAGCTTTTGCATAGATGGACGCAACACTGGTGAGGCTGCTGGAGCCGGTACCGGATGCCCTGTATTTGTGAAGTCAGTATCGGGTGTAAGCACCTGGTGCGCGGTCTGGTCCGGGGTAGCAGTCACGAACTGAGACCAAGCAAATCCCTTTTTAACACAAGGCCGCAACACGCGGCCTTTCTTTTGATCTAGCCAGCAAAGATCGCGGTGGTTGCCGTCTTGAAATCAGATGAGGCACAGTTGCATGCAGTAGATTCAAACAGGTTCAGTGTGCTCCCGCGAGGTCCTGTGGCGTGATTCCAGCTATGCGAAGCAACTGAAGAGCCTCAGCAATGGATGCAGAGGTATCCGTTATGTCCGGCAAAGACGTTGCGTGCGAATGGGCTTGCATCCATCTTCTCTGCGCCGAAAGGCTGATCTGGGTGTAGTGCTGGCGCATCTCCTCCGTTGCATGTCCCATGCGCGCCATGATGATGTCGATAGGAAAGCCTTCTTCAGCCAGGCGAGTAGCGCCAGTGTGCCGCATCCCGTATGGATCCACCCATGGCAGGTTCGTCGCCGCTCGGACCTCATTCCATTCCCGCTTAATTCCGCTTCCTGTCATATGGCGCGCCGGATCGTAGGCATGTCCTCCCCGCTTTCCAATAGGAAAGAGATGGTGCTGAGGATCTCGCGAACCGCGGTCATAGGCCCTGGCGATGAGTTGCTCGAACGCTGATAAGCAGCTTTCATTCTCAATAGCGATCGTCCGCTTTCGATACTTATTCTTCGCGGATGACCATGGAACGGTGACTACCTGCTGGCTGAGATTGATGTCACCGATCCGAAGGCCGTTAAGTTCATTCGCGCCCATGCAGGTATTGATGCTTGCCACGCTCCACCAGTGAACGATCATCCATCGCTGCCGACTCAGGGATGCCTCAAGCCACAGCTTCTGCTCTTCCGGTGTCAACGCTCGCGCAATGCCCTCGTTCTGCGCCCGAAGCTGACGATAATAGCGCTGATCATCCTTAGACCACGTTTCGGCATACATCAAGATCTTGTGAAGGGTGGCCAATTCTTGATTGATCTGCTGCGGTTTCACCGGACAGGGCGTTCTCCCTTTGGGCGGAGCGAGAATTTCGCCTTTGCGGTTGCGCCTCGGGAACTCATCCTGCGGTCGACGATAGCGAATGAAGGGTTCAGCTCCGGTGGACCGAGCGCTCTGGTAATTTTTCAGGTCATACCAATGGATATCTGAAAGCGAGGCTTCTTGAAAGAACAGCAGGAGTGCCTTCCTGTGATTCTGGTCCATGCGCCGGGTTTGTGCGCTTACGTAGCTCGCCACAGGCCGTCGACCCTGGGTGGTGTGTGCGCCAAGCGATCTCAGTGAAATGTAGTGCTCGAAGGTCTCTTCAAGAGTCATGTCTGCGGAGATGACATGCTGGCGTTGAGCGGTACCAAATGCGCTCAAAGCCTCTTCACGTGCTGCTTTGAAGTCGTATTTCAAAGTCATATAGCTCTCTCCTCTCAAGCTGGTTACTGAACCGCCCGCATCGCCGTGCCGGTGCCGATGCCCATCTGCCTGGCGATCGCGCGCCACGGGACGCCTTGGCCGCGCAGTTCGCGGATCTGGTCAGGGTTCGCGTAGGCCCGCGGCCGGCCGATGCGCTTGCCGCACGCTCGGGCAGCTTGGATGCCGGCGGAGACGCGCTCTCGGATCAGCGCACGCTCAAACTCGGCCATAGCGGCCACAACATGGAACATGAGGCGGGCCGGATGGGGTCGAGAGATCGAGGTTGTCGCGGAGGGCCAGGAAGGCGACGCCGTAGGCCTGCAGGTCCTCGAGGGTGAGGACCAGATGCTTGAGGCTGCGGCCAAGACGATCGAGCTTCCAGCAGGCGATTGCGTCGAAGCGGCGCCGGTGCGCGTCGGCCATCAGGCGGTTGAACTCCGGCCAAGACTCTTTTGCGCCAGAGACGCACAGGTCGATGTACTCGCCGGCGACGGTCCAGCCGCGGCGTGTGGCATACTCGCGGAGCTCTGCGAGCTGCAGTTCAGGGTTTTGTCCGTTGAGAGTTGAGACTCGGGCGTAGAGAGCTATGCTCCGGATCTTCTGAGAAACAGGCACGGGGGTGCTATTGTGGCGAGAAGCCATCATTGCCTCCGTATAGGCGATATGGTCAGCGTCGGTTCGGTGTTGGTAGCACCGGGCCGACGCGTTTCACTATCTACGGGCAAAGACCCGAGGTCAAGGAAATTCGGGACACTGTGGGTATATTTGTGGGGACTATCTATAGGAAGAGAGAGTAGTCAGGAGTAAAGCGTGATCATGGAATTGTGCTTATAAATCAGTTGTTTGTGGCGCAATGGTAATTGCGGGTAAATGTGGAGTATGGTGTTCGTTACGCTTTGGGAGCAGAGGTTCGGAGGGTCGAATCCCTCCGCCCCGACCAATCGAATTACACATTGGGTTCTTGCCTAAAGAACGCTATCGGTTTTTCGAGGCAGTTGTCATGGTTTTCTGTGCCGGTTTCCGGGATGGTTTCGGCCATATTGCGAGCGCAAGCTGGCCAATCTTCATGAGCTGTTCTTTGGTCGCACCAGAGCGCGCCTGGAGGGACATTCCCGAGAGAGTCGTGCGGAAATAGGAGGCCAGCAGATCGATATCCGTATTCTTTGGCAGCTCTTTGAGCCGTACCGCTTCCCGCAATCGCTTCAGCCAGCCTGCTTCCGACGAAGCTCGAAGCCGGTTCATCTCGTCCTGTAACTTTTCATACTTGGGCGAGCAGGTGGGGAGCGCGAGCCAAAGCAGACAGCCGCGGGGTTGATCGGTGCGCGTCAATTCGTTTGCCGAAACCTCGAAGAGTTTCGCGAAACCTTCTCGCGCGGTTTTTCCCTCTCGCACCGCCTCGCGGTACACCTCGCCTCTGCCGGCAAGATAATGGTTCACCGCGGCGAGGAAGAGAGTCTCCTTGTCGCCAAATGAGGAGTAGAGGCTCGACGTGCAGAGATTCATCGCTGCCGCAACTTCATCCACGCTGGTCTGCTCGAATCCTCGCTCCCAGAACAGCAGCACCGCTGCATCCAGCGCTGCCGCGGGGTCAAAACACTTAGGACGCCCCCGTTGTGCCATGGCTCCTCCTTTCTTCTTTATTGGAGCACACGTTTCATAAAAAGTTGCGCTGGTCTGAATCGCTCTGGATTCCGCTGCATCTATTTTGAAACGACCGCTCTAATAAATGGAGAACCCACATGCAAGCCACATCCAAAGAAGGATCGGTGCTCGCCAGCCGAAGCCTCTGGGCGCTCGCTCTCTGCGCTCTCATCGTCGTTGCCGGCTGTAAACAGGCTCCGCAGGCAAAGCCTGCGGCATCCGCGGCTTTCGTCAGCGCGGCACCGGTTGTTGTCAAAGATGTGCGAATTTCCGACGAGTTCAATGGCCGCGTCTGGGCCACGGACTACGTGGATATTCGGCCGAGAGTTACCGGTTATATCGACCGCATTGCCTTCCACGAAGGACAGATGGTCCACCGCGGAGATCTTCTCTTCGTCATCGATCCGCGCCCATATAAGGATGCCGCGGACAGCGCGGAGGCGGAGCTCGAGCGCGAGCATGCGGCCGCGGACTTCGCAAAGATTCAGGAAGACCGCGCGGAGAGGCTGAAGAAGTCGGATGCCATCTCGCAGGAAGAAGAGCAGAACAGGGGCTCCGATCTTTTGCAGAGCGGAGCCCGGGTTAAGGCCGCAGAGGCGGCCCTGGCATCGGCGCAGCTGAACTTGTCTTATACGGAAGTACGTTCTCCGATTGACGGCCGTACAAGCCGCACCCTGCTGACGCTGGGCAACCTTGCCCAGGCAGACCAGACCGTGCTGACCTCTGTCGCGAGCGTCGACCCGGTTTATGTCTACTTCGATTGCGACGAGCAGAGTTATCTGCGTTTTGAGCAGAGCGCTCGCCACGGTACTGCCGTTGGCTCCGATAATCCAGTCCGGGTTGCTCTTGCCGACGAGCAGGGTTTTCCGCATGTCGGGCACATCGATTTCATCGATAACTCACTTAATCCATCCACGGGAACGATCCGGGCTCGAGTCGTGCTCCCGAACCCCAACCATACGCTGACGCCCGGGCTGTTTGCGCGCGTTCAGCTGCAGAGCGCGGCGGTGCAGCAGGCCACGCTCATCGACGACAAGGCTGTGCTGACGGATCAGGACCACAAGTATGTCTATGTCGTCGGTCCGAACAATACGGCGCAGCGCAAGGACGTCGTTCTCGGTGGAACGGTCGATGGCCTCCGCATCGTCAAGTCCGGCCTTTCTTCTCAGGACAAGGTCATCGTCGGCGGACTGCAGCTGATCTATTTCCCCGGTGCACCTATTTCGCCAACGATGACGAGCATGGATGCTTCGCTCCCGGACTCAACCACGCTTGCCTCGGCAGAAACGAAGTAAGGAGAGCACGGCATGGATTTCTCGAAATTCTTCATCGACCGTCCTATTTTTGCCATCGTTCTGTCCATCATCATTTTTTGTCTTGGACTGATCGCGATTCCCATTCTTCCTTCGGGCGAATATCCCGAAGTCGTTCCTCCGAGTGTGGTTGTTCACACGAACTATCCTGGCGCGAACCCGAAAGCGATCGCTGAAACTGTCGCAGAACCTCTCGAAGAAGCCATCAACGGCGTCGAGGGCATCATGTACATGAAGTCTGTTTCCGGTTCGGACGGCAGTCTTCAGGTGATCGTGACCTTCCGCCCGGGTGTCGATCCGGATACGGCTGCTGTGCGCGTGCAGAACCGGGTCAGCCAGGCTTTGTCGCGTCTTCCGGATGAGGTGCGGCAGTTCGGCGTAACGACGCAAAAGCAATCGCCGACTCCTCTTATGTATGTGGCTCTCGTCTCGAAGGACGGGAAGGCGGATTCGCTCTATCTCCGCAACTATGGAGTCATTCACGTCAAGGACGAGTTATCGCGTTTGACCGGCATCGGCGATGTGCAGATGCTTGGCGCAGGCGATTATGCCATGCGCGTGTGGCTCGATCCGAATCGCCTGGCTTCACGCGGGATGACCGCAGACGATGTGGTGAATGCGATCCGGGAACAGAATGTCCAGGTCTCCGCTGGACAGCTCGGTGCGGAGCCCTCACCGAACAAGCCTGATTTTCTGACCTCTATCAATGTTCGCGGACGTCTGACAACGCCGGAAGAGTTCTCGAACATTATTCTCAAGTCCGGACCGAATGGTCAGATCGTCCATCTCTCGGATGTCGCACGGGTCTCGCTGGGTTCGAGCGACTACACACTGCACACCTACATCGACACGGGCGACGCGGCGTTTATCGGCATCTTTCTTTCTCCGGGAGCCAATGCGCTCGGCGTGGCAAAAGATGTCTACGCGAAGCTTGCGGAGCTCTCGAAGATGTTTCCCGCGGGTGTGGGCTACAGGATTGTCTGGGACCCGACGGTCTTCGTGCGGGAATCGGTCAACGCTGTTGAACATACGCTCGTCGAAGCTGTCATCCTGGTCGTCATCGTCGTCATCGTGTTTCTGCAAACGTGGCGGGCTTCGATCATCCCACTGGTCGCGGTGCCTGTATCGATTGTCGGCTCATTTGCATGGCTCTACCTGTTGGGCTACTCCATCAATACGCTTACCCTGTTCGGCCTGGTGCTTGCCATCGGCATCGTGGTCGATGACGCGATCGTGGTCGTCGAGAACGTGGAGCGATTCATCGAGCATGGCCTGAGTCCTCGCGATGCTGCTCATCGTGCGATGAAGGAAGTTTCGGGTCCGATCATCGCGATTGCTCTGGTGCTGTGCGCGGTCTTCGTGCCTATGACGTTCCTCACGGGCATTACCGGCCAGTTCTACAAGCAGTTCGCTGTGACGATCGCTATCTCGACTGTGATCTCTGCAATTAACTCGCTCACGCTGTCTCCGGCTCTTGCCGCGAAGTTGCTGCGCGAGCGCGGCGCGCCGAAGGACGGGCTGGCCAAGGCTATCGACTTTGCTCTCGGCTGGTTCTTCCGTCCTTTCAACCGCTTCTTCCAGCGCAGCTCCGAGGCTTACCAGGGAACAGTAGGACGCAGCTTCCGCGTTCGCGGTGTCGTCTTCCTTGCGTATGCCTGCCTGCTGGGATCGATCTTTGTGCTCTTCAACCGCGTGCCGGGCGGCTTCATCCCGACACAGGACAAGCTCTATCTTTTCGGAGGCGCAAAGCTGCCGGAAGGCGCTTCGCTGGCGCGTACCGATGCGGTGCTGCGGGAGATGGTGAGCAAGGCGCATGAGGTCGATGGCGTCGAGATGCTGCCGGCCATGTCTGGCTACAACGCGTTGCAGGTGACCAATACACCGAATCTTGCGACTTCCTATATCCGTCTCAAGGATTTCGATGAGCGCCACGAGTCCGCGTCCCAGATCGTTGCGGAGATCAACAAGAAATACTCACAGATTCCGGGAGCGATCACGTTTGCGCTGATGCCGCCGCCTATTCAGGGGCTTGGCAATGGTTCCGGGTATTCCCTTTACATCGAGGATCGTGCAGGCCTCGGCTATGGAGCTCTTCAGCATGCGCTGTCTGCGTTCCAGGCTACGGTAGCGCAGACTCCCGGCATGACGTATCCCATCTCGTCCTATCAGTCGAACATTCCACAGCTTGAAGTGAATGTGGATCGTGAGAAGGCGAAGGCGCAGGGGATCTCTCTCTCCGATGTGTTCGACACGCTGCAAACCTATCTGGGCTCCGACTATGTCAACGACTTCAATACGTTTGGCAGGGTCTACCGCGTGATGGTGCAGGCAGACAGCCAGTACCGGCAGCGCCCCGAGGACATCACCAATCTCCGCGTGCGCAACGCAAACGGAGAGATGGTGCCGATCGGCTCAGTGGCCACGGTGCAGCAGACATACGGGCCAGATCCCGTCATGCGCTACAACGGCTATCCGGCGGCGGATGTGATCGGGGATTCGGACCCGCGCGTTCTTTCCTCGGGACAGGTCGTCGACAAGCTTACGGAGATCGCGAAGAAAGTCCTTCCGCCAGGCATGGTGCTGGAATGGACCGACCTCAGTTATCAGCAGACAACCCAGAGCCATGCGGCGGCTGTCGTCTTTCCGTTGGCCATTCTGCTTGTGTTTCTCGTGCTGGCTTCTTTGTATGAGAGCTGGACGCTTCCGCTTGCTGTCATCCTCATTGTTCCGGTCTGTATCTTTGCGGCTTTGTTCGGGGTTTGGCTCTCGGGCGGGGATAACAACATCTTTGTTCAGGTCGGATTGGTCGTGCTGATGGGGCTTGCCTGCAAGAACGCGATCCTGATCGTCGAGTTCGCGCGCGAGCTCGAGCTTCATGGGAAGAGCACCATCGAGGCGGCTCTGGAAGCCTGCCGTCTGCGTCTGAGGCCCATCATCATGACCTCGATCGCATTCATCGCCGGCTCCGTACCGCTGCTGCTCGGACACGGCGCGGGAAGCGAAGTGCGAAAGGCAACGGGCGTTACGGTATTTTCCGGCATGCTCGGGGTTACGCTGTTCGGCCTTTTCCTGACACCCGTCTTTTACGTGGCTCTGCGCAAGTTGAGCGGGGCGACGCTTCAGGAAGAGTTTCGTGAGGAAGGAGAGAAGGTCGATGCGTATATCTAATGCCTTGCTCGCAACGATCGTAGCTTTGTGCTGCGCTGCCTGTTCCGTCGGGCCGCACTACAAGCGACCGGATATGGCTCTTCCGGCTCAGTTCGTCGCACCCGGGACTTCGCGTGCGACGACTGGATCGCCTCAGGTGGAAGCTGCAGATCCACAGTTCTGGCACAGCTTCCATGATCCCGAACTGACGACGCTCGTGGAGCGGGCTCTTACCTCGAACAATGATTTGCGGTCTGCTCTCGCACATTACGATGCGGCGGATGCTCTCTGGCGCTTGAGCAAGTTCGATCGCTATCCCACGGTCACAGCAAGTGAGGACGTCGGCCGGGAGAAGCTCGCGGCCAGTCAGGCCTTCGGTTATCCACGGAATTATCGCTACTCGAATTCGACGCTCAATGCGAGTTGGGAGCTCGATTTCTTCGGGCGTGTTCGTCACAATATCGAGTCGCAGCACCAGCAGTTGCTTGCGACCGCAAACGACCAGGCGGCGATGCAGGTGGCGATCGTCGGAGAGGTTGCTGCAACGTACATCGATCTGAGAGGGCAGCAGGAGCGGCTTCGTGTCGCTCGGCAGAATGCCGAGAACGAAGGCCGGACGGTCAAGCTCGTGGAGGCCACTTACTCTGCCGGGCGCGGTACGCAGTTCGATACCGCAAGGGCTCGCGCGCAGTATGAAAGCACGAACTCGCGCATTCCCGCGCTCCTGTCGGCCATTGCTCTCGATGAGCACCGGCTGGCAGTTTTGTGCGGCCAGTCGCCGGATACGCTTGTCGCCGAGCTGGATGCGCAGAAGCCTCTGCCGGACTTGCCGGAGGGGATCGATCCCGGCACGCCGGCGGAGCTGGTGCGCAGGCGCCCGGATATCAACGCATCGGAGCAGCGTCTCCACGCCGCCACGGAAGAGATCGGCATCCAGACGGCAGATCTGTTTCCGAGATTGAACTTTGCCGGTCTTTTAGGCATAGCCGAGTATCATTCGGACTCGCCTTTTGACGGATTCAGCCCGGTAAACATGGCCGCGCTGAATATTGACTGGTCATTTCTCGATCGCGGGAGGGTGAAGGCCAGGATCGCGGCGAGCCAGGCCGATGGCGATGCCCAGCTCGCACAGTATCAGCAAACGGTGCTGCTGGCTCTCGAGGATGTGGACAACGCGCTGGTGCGCTATGCGCGCTCCCGCGAGCAGGATGCGCAACTCAGCCAGGCTGCTGCGGACAGCAAGCGGGCAGCCGACCTGGCGGATATCCGGTTTCGAGAGGGCGCAACGGGCCTGCTCGATCTCCTGGATGCGCAACGGGAGGAGCTCGAGGCCGAGGACGCTTACGCAACGAGCCATCTGAACAGCGCCAGCGCGGCGGTCAGCCTGTATAAGTCTCTGGCGGGAGGCTGGCCCCAGTTGCAGCCTGCGAAGATTGCCAGGCCCTGAAGCCGCGGTCTGCGCCGGGCCGGGCAATAGGCATCCATACTATGGGCAAGAGGGATTCCGCGGCTGGTTGAGCTGCGGAATCCCTCTTGTCTTTTGGGGGGCTGGTGTGGGTTTCGAACAGGAGCCCACAGCTTCTCTGGAGATCGCTACCGACGGAGATAACCGCCGGGATAGCTAGCTCTTGCCCGGGTCCGGGTGTGCCGGTGTGCCGAGCACTTCGAGCTTGACCCTGGCAATGCCGGCTCGCAGGATGCCGAGTTTCTCGGCTGCGGCAGAGGAGAGGTCAATGATGCGGCCGCTCGAGAGAACACCCCGGTCGTTGATACGGACAACGACGGACTTATTGGAGTTCAGATCGGTTACGCGCACGCGTGTCCCGAATGGCAGGCTGTTGTGGCAGGCAGTCATCTGGGATTCATCGAAGACTTCGCCCGATGCCGTGGTGTGCCCATGCAGCACGGAGCCATACCAGGAAGCCAGTCCGCGGAGCGGGTTGAAGCTCTTATGCGTGCTTTTGGGCGGCGCCATGAGCGCCTGCTGGGCCGACACGGTGGCCTGCATGTACTGCGTCGTGGAGATCGATGCGGGGAGCGGCTCGACAGGGCGCAGGTAGTATGCCATCGTGCCCGCTGAGCCAGTGCCAGCGATCGCGAACGCACCCATCCCGATAAGAAGCCGGGGGTGCTGGAGCAGACGCCGATACTGACGGGAAACAGTGTTACGGAAGCGCGCCATGGAGGACGAATCTTCCTGATAAGGCTGCAGTGCCGAAGCACTGTGGTCTGCGGGCGAATTGGTGTCAACCAGTCCCATCCTGGTTTTGGTGCGAATCAATCGAATACCTGCGAGACGAGATCCTTATAAAACGCTGGGGGGTGTGATGCATTAGTTACCCGCCACGATGTATCCCTCTTGCCGAGCTACTCGAATTGAAGTCGAGCACGTATTCTCGAACAAGCGTGGCTGTATGTCCCTGAGCTCTTCGGTTTTCTTCGTCTTCTTTCTTGTTATTTGTGGGCTGTACTGGTTGCTGGCGAGACATCGCAGCTTCCAGATCGTGTTGTTGTTGCTGGCCAACCTCGCCTTTCTGGCAAAATTTGGCCCCGTCTATCTGCTGGTGCCCGTTGCTGCGTCCATCGACTGGGCCGTTGGACTCGGGCTGACCCGCACAGGCAGCCAGACAACCCGGCGCATTCTTGTCATTTTATCGCTTTTACTCAATATCGGCCTCCTTCTGGGACAGAAGCTGATACCCCTGGCACCGCATTTCCGGTGGGGGTGGCTCTTCCACCTCAGCCTGTCGTTTTATTGTTTTCAGGCACTTAGCTACACCATCGATTTGTACCGCGGCGAAGGAAAGGCGGAAGCAAATTTACTTCGATATTGGGCTGGAGCGATGTTTTTTCCGGTCATCGTGGCCGGTCCGATCCCCCGCATGCACAAGCTGCTGAAGCAGCTGCGGGAGCCGTTCCGGCTCACGCAGCCGGCGGCCGCAACGGCGTTTTTGTTGATTGCGACCGGACTGGTCAAAAAGTTATTGGTCGCCGATTATCTGGCGAACAACTTTGTGAACCGAGTCTTCGATACGCCGGCGCTCTACAGCGGGTTCGAGAACCTGCTGGCGGTGTATGGCTATGCTCTACAGCTCTTCTTCGATTTCTCGGGCTACACCGATATCGCCATGGGCGTGGCCATGCTGCTCGGCCTGTCCATCCCGGAGAACTTCCGCACTCCTTACCTTTCCGTGAACCTGCAGGACTTCTGGAAACGCTGGCACATCAGTTTTTCTTCCTGGCTGACGGATTACCTGTTCGAGTCCCTGCCGAAGAGCCGGCTGTTTCCCTCTGTTACCTATGCCTATGCCTTCATGGTCACGTTTCTCCTGGGTGGACTCTGGCATGGCATCACCTGGAACTTTCTGATCTGGGGTGCCATTCATGGAACGGGGTTGTGGCTTTTCTACCTGTGGAGCGTGTGGCGGAAGAAGCGTGGAGCGAAACGGGTGGGGTCGCTGCCGGGACGGATTGCCGGGGCTCTTCTGACCTTCCACTTCGTGTGCTTTTCCTGGATCTTCTTCCGCGCTGCCGATCTTCCCGGGGCGATTGTCGTTTTGAAGCAGATCGGTTCGCATACCTGGGGCATGGAGAATGTGACCCTTCCTGTCGCCGGTGTCCTGGTGTTTGCCGTGCTGGCGCACTGCATTCCGCAGGATTGGTTTGACCGCTCCGCGAAGCTGGCGGATGCGATGCCTTTCTGGGCTCAGGGTGTGGCATTGGCAGGGATCGTGATCGCAATTGAGTTTCTGGCCGGGCAAGGCTCCGCGGGGTTCGTGTATGGCAAATTCTGATCCCACGTCGCAGTCCGGTCATGGTTTTCCGTGGAAGGCCGCAGGGACGATTGCGGTTGCAGTGGGCATCCTTGCGGGAGCGCACTGGTATGGCGACCACTCCAAGGGATGGAACCCTTCCACCTTCCTGCAGGCATGGGAATACCACATGCCGCAGCGGCCGAAGCCGCTGGTGCCGCCCCAGGCGGAGGCGCGCCAGTCCACCGGCCGTGCGCCGGGTCAGCCGGAAGCCATCAGCGCGGTGATGGTGGACGATTACCTGGTGCTGGACCCGTTCTTTGCCGCGTTATGGCAGCTGGAACAGAAGAAGAGCGCAGCAGAGAAGAGCACGGTTGAGAAGGGCACTACCGAAACTGTCGCAGTAGAAACCGGTGCCGAGGAAGTCGTGACAGTTGTGCACTATGGGGACTCGCCGACTACCGCAGACCTGATTACAGGCGACGTGCGGGAGCAGTTGCAGGAGCGATTCGGCGATGCGGGGTATGGCTTTAACCTGACGGCGAAGCCCTGGGCCTGGTACGGCCATCGCCATGTGGAGATATCCGACAGCGGCTGGTTGTCGTCGCAGAAAGACGCCACCGGGGTCGGCCGATATAAGCAGGGGAGCTATGGGCTGGGTGGAGCGGTCTTTGCCGGTTCTTCCGGTGCGCACACGACGTACACGCTTACCGGAGCACCGCAGGCATCGGTGATCGTTCACTATCTGACGTATCCGGGCGGAGGCAGCTTCTCGGTCGGTGCGGGCGACGCCACGCTCGAGACGGTTAGTACAGATGCTCCGGAAGAGGCTGTCGCAACGAAGCAGGTTGTTTTACCGGAGGGCGCGACCAAGGTATCGCTGAGGGTGACGAGTGGAACGGTGAAGCAGTTTGGCGTGGATTTCCGCACCAACCATAGCGGCGTGCTCTACGACTCGCTGGGGCTGAACGGCGCGACGACGACGATTCTGTCGCGCACCTTTGAGCCGAAGCTGCTGACGGAAAGCCTTCGCGCCGCACGGCCTCAGCTGGTGGTGATCAACTATGGGACCAACGAGAGCCAGTTCAGCGGCCTGGTTTCCACGCTGGAGAAGGAATTGACCATGGCGATTGCGAACATCCGCGCGGCTGCGCCGGGTGTTCCGATCCTCATCATGTCCCCGATGGATCGTGGCGACCGCCAGGGAGGTGAGATCGTCACGCAGGCCGAGATTCCGCAGATTGTAGCGATCCAGAAGAAGGTTGCCGCGGAGGATGGGTGCGCATTCTTCGATACCTACGATGCGATGGGCGGCGAGGGAACGGTCGGGCGCTGGTACGAGGCGCAGCCACGATTGATGACGGCAGACCTGATCCATCCCACGCCGCCTGGCGCATTGCTGGTGGCGAACCTGCTGATGGAGAACCTGAATGCAGGTTACGATCGCTGGAAGCGGACTCATGGCATTGTGACCGGGGCAACGGCTTTGAAGGGGCCTCCGGTCGTAGCAGCTCCGCGACCCAAGCCATCGCCAGCGGTGAAGAAACTGCAGGAGGCCGCACCGGCCGGAAATGCGGTGCCGGATGTGGCTCCAGACGCGGTTCATGTTCCGGCTGGCCATGCTCCGGCTGTCGGAGCTCCGGCTGACGGAGCGGTACCCACGGCGGTACCAGCGCCTGCATCCGGCGTTCCCGAGGCAGCCGGCTCCTCTGCGGCTTCGTCTAACTCAACGCAAAGACCTCAATAGAAGAATGAGAGCCGTGAGTCGATTCTTTTTCACTCCTACTGCAGCGCTGTCCCTGGCGGCAGCGATATTCGGTGGCGCTGCCGTCCACGCGGCCCCGGTCGCGTTGTCTACGGTCGCGTCCTCTGCGGTTCCGTCCGCGGTCACGTCCACGCCTCATAAAAAGAAGGCATCGACAACCGCTTCTTCGCATACCGCCGGATCGAAGGCTGCCCGGAAGAAGGGTGCAAGGCTGGGAGCGGGGAAGTCTTCCGGCGCGCATGCGAAAACCAGAGCGTCGAAGAAGAGCAGCGCTCCGGCGTATCAATCGTATGTGCCGGTCCCGCAGGCGCGTCCAGTGCCACAGCCGCAGGAGACGGGCGATGGGAATACGACGGCTGTTCCAGCCCCGGATATGGCTGCGGAGCAAGAGCAAAGGAGCTATGCGCAGGCCTCACCGGAAGCAGCGACTGCTCTGTCTGTCGAGGACCGGCTGGCGCATGGTGGAAGCGCCCTGCACTTTGCTGGATCGCTGCAGAACTTCTTCACGGCGCTCCGCGCCCAGGGCGGTCCGCAGGGGAGCCAGACGGTGCGCGTGCTGCAGTTTGGGGACTCGCATACGGCAGCCGATATGTTTACCGGAGAGCTGCGGTCGCAGATGCAGTCCCGCTTCGGCGATGCCAGTGTCGGGTTCACGTATGCCGGGCATCCGTTTGCCGGTTACCGCATTCTGGGGTCAGGACGTGGGCAAAGCGCTGGATGGACTACGCTCGGCACCCACTTTACGCAGCTGGGCGATGCATTGCTGGGCATGGGCGGCGTAGCGATCGAAGCCCAGGGCGCAGGCGAGACAGCCTCGCTCAGCGTGAACTGCAGGACGCTTGATGTTCAATTCCTGCGCAGAGAGGGCGGCGGGTCATTCACTGTTACAGACAACGGCCAGGCGGTGCAGACGGTGCCTACCGCTCTTGTCACAAGCGCAGCCACGCAGACGCAGAACGCCCAGGTTCAGAGCGCGCCGGCTCAGGCTCCTCAGCCGCCCGATGCGCAGACGCAGGAATCCTCTACAGCGCCGGCGGCGTCGCCCGATCAGGCTGGCAGCGTGACACTCTCGTGCCAGCCCGGCCGCAACGATTTCAGCTTTACCACGATCGGGGATGGTCCGGTTCGGCTTCTTGGCACCGTATCCCTGCAGCCCGGTATTACCTGGGAGGCGATCGGGATCAACGGAGCGGAGGCTCCTCTGATTCTGCGATGGAACCGCAGCCTGTTCGATACCTATCTTGCATCGCGGCCGCCGCAGTTGATTGTGCTTGCCTATGGCACGAATGAAGCGGCGGGAAGCTGGACGCGCGAGGATTATCAGGCCTCTTTCGCGACCCTGATCGATCACCTGCACACGGTTTCTCCGGATGCCTCCATCCTGGTGCTGGGGCCGGGAGACCGGGCCATCGCAAGGTCGAGCTATGTAATCGGACGCAGGGGGCGGCGTATCCAGCGGAGGGCGTATGTCCCGTATACGGGAACGGAAAGAATTATCGATGCTCAGCGCGAGGTCTGCCGCACGCATCACTGCGCCTTCTGGGACTGGAGCGCCCGGCAGGGAGGATTTGGCTCCATGCAGCGCTGGGTTGCGGCAGGTTATGCACAACCGGATCACACGCATCTAACAGGCACCGGGTATCGTGTGCTGGCAGACGCCTTGTTTGCGGACGTCATGTCGAGCTACGACGGGTTTGTAAAACGAGGCACCATTCAGGACTATTAGTTATAGGTAGTTATGCGTGGTCGCAGACTGGAAAATGACGGAGTTAGAGAGGGAAATTATGGATACAAAGCCGGGAATCATCAAAGTTCTTCAGGCCGTTGCAGGCGAACCGATTACACCCCAGGATGACGAATCGCTCTTCGATTCGGGCCTGCTGGATAGCTTTGCTCTTCCCGACTTTGTCAGCGGTCTGGAAGAAGAGTTCAACGTGAAGATTCCGGACAGCGATCTTTCGGCGCGCAAGTTCGACACCATTGAGAAAGTACAGGGTTACCTGGCTAATAAGGGTGTTGCGTGAGCTATCTGCGTGCCTTCGGTACCTATGTTCCTGAGCGGGTTGTGACCAGCGCGGAGATTGCGGCGCTGGTCGATATGACCGCTGACGATATCGTCGCCAAGAGCGGTATCGAGGAGCGCCATTACGCGGCCGAGAATGAGGATGTGGTTTCTCTGGCCGTGGCGGCTGCCGAAGACTGCCTTCGCAATGCGGGCGTTGTACCTGCGGAAATCGGCATGCTGATCGTTGCCAGCGGGTCTGCGGACCGGTTCTGTCCGGGGCCCGCGGCCTCTGTCGCCGCCAGGCTCGGCCTGAGCCAGATTCTGGCGCTCGATGTTCCTGTTGCCAGCGCGGGCTCTTTGATCGCCATGCATATCGCCATGCAATTTGCCTCCTCGGCCGGCAAGGTGCTGGTGGTGGCTTCCGAGGTGATGAGCCGCCGCGTGCAACTGACGCCGGATGGTCGGGATACGGCCATTCTCTTCGGCGATGGCGCCGGTGCATGTCTGATCGATGCGCATCAAGGTTTTTTGAAATTGAAAGACGCTTTGCTGGCCACGGATGGCAATGCCTGCGAGATTCTGCGCATGGAGGGCGGGCTCCTGCATATGGAAGGCGGATCGGTCATTCTGCAGGCGGCACGCAAAATTCCTGCAGCGATCAAAACCTTGCTCGAGCGAAACGCCTTGACGTCTGCAGAGTTGAGCGTCATGCTCATGCACCAGGCAAATGTGAACCTGATTGAAAAGGTGGCGAAGTCTATCGGGTTGCCGATGGAGCGTTGTTTCGTCAATATTCGGCGTTATGGCAATACATCTTCCGCGTCGATGTTGATTGCCGCGGCCGAATGGCATTCTGCCAATCCCGGGCCGGTCCAGAGCCCAGTCCTGTTCGCTGCATTTGGCGCAGGGCTGAACTGGGGGGCTCTGCTCGCCACACCAGAAGTCGTAACACCGGAAGAGGTGTCCGCATGAAGAAGATCACCGTTGGTGCTGCGCTCCTGTTGTTCAGCGCGTGTGCCGTTGCTCAACTTTCACCACGCTACGATCGCTGCATCGCGCGTGCGCGCCAGAATACCGTTCAGGTCGGCATCTGCGTGCAGAAGGAAATGACGTTTCAGGATGCGCGCCTCAACCGGGCGTATCAGACACGGATGAAGGCCGCGCAGTCCGCCGATGCGAAAGCATCTCTCAAGAGCGAAGAGCTGGCCTGGATCCGGCATCGCGATGCGCAGTGCAAGATCAACGGAGAGACGGTCGATAACGTGTGTCTCGTGCGTGAGACCGCGAACCGCGCAACGCAGCTCGAATCGGGGATAACTCCGCAGTAGAGCATTTCTCCTATATAAGGTAGAGCATGTCAGGCATAAACGCTGCCGTTTTCCTTCGAGGAGAACGGCATCCTGCCGTTGCGGGGTTTTTGTGGATTACCAGTCTGTCAGCGTGCCATCCTGCCTGCGATTCACGGGAAGATAGGCGCGTTGATACTCGTATTGTGATGCGAGCTTTTCGTCGAAATCTATGCCTAATCCCGGCTTATCTCCCGGATACATGTACCCATCCTTGAAGAAATATGCATGGGGGAAGACTGCATCTGTCTCCGCTGCATGCGGCATGTGTTCCTGGATGCCGAAGTTATGAATGGCGGTATCGAAGTGCAGCGCGGCAGCCATGGATACCGGGGACAGGTCTGTGGCTCCGTGGCATCCGGTCTTTACATGATAGAGGTCCGCGAAGTCCGCAATTTTCTTTAAGTGCGTCAGTCCGCCTGCGTGTACCACGGTTGCGCGGATGTAATCGATCCACTGGTTTCGGATCAGATCATGCGCATCCCACAGGGAATTGAAGACCTCACCGACGGCGATGGGCGTGGTCGTATGCTGGCGGATGAGCTTGAATCCTTCCTGCAATTCTGCGGGTGTGGGATCTTCGATCCAGAACAGGTGGAATGGCTCCAGTTCCTTGCCCAGGCGCGCTGCCTCAATCGGTGTCAGGCGGTGATGGCAGTCATGCAGCAGATGGATTTCTTCGCCGAAGACTTCACGCACCTTTGCAAATAACCCCGGCACGGAACGCAGATAGGACTCTGTCTCCCACTCATACTCGGTGGGAAGGCCTCGTTCTGCGGGCTCGTAATATCCGGTCGTTTTGCCCACACCATACGTCGATTTGAGTCCGGGCACGCCGCTTTGTACGCGGATCGCCCGATAGCCCATCTCCTTGTGTTTTGCGACATCTTCGAGCGCTGCGTGGATGTCTTTTCCGAAGGCGTGGCAGTAGACCATCACGCCCTGCCGGCTGCGGCCGCCAAGAAGGTTATACACGGGCGTATGCAGCGCCTTGCCTTTGATATCCCACAGCGCCATGTCGACTGCGGCGATGGCGGACATGGTGACCGGCCCGCGTCTCCAGTACGCGCCGCGATAGAGATATTGCCAGATGTCTTCTATCTGGAATGGATCGCGGCCAATCAGGCAGGGAAGCACGTGATCGGTGAGATAGCTGGCGACGGCCAGTTCCCGTCCGTTCAATGTGCCATCGCCAAGACCGTAGATGCCCTGATCGGTTTCTATCTTCAGAGTGACAAAATTCCGTCCCGGCGAGCAGATGTTCACATATGCGTTCGTGATCTTCACGGAAATAATCCTTCCTGCTGTTTGCGGCTTTATTGATTGACGGCGCTCGCCAGGAAGCCGCCGTCGACGGCAATGATCTCGCCGGTTACAAACCCGGCTGCCTCGGAGGCCAGATAGACTGCGGCTCCTGCGACTTCCCTGGCGTTACCGAATCGCCCCATCGGCGTGCGCATTTTCAGCTCGCTTCCTCTGACTGTCCCTTCCACCAGTGCGCGGTTGAGCGGGGTGGGAAATATGCCCGGCGCAATGGCATTCACCTGCACTCCGGACATAGCGAGCTCAATGGCGAGAACCTGCGTCAGCGATCCGATGCCTGCCTTGCTTGCGCAGTAGGCGGCTACTTCCTTGAAGCCTACGAAGGTGCCGAGCGAGGCGAGGTTGATGATGCGGCCATATTGCTGTTGAACCATGCCCGGCGCAAAAATCTGGCAGCTCCGCAGTGTGCCTGTCAGGTTCGTCTCGAGCACGCGCGCCCACTCCTGCTCGTTTTCCTGGAGAGTGGGCGCCTTGTGCGTGATGCCTTGCGCGTTGACGAGGATGTCGACTTTACCGAAAGCGTCGATCACCTGGGCATGCAGCGCCTCGAGCGTCTCCCGCTGCATGACATCGCTGGTCACGCGCAGAGTCCTTCGCCCCAGCTGTTCTATCTCGATGGCCACCTGTTCTACCTGTTCCTGGCGTCGGGATGTGGCCACAACATCGGCTCCTGCCTCTGCAAGGCCGATGGAGATGGCGTGTCCCAGTCCGGTGGTTCCTCCTACGACTACGGCTATCCGGCCTGTGAGGTCGAATAAGGAGCTAGCCATGAAGTCTCTCCTGTTCATTTGTTCGATTCTGTTCTTCTGCCTGCGTACGGCAGCGCTGTCTGCGCATGGAACGCACGTCAGTGCAAGGTAATGAGGCCGGTGTGGATGGCAATGAAGATAGCCTCCGTGCGGTCGCTCGCCTCGAGCTTTTCGGTGATGTGATTGAGATGATTGCGGACCGTGAATTGACTGATTTGCAGCGTGTTTGCCACTTCCTTGTTGGTTAAGCCCTTGGCGACCAGCTCCAGTACTTCGCGCTCCCGTGCGCTCAGTCCTGCGGTCATGCGTGACTCCGAAAGACGTTTGGCGATGCGCTCCGGGAAGGCCTGCCTGCCTGCAAAGACGGAGCGAATGGCAGACATAATCTCTTCCGGCGGAGATTCTTTCAGGAGATATCCCCTGGCTCCGGCTTTGACCGCAGCATAAATTTCTTCGTCGAACTCGAAGCTTGAAAGAACGATGGCCTGCACGCGGGGAGCCTGCGTGCGGATCTGTTCGAGCGTGTCGATGCCGGAGAAGCCCGGCATGCGGAGATCGACAAGAACGATGTCGATGGTTTTCTGCCTGAGGATGTCCAGTGCTTCGCGCCCGCTGCTGGCTGCTGCCACCACGGCAAAGTCCTCCTGCATGCCGAGCAATGCACTCAACCCGAAACGCACGATAGGGTGGTCATCCACCAGGAGCAGCCGAATCTGTTTTTTATCAGCGTGAGTAGTCATAAGGTTTACTTCTTGTTTCGAGCTTGCCGAGTGGAATGGAGCGTGAAGGAAAGGCGCGCATCCTTTGCCACAGCGGCCTTAGCAGGCCGCTGACCAAGGGAAGCGGGGCGACGATGGAGACGGACGTTCCCCGATGCGGAACCGACTGGATTTCAAGCCGGCCGCGAACCTTTGCCGCGCGGCTGTGCATGCCGGTGATGCCGAGGCCACGCTGCGCCGCGGCGTCGAAGCCTCGGCCATTGTCGTGGACGGTGAGCGCGGCTTCGCGGCGATGCAGGACTAGATGGATTTCGAGCTGCGTGCAGCCGCTGTGCTGGATAGCATTGCTGATTGCCTCCTGCCCGACGCGGAACAGCGCATCGGTCACCTGCACCGACAAGGCTGTGACACGTCCGGTGAGATGTCCCTGGATTTTGGGCGAATCTCCTGTAACCAGACGCGTGGCTACCTGTTCGAGTGCTTCAAGAATCGCGGTGGCATCGCGCAGTTGCGGGCGAAGAGCAGCGATGGTGCGGCTGGCCTCGCGATGGCTGATGTGAACCATCTCGAGAGCGTTTTGCACGTGAGTCTGCATCTTGTTTTCTCCGCGCCGCTCCATGATGGCGGCGTTGAGCAGGTACGCGATGCCGGTAAAGCTCTGTGCGAGCGTGTCGTGCATCTCAAAGGCGAGTTGTTCGCGCTCTTTCATCACCGATTGCAGGTGCCATTGCTGCGCGCGGTGCAGTCCGATCTGAATCAAGAGCAGGACCAGCACGGATGTCAGTCCAAGCACGGCAATATGCCGTGGCGACCACCATGGCGGCGAACTGACGACATCGACCTGTTCCACGACGACAGCAAAGGGATAGGTTCCATGTGTGTACTGATCGAGTGAGGTAGCGATGCCGCGCAGGCGTATGCGGCTGCCGCGTTCCAGGGGGTGGAGATCCGCAGTAGAGCCGGTAACGACGCCGCGAAAGATCAGATCGCCGTCACGCAGAATGATGTCGTGATCTGAGGTAGAGACGAGCGTGCCTTCGATCGAAATAGCACGTCCGCGATAGGTTCCGCCCGTGAGCTGCGCCGCGGTGACGGCCAGAGGAGGCACGGCGAGATCGGACCAGAGCACGCGGATGTCCGCATTCTCGAGGCTGCTGCGGAAGCGCTCCGATAGAACAGTGCCGTGCGCGAGGACGATATCGCCTAGCTTCAAGGGCGCATTCGAGTGGAAGGCCGGCACGATGAGTGCGTTGGTTTCATCCTGGATGGCGACCAGAGGAGGAAGAGAGATGACCGTTCCCTGCAGCGTGACATTCGGATGCCGGCCCGGCTGCATCAGGAAGGTCACGATGGGTTGCACTCCGGCTTGTAATGCACGCTTGCGGGCTTCGGCTTCAAGCGAGGTCTCATAACGCGCCGTGAGCTGGGGAACGAATGGGACATCGATGGGAAGTGCAACAGCACCTGCCGATTCGCGGTGAAGGGCTGCGAGGTCTTCTTTCGATGCGGAGCGTATTGCGAGATGATCCCACACCGCGCTGGTCAGGTTTGAGCGAACGCCGGAATGTCCGCTCGCAATACACGCCTGGTCTGCGGTCGTGAGCGCCTGCGTCACGCCAGAGGGGGAGCGGACTTCCACACCGAAGGAGCAGCCGATGGCAACGACGCGCAGATGAAATCCCTGCGATAGATCGAGTGTTGCGGGCAGGCTGATGCGTTGCAGCACTTGCCATCCGAAATCGGCCCGGCCAAATTCGAGTGTGGCATCAGAGACGCGCACACCAGCGAAGTAGCCATGGTAAGCATCGACGCCCGTCTCCTCACCATGCGAGCGAAGCACGAGTCCAGCTTCTCCATCGGCGGAGGTGATGTGGATATCGGCTTCAATCTGGTAGTCCGCCTGTGTTTCCGAGGTCAGAATGTATCTTGCGCCGCGCTCTTCCGAAGCGTTTTCGAGCCGGCTGCCGTTCATACTCCATGTGCTGCCGTAGCTTGTCCAGGTGCCGCGTTCCAGCGCGGCTGGTCCGCCATTCATCACCTGAGGCCTGCTGTGCATGGAGTGCATCCATGGCCTGATGGTGACGAGCGCGGCGAACAGGAGAAGCACGGCACCGGCGGCTATCCAACCTGGCGCAGTGATCCGGCGCTGCTGGGACGAGTCTCTTCCTTCGGGGACGAGACTCACGAGCCGCTCCAGCGGAAGATGGAGTAGGAAAAGAGAGGCTGATTGGACGGTGCCTGCACGTTGTCGCGGGTGAGCAGAATTGGAGATACCAGCGTAATGCCGGGAACGGTCTCCTGATGGATCTCCGCATCCAGATTGCGCATGGCGATGCGTCCGATCGTGCGCGTGTCCTGCGCGATGATTGCATCCACATCGCCAGTTTCGAGAGGCATCAGCAGATCCTGGTCGAAGCCGACGATCGCGATCTTCGATCTTGGTTCACTGGCCAGCTTGGCATAGTATGCGCCGCGTGTGGCGATCCCTGAAAGCGCAACGATGGCATCTACCGGTTCGGAGCCGGTCAGGACCTCCTGCGCAATCTGTTGCTGATGCGTGATGAAGGTATCTCCGAAGCGCCGGATCGAGATGTGAATGGAGGGAGCTACCTGCGTGAGGGCTTTCTCAAATGCATCTTCGCGCGTGAGCGATGCCTCTGAGCGAGGAATGATGCCGATGATGGCGATGGAACCTTTGCCATGCAGCAGCCGGGATATGGTCTGCGCCGCAAGCATGGTGCCCGCCGCTTCGTCGTTGCGGACGTAGGAGAGCCTGGGTGAGGGAGGTGGTCCGAGCTCATCATCGACGATGACAACCGGCACGCCGCGCTCGATGGTTTCCTGAACAGCGGTTCGGGCAGCCAGAGTCTCGTCGGGAGAGAGAATGAAGCCGCGATAATGGCGCCGCTGCAACGTGGCATAGAGCTCCATCTGCTGCTCTACGTATGCCTCATTGGGCGGCGCATTCCAATACACGGATATCTTGTCCTGACGCGCTGTTTCGACGATGCCCTGATGCATGGGCTCCCATAGCGGTGTTGCCGTGGTGCGCGGGATGACAGCAATCGCGTCGGATTGCGAATGACAGCCAGCTGCAAAGGGGATAACAGCGAGCAGCAGAGGCGTCAGTCTCAAACAGAAGTTAGGCATGGGCCAATATGCGGAGAGCAGAAAAAGTATATACACCGGCACACACTGCTGGCTCCTGGAGATGTGTGCTTGCGGGTTGGTACATCTGTACCATGCGAGTCTTTGCATCGCTTGCCTAATGTTCCTATCCGCAGCGGGTAGAGCACTTATTTCTTGTGCAGAGCTCTCAAAGAGCCCGCGTAGCCGGCATGAATACGCCCGCCGGGAGCGGGTTTGGAGAGAGGCATGAAGCAGACAGATCAGAAAAATAAAGGCCCTCATGGGAGAAGAAGGTCCTTGAAAAAAGCGGCAGGACGCATGAGCCTTGCACTGACCATAGGCATGCCGTTGGTCGTTGCTCCTGTGGCATTTCTATCCGGCACTGGAAATCTCTATGCGCAGGTTTTGTACGGCACCATGACGGGCAGCGTCCTCGATCCTACCGGCGCTGCAATTCCTGGTGCCGCCGTGACTGCGGTCAACGTTGAAAAAGGGATTGAGCTGCATACGACGAGCAATGCAGATGGAACCTTCACCTTCACCGATCTGACTCCTGGAACGTATAAGGTGATGACTTCGGCTACGGGATTCGGTCCCTCCGAGCAGCAGGGCATCCCTGTACTGGCCAATACGGTGCAGCGTGTCGATTTCCAATTGAAGATTGGAACCGCGACACAGGAAGTTTCGGTCACGACCGCACCGCCGATGCTGCAGACACAGACCGCCGAGACGAGTTCGAATATTTCGAATGAACAGGTCTCGGAACTGCCCACGACCTCGACTACGGGGCGCAACTTCCAGAGCCTGTACAAGATCGTGCCCGGCGCAACACCGCCAGCCGAGCAGAATTCTGCGGGTGGTAATCCTCAGCGCGCGCAGGCAACGAACGTCAACGGTGTCTCCAATGCGACAAACACGACGCGTATCGACGGAGCCGTCGACGCGTATCCGTGGCTGCCGTACCTGGTCGCTTATCTGCCGCCGACCGATGGCATCGACAGTATCAATGTCGTGACAGGCAGCTTCAATGCAGAGCAGGGGTCAGCCGGTGGCTCGGCTATCAATGTTACCGTTCGCAGCGGCACGAATGCTCTGCATGGTACGGCGTGGGAATACAACTCGATCGCGCAGTTCAATGCGCAGTCCTGGCAGAATCGCACCGGTGTGCTGCAGAAGAATATTTACAACGAGGTGGGTGGATCGATCGGCGGTCCAATCATTCGGGACAAGCTCTTCTTCTTCTTCGATTACAACCGCGTTTCGGTCAATAAGGCGATCAACGGTACGCTTTCGATTCCTACCGCGGCGATGCGGGCAGGCGATTTCAGCGGCACCGGCATCACGATCTATGATCCCGCTACGGGCAATACGAGCGGCGCAGGGAAGACGGCTTTCTCGAATGACCTGATTCCCAGCAGCCGGATCGTGCAGGCCGCGTCGATCATGCTGCAGAATCTTCCCGCTCCGAATACGGGAGGCGCCGGAGCTCTCACGAATAACTACTTCGGGTCCGCGGTGAATGCTTTTCTGCGCGAAAACTATGACACGAAGATCACGTATGTCCCGTCGCAGAATACGAGCTTTTTTGGGCACTACAGCATCTCGCCGAATACCATCTCCGACCCGCAGGTCTTTGGAGAGAATCCTGGCGGCGGCACGTATGACGGCGGCCAGCCCGGTGCGGCAACGGGACGCATCCAGAATGTGGGTCTTGGCTTTACGCACGCCTTCACCTCCCATTTCACAACCGACTGGAATGCCGGGTACACACGGCAGAGACTCGAAGCAGAGGCTCCGGATATTGCTCTCGGCGACTATGGCGTGAATACGCTTGGAATTCCGGGGACTAACTATAACGGGAACCCGCTCTATGGCGGCATTCCCGGGTTCTACTTCACGACTTATGCCAACCTGGGCAACGCGAATACGGGCAGCCCCTTCACCTTCCGGGATAACCAGTACACGGGCAACGCCAATGCAAGCTGGCTGCATGGAAATCACAGCGTCCGTTTCGGGGGCGAGTATCTGCATGCTGCAATCAACCACGTACAGCCTGGTTCGGGGAGTTATGCTACGCCGCGCGGATCGTTTATCTTCAGTGGCGGCGCCACGGCTGATTCCGGCGGTTCGGCAACGGCGGTGAATTCATTTGCCTCATTTCTCCTCGGGCAGGCTGAGAACTACCAGAAGAGCATCCAGAGCTTCAATCCCGAGGCTCTGCGCTATTCCACCTTTGCTTTTTATGCACAGGATACGTACCAGGTGCTGCCGTCGCTGACGCTGAATTATGGCCTGCGTTATGAATACTACCCTCTGCCAGTTGCCGATCACTTCGGCACGGTGCGTTTCGATCCTTCGATTGCAACGACCATCACTGATACCGACGGAACGCATACCGTGGGTACGATCCTGGTGGGTGGAAAGGGCGGCATTCCTAACAGCGCTTTCACCTCGAATGGATGGGGCATGATCGTTCCGCGATTCGGCCTTTCCTATCGTGCGGATGAGAAGACTGTGATTCGTGCGGGTTTCGGGATCACGGACGATCCGGATACGCTGCGCGGACTGCTGCAGGCCTATCCGGCGGGCATCACGACGAACATCACCGGAGCGACGGGATACGTGGCTGCGACAAATCTCAACGCAGATACGCCGAGCGTGGTTTCTTCGGTAGGAATTCCTGCCATTACGATCCCGGATATCTCTTCGGGATATCTCGCGCTGCCGGAGAATCTATCCACGGTGACGATTCCGAAGAATTTCCGCCGCGGTTATATCGAGAGCTATAACCTCACTGTGCAGCGTGAATTGCCGGCACGCTTTACGGTGACGGCGGGATATGTCGGTACGCACTCCATCCGCCAGCAGAGCTCGGTGAATATCAATGCTGCGCCCCCAGGAGGTGGCAACACCGGACGCCTGTTGAACACCACGTACGGCGCGAATACGAACAATACCGACATCAACAGCCTGCAGCCTTTCCAGGGGTCTGTCTATAACGGCCTTCAATTGCAGCTGACCCGCATGGAAACCAGGCATGCATCGACCGGTGTGGTCTACACCTACTCCAAGTCGATGGATGCAGCCGATAACAGCGAAGCGAATGGTCTCATCTTTGCCTATCCCACATACTGGAACCGGAACTGGGCACTTGCCAGCTACGACCGCAAGCATAACTTCCAGTGGTGGACGGTTTATAACCTTCCTTTTGGAAAGGGGCAGACCTATCTCTCGCATGGGGCTCTCGGCTACGTGCTTGGGAACTGGCGTCTGAGCACGGTTCTCAGCCGTGTGAGCGGCACGCCTATGAGCATTACCGATTCAGGAAGCTACCTCAATGCTCCCGGCAATACGCAACTCGCAGATCAGGTAGCCGGTGTCGATCCCGTATTCAGTGGCAGAAAGCATCTTTCGACGACGACAAACGGCTATCAGTATCTGAATCCGGCTGCGTATGTCTCGGTTTCTTCCAGCAACTCGACGGCGCCGCGCTTTGGTGATTCCGGCCGAGACAGTGTGCGTGGTCCCGGTATCTTCAACCTCGATGCCGGCCTGAAGCGCAGTTTCCCGATCCGGGGAAACGTCGCCTTCGACCTGCAGGCAGAAGCCTTCGACGTTACCAATACGCCGCAGTTCGCTAACCCCACAACCACCATCAATTCGGGGAGCAGCTTCGGTGTGGTGACGACGTCAAACGTCAACCGGACGATGCGTCTGAGTGGCCGTATCAACTTCTAGCTTTAACCTAAGTAAGAAGACCGGCGGAGAGGATCAGGATTGCCTCTCCGCCATTTCATCTTTTGAATACTTTGTATTCGGAGAACCGTGTGAACCGGAAGAAGCTTTCTGTCTGCCTTGCATGCGTCTTGTCGTTGTTGTCTCTCGCGTCCGTGGCTGAGGCGCAGCATGGGCGTTCGTCCGGCGCCTCTCATGAGGACCTGCCGCATCTGGAACAGCGCGGGGCCGCGACCCAGTTGATCGTCGATGGAAACCCATACCTGATTCTCGGTGGAGAGCTGCACAACTCCAGCTCCTCCAGTCTTGCGTACATGCAGGACGTATGGCCTCGCATGGAGTCGATGCATCTGAATACGCTGCTGACCCCTGTAGCTTGGGAGACGATTGAGCCGGAAGAGGGGCACTTCGACTTTCATGTTCTGGATGGGCTGCTGGAAGGTGCGCGTGCGCATCATCTGCGGCTGGTGCTGCTCTGGTTCGGTGCGTGGAAGAATACCTTCTCCAGTTATGCGCCGGGATGGGTGAAGCGCGACGAACAGCGTTTTCCGCGGGTGCTGTTGAGCGATGGCCGCGGCACCGAGCGATTGTCGCCTTTCAGCGATGCCGTGCGCGCGGCAGACAGCAAAGCTTTTTCCGCTCTTATGCAGCATCTCCGTGAGGCAGATGGAGATGAGCATACAGTGCTGATGGTCCAGGTGGAGAACGAAGTCGGTGTGATCCCGGAATCACGGGATCATTCTCCTGCGGCAGAGGCGGCCTTTCGCGGAGATGTGCCTGCGACGCTGACACGCTACCTCGAGCAACACCGATCTTCGCTGCAGCCCGAACTGCGCACGGCATGGGAGGCTGCGGGTGCACGCACCAGCGGGAGCTGGCAGCAGGTCTTCGGGCTATCTTCACTTACGGATGATCTCTTTATGGCCTGGCAGTATGCCTCGTACCTCGAGCAGATTGCTGTCGCAGGCAAGCGGGCCTATTCGCTGCCGATGTATGCCAACGCAGCGCTTATCCGTCCGAATTATGAGCCGGGCCAGTACAACAGCGGCGGCCCGCTGCCACATTCCATGGACGTATGGCGTGCTGCAGCGCCTGCGCTCGACTTTCTTTCTCCGGATATTTACTTCAACGAATTTGCTTACTGGGCCGGTGCCTATGCGCGGCCCGGCAATGCTCTCTTCATTCCGGAAGCGCAGCCCGGCATAGTTGGCGCAGCTAATGCGCTTTATGCATTCGGGCGCCTCTCCGCCGTGGGCTTCTCGGCCTTTGGAATCGACGATCAGGGTAATGCGCCGCTCGATCTGGTTGGTATTACACGGCCGGGCGAGCGGCCTGATACCACGGCAATCGCTTCTGTGTATGCAGAACTTTCAGCTTTGAGCCCGCTCATTCTCGATGCGCAGCGTCGTGGCTCCGCGACCGCAGCTCTGGTGGAAGGCGATGCGCAGCGTGCGGCTCGTGTGCGGATCGGGGAGTACACGGCAGAAATCCGCCGCACGGGGAACGAGCAGGGATCGCGGATTGGCGTGCTCTTTCTTCAGCAGGGGCCGGATACATTTCTCGTTGCCGGAGCCGGAGATGCGCAGGTTGTTTTTAGTTCCGATCGGCCGGGTGCGCCGATCGTCGGCATCGAGAGCATCGACGAAGAGCTTTACGAGCATGGCCAGTGGGTTGTACGGCGGCGTCTCAACGGAGATGAAAGCGGACAGGGGCAGCAACTGCGTATTTATCCGCAGGATATCTCCGATGGACGTATTTACCGGGTGCGGCTTTATCGCTACCACTAAGTTCGAGGGTTAATGCTGCAGCAATGCAAGCGGGATTGCTGCGGCCATGGCCCGGTATCCTGCAGGTGATGGGTGCAGGTGATCGCCGGAATCATAGGCGGGGAGAAGACGATCCGGCCTCTGGGGATCGCGCGTTACGGAGTCGAAGTCCACCACGGCGTCGAAGTGCCCAGGCTGGCGGATCCACGCGTTGAGCTCCTGCCGTGCCGCTTCGTCGGCCACGGCGGGGTGATAGTAATCCGAGCCGGTGTAGGGAAGAATCGTTCCTCCGATGACGAAGAGGCCCTGCGCGTGAGCCCGATCGATCATCTGCTGATAACCGGCTTCGAGCCGTTGCAGCAGCGCGGCATGCTCCTCGCCGCTGGCCGGAGGAGTCTGCCGTGCGAGTGCGCCGAGGTCATTGACGCCCTCGAGCAGGATCAGAACGCGCACGCGACTCTGTGCCAGAACATCTCGATTGAAGCGCGCCAGCGCATTCGGCCCCAGGCCGTCGGTGAGCACATGGTTGCCGCCAATTCCGACATTGACGACACTGCGATGGCTGGTGGCTTGTGCAAGCCGCTGGGCGAGGTCATCGGGCCAGCGGTCGTTGCCATTTGTCGTTGCGCCATGGCCGTCAGTGATCGAATCGCCGAGTGCGACAATCGCCGCATCCTGTGAAGATGCGGCTACATCGATGCCGCTCAGAAAGAACCAGTGCTCGAAGGTCTTTGGTGTTGAAAGCTCGCCGTCAGCCAGGTGCATTCCGTGCGCGAGATAGCTGGTGGCGCGTGAGCCGGGGTGCGAGGTCTCGGTTGCTGGAGCGGTATCGAGATGCAGCGTGATGGCGATGTCTGTGCCTGCGGAGATGGGCAGCGATACCGGGTCAGACCAGTAGTCGGCGCCGGCGGGGATGATGACATCCTGCGCTCCGTGGAAGGTGAGAGTGCGATCCGTGCGCGTGTCGATGGCGGATGACGCAGGTGAAACGGCGCGCGCCAGATGAACGCCGCCAAGATGAAGATCCGTTGTGCCGAAGGCATTGGAGAGACGCACGCGGACGGCGCTGCCGCCGAGCGAGAGATGGACGATCTGGCGCAGGGTGGCGTCGGTGAGGTCCGTGGCAGGCAACGCATTGGCAGGCTCGGGGACCTGCTGCGCGCTGGCCCACGATGCAACCCACGAAGAATCGGACTGGCCGTGCATCGTGCACGGCGCAGCCAGCGCGGCGAGTACAACGAGAGCGTGCAGGGATCGGAGATGCATCATACGTTCTGCTTTCCTGTGCGACGTGTCAGTGTGCGACATCCGCACTACCTTCGATGTTGAAGTTTGCATACTGCGTATGGAGTGAGCTGGAGGACGGCTGCGAGCCGCCAACATAGATTTGATATGCGCCAGCCTGTACCGAACGTGCGCCATGCGCATCCACTTCGGAGAGCTCCCGTGCATGGAGGGTGAAACGCAGGTGCCTGGTTTCGCCCGGCTTCAGATGCACGCGCTCGAAGCCTTCGAGCTGGCGTAGCGGTGAGAGACCGCTGTTGCCTGTGTCCGGAGGCAGCAGGTAGAGCTGAGCGACTTCATCTCCGGCAAGTTTGCCGCTGTTGGTGACATCCGCTTCGACGACGAGCGGCTGGCCAGCTGCGAGGTGCTTTGTCGAGGCATGCACATTTGCATACGAGAACGTGGTGTAGCTGAGACCGTAGCCGAAGCCGAAGAGCGGATCGCCTGCGAAATAGCGATAGGTGCGCCCTTTCATGGTGTAGTCGGTAAAGGACGGGAGGTCGTTGATGGAACGATAAAAGGTGATCGGAAGGCGGCCACCGGGATTATTGGCTCCGGTCAATGTATCGGCGATGGCCTGCGCGCCAGCTTCTCCCGGATACCATGCTTCGAGGATGGCATTCGCGTGCTGTTCGGCAAAGTTCACTGCGAGTGCCGATCCGTTGAGCAGCACGACGACCACTGGCTTGCCCAGAGCCGTCAGCGCCTCGAGCAGTTTCTCCTGAGCTGCAGGTAGCGCTACATCGGTGCGGTCGCCGCCTTGAAATCCCTGCAGGTTGATGGGCATTTCTTCGCCTTCGAGCGTCGGCGTGAGTCCGAGCATGGCGATGACGAGATCGGAGTCGCGTGCTGTCTCGATGGCGTGCTGCAGGAGCTGTTCCGCAGGCGGCATGAAGGACAGTGTGATCCCCGTGCCATGCTCCGCGCTCGAGCGGACAAAGTCGACTTCGATGGTGTGGGCTCCAGCCTTATCTGCCTTGAATGCAAATTTCGTCGGGCGCTGCTGATGGCTCTCCTGGGGAAGTCCCGTTGTGCCATTCACCTGCACGGGGCCTGTCTCTGTGCCCTCCGGAAGTGCTTTCGCTTCGGTGACCACCTGACCATCGATCCGCACGGTGTAGCTTTGCTCGTAGGCGCAGTGATTACAGGGACCGGCGCTGAGCTGGAACTGGTATTCTCCTGCGGCGGGCAGTGTCAGCGTGCCTGTCCAGCGCACGGCAAAGCCAGTGGAGGGATGCTGCGGCAGCGGATTCACGCCGCTCCAGTTGAAGTCGATTCCGGGGTCGATGCGTGTCAGCAGCGGTGTGCCGCTCAGCGACGGTGAGGCGAAGTACTCCGCCTTCAGTCCTTCTTCCTTTGAGTTCGGAGACGGATGCAGCATGGTGCGCGGCACGGGCAGCATGAAACCATCGACAAAAGGGGCGCCCGGCGCATAGCGCACACTGGCAGCGGTCAGTGTGCGGCGGATAGCATCGACGGGGAGTTGAGGATCATAGGGCGTGCCGTTGTAATTGCCTTCGAGAGAAGAAAGCATTGCTGCATTCGGTCCGACGACCGCGATGTGACGGAAACGCCCAGAGGCGAGAGGCAGAATGCCATCATTCTTGAGCAGCACCATCGACTCTTCCGCTGTGCGTTGTGCGACCGCGACGTTCTCCGGAGAGTGCACGGCGCTGAAGGGAGTCTGCGCGTAGGGCACTGTGGCTGGCGGGTCGAAGAGGCCCAGCTCCATGCGTGCGGTGAAGAGGCGGATAAGGCTCCGGTCGATATCTGCTTCCTGGATCAGCCCCTGCCGGACGGCATCGCCCAGGTGCTCGTATGTGGCGCCGCAGTTGGTGTCCGTGCCGGCCAGCAGCGCATCGCGGTCGGCATGTTCCGCATCGGGTTCGGTCTGGTGGGTATTGGGCTTGAAGAAGTCATCGATGGCGCCGCAGTCGGAGGTAACAAATCCATGAAAGCCCCAGTCCTGGCGGAGCACCTGCTGAAGCAGCATGGTGCTGCCGCACGCAGGTGCGCCATCCACTGCGTTGTAGGAGCACATAATCGAGTCAGCCTTGCCGTCGACGATGGCCATACGGAACTGTGGCAGATAGGTGTCCCACAAGTCATGCCGCGTGGGTGTGACATCGAATTTATGACGTATGTTTTCCGGGCCGGAATGCACGGCAAAGTGTTTCGGTGTGGCGATCACCTTGTAATAGTGCGGATCATCGCCCTGCAGGCCACGAATAAAGTTCACGCCCAGCGTGCCGGTGAGGAAGGGATCTTCTCCGTAGGTCTCCTGGCCGCGTCCCCAGCGCGGATCGCGGAAGATATTGATGTTCGGAGACCAGAAGGTGAGTCCGAAGTAGATATCGTGATTGCCGTGGCGCAGGGCTTCGGAGTTCTTCGCGCGCGCCTCGGTGGCAATCGCATCGCCAACTTGATGGAGGAGCGGTGCGTCCCAGGTAGCGGCCATGCCGATGGCCTGCGGAAACATGGTGGCATAGCCGGAACGGGCTACGCCGTGCAGCGCTTCATTCCAGTAGTTATAGGCGGGGACGTCGAGCCGTGGAATGGCGTGCGCAGCGGAGCCCATCTGCCCCACCTTCTCTTCCAGCGTCATGCGGTGCACCAGGTCTGCCGCACGCTCCTCGGCCGGCAGCGCCGGGTTTTTATAGGCAGGTTCCTGCGCTGCCGCAGAGAGCAGAGCTGCAGCCAGAAAAAGAACACCATAGACAGATCGCATTCGAAACTCCATCGTTTTGCGTGGGCAAGGGATGAGAAGACGCAACGGTTATGAGCGTGGAAAAAGGGGTGAATCTTTGCGCTATCGCATGGTAGTTGCAGAAGCCGTGTCTGTCGCCTGCTTTCCGGCAGGCAGGAAAGAGAGATAGTCGATAGCGGCGGGATCCTTGCCGTCCGGCATTCCGCGCAGTGTGATTGTGTCGCCGGGATGCAGCAGAACCGGCATGGTTGTGTAGCGGGTGCTGGTATGGCCATCGAGCTTCAGGTCGTTCGAAGCCGGGGGCAGCGTGTCATCCGCTGTCCATGCGGCGATAGGAGCTCCGTTTACCAGCAGGGTGAAGTGTGCGTTGCCCTCCCGCAGATCGAAGTACTGCACCGCAATGCGATACTCACCGCTGCGTCCGGCTTTTGCGCTGAGCGAGCACCCTGAGCCTTGTTCACACTCGACCGCATGCCCGCCGGATGCGGTTTCTATCGGAGTGACGGCTACAGTGCGGTAGCCATCGGCCTGCATTGACTCGGCTTCCATGCGATCGGGGAAATTGTCTACGCGATGGAGCTCGTCGGGGATGCCGGATATGGTGTGGAACCATGTGTTCACGGCATCGCGCCAGACGATGGCATGTCCGGCCTGGTAATGAAACAGCTCCAGCACCTTTTCGAAGCGCTCCGGGTCGATATCCGGCTTCAAGGCCAGCCAGCGTGGCGCATAGGTTGCGACGGCCGCTGCGCCTTCATAGTGGCTGTTGTAGATATGCTGGATGACTGTATCGCCATTGTGCAGGCGGTAGGTATACGGCACGTGATGCATGAACAGCAACAGATCATCGGGGCAGGTTTTGAGCGACTCGTAGATGGCCGCCAGCTGCGGCGGATACTGGCCGATGTAGCCTGTTCCGGTGGCTACGGTGCGATCCATGCCCACACCTTGACGATCTGCGCGAAACCACTGTCCCCAGCCGTTGTTTTCTGCCGAACCTACGCCAGGACCATAATGGACGCCGATGATATCCGTTAAGGTGCCAATGCCGAGCGGACCGGTATAGTTTTCGTAATCGCGCCAGCTCTCGAGCTGCAGCGCGTCGATGGTGCGCACTACCTCCGGCTTGTTGCCGAAGGTCAGACGCGTCCAGGTGTCGATAATTTTTTCGGCCGGCTCATCGGGATTCCATGCCAGCCGGCCATAGCCGTAGAGATTGGCCATGGCCATCGGATGGTGCAGCCAGTTCGTATCCATGCCGACATTGGCGACCGCGACAAAGCCGCCCAGTGGTTGATGAAAGCTCCTGCCCTCGACGATCTCTTTGAGCGGCGTAGAGCGGTTCTCCGCGCGCAGATCGGTGTCGAGCGCCCACTTCCACATCGGTACCAGGAAAACCATGTGGCGCTGCTGGCCCGTGTATTCCTGGGTGATTTCCAGCTCTACGGTTTGCGAGGTGTGCCGCATCGCAGCGAAGAGCGGAGAGACCGGCTCCCGCACCTGGAAGTCGATGGGCCCATGCTTGATTTGCAGCACGACATTCGGCTCGAACTTACCATCGAGCGCATGGAAGTTATCGTATCCGGCCCGTGCGCGATCGGCCTTGAGGTCATGCCAGTCCAGGTGGTGGTTGTAGACGAAGCCGCGATAGAGCACGATGCCGCCATGCTTCTGCAGTGGACGTGCCAGCACATTCGCCGCTTCGGCTGGAGTGCGGTCATAGTGTGAAGGACCGGGGCGTCCCTCTGAATCCGCTTTCACAACAAAGCCGGCGAAATCCGGGATGCGTGTGTAGATTTCGTCGACGGTCTTCGACCACCATGCCGCTACTGCGGGGTCCAGCGGATCGAATGTCTTCAGGTGGCCGACAACCTCAGGACTCGAGAGATCGATGGATAGTGAGAGGCGGATGCCCCAAGGGCGCAACTCGTCCGCGATGCGGGTAAAGCCTGCCAGCTCTTCCGGCTCCAGCGTGCGCAGGTCGGCGTTGACGTTGTTCACGGTAAGTCCATTGATGCCGATCGAGGCCAGCAGCCGTCCGTAGTCGGATACGCGCGAAAGATCATCGCGTACCTTGCCTCCGTCAAAAAAAATGCTGCGGCCCGCGTAACCGCGCTCGATGCTGCCATCGAGATTGTCCCACTGGTTGACCCAGCGGATGGGGGCGGCGGGTGCGGAGGCAGTAGTGGATTTTGGAAGCGGCTGAAGCGTAGCGACGAGCTCGAGGAGATGGAAGACGCCGTAAAGCACGCCCCGTGTATCCGCGCCGAGAATGACGTAATCGTTGCCCTCGCGTTTGAAGCGGTAGGACTCCGGGGGCATGGCATCGTTGCGTGATGCCAGCCGCAGATCGAAGGCGGGAGCATGCGCGGTATTTCTGCCTGCGGTCGGCGCGACGGCAAATGGATGCCCGAGCATCGAGCTCAGACCATGGGCCAACTCCTGCGCGGCGCATCGATCGACCTGGGAGCTGCCTTCGACGCTAATGATCTGCGGAAGTGAAGCATAGGCCTGCGCATCCTGTGCGCTCAAACGGGCATAGCGCAGCCAGCCGGCGTGTCCATCCTCTGCAGCCAGGGATAAGGGGAGGAGCATAGCCAGGAGGAGGAGAACACGTCGCATTTTTTCATCATCTGGAAAGCGAAGATCACGCACATGGTCCAAATGTCCTATATCTCAGGGTGACATCTTTGTGTCGATCGCGAAATCCGGACCCTGCGGAAGGAGCGCGTGCGATACCACCGCAGCATACTCAAACGGGCTGGATCGGTACACCGGCGTGCAGCAGATGGCGGCTCGGCATGGCGGAAAGAGCAGGTTCTTAGCCGCTTTCGGCCGGTCGGACTCACCGAAAGATGCTGAAGCCATAACCGAAAGATAGCCGGGAATCCGGTGGACAACGTTGAAAACTTACCTAAGGTTCGCTTGGTGTAATGCCCCGCGGATGATCCGGATTCCGCTGCGATGGTGATGCAGCGGCTGCGTGGAGACGATTTATGCTCTCGATTTCCTGCATGACTGCATGGATGAAGCTGCGAAATGTTTTATTTAGATTTTTGCTCCTTAGCCTGTTTTCTCTGACGTTGCATACGGCAGCCGATGCGCAGTCCAGGATGAACTGGGATCAGGTAAAACAGTCCTTTCTTGCCTCGAATCCCACGCTTGCTGCGGATGAAAGCAATGTGCAGGAGATGAAGGCGGAAGAGATTACCGCCTACTTGCGGCCAAATCCGCAGGTCACCTTCGGCGTCGATCAGCTTTACCCCTTCTATAAAGATCCGGCGTACCAGCCATTTTCGAATGCGCTGACTACGGGTTCGATCACCTACCTGCATGAGCGCGATCACAAGCGTGAGCTACGCCAGGAGAGCGCACAGGAAGGAACACGTATCGCCTCTTCGCAGCACGAAGATCTTACGCGGAACATGATCTTCAACCTGCGCTCGCTCTTCGTGCAGACGCTTCAGGACAAGGCCCTGGTGCAGCTTTCCAAAGATGAGCTTGATTATTACGACCACATCATCGATATCAGTCGCACGCGTCTGAAGGATGGTGATCTGGCGCAGATTGATTTTGACCGCATTGTGTTGCAGCGCGTGCAGTACGAGTCAGATCTACAGGCCGCAGAGGTGAGTCTTCGAACCTCGAAGATTCAGCTGCTGCAACTGCTCGATCAGCGCACTCCCATTGACCAGTTTGATGTAGACGGAACCTTCGACTTTACCGATCAGCTGGATCCGGTTACCCAGTTCCGCCAGATTGCGCTGGCCGAGCGGCCGGATCTTCAGGCTGCGATGCAATCGGTGCAGCAGTCAGTGACAAATCACAAGCTGGCTGTTGCCAACGGCTCGACGGACCCTACCTTCGGAGTGGATGCCGGAGCAAATCCTCCTCTCGATCCATATGTAGGCTTCAACGTGAGTATTCCTCTGCGTATCTTCGATCGCAATCAGGGGGAAAAGAAGCGTACGCAGCTGGATATCGGCCGCAACCAGCAGCTTGAAGATGCAGCGCGGGCGCAGGTCTTCAGCGACGTGGATTCCGCATGGGAGCAGGTGAACAGCAATCTCATCCTGCTTCGTCCTTATAAGGCGCAGTATCTGGCGCAGGCGGTGCGCGTGCGCGACACGGTGACCTATGCCTATCAGCATGGCGGCGCTTCGCTGATGGACTTCCTGAACGCACAGAGCGATTACAGAAACGTACAGATGGCCTATCTGCAGCTGGTCGGAGCTTACCTGGTTGCTGCAGGGCAGCTGAACCTTGCCGTGGGCCGTGAGGTGATCCAATGAAGACTGCGAAGTATTTGCAAGCGCTGGCCTGTGTCGCAGCCGTGTCCTGGATGACGGCATGCGAAAAGAAGTTCGACCCGGCAAGCGGCGCTCCGACCTCGACCCCAGCAGTGGTAGAAGCAAGCCACAATGGAACGATCGCTATTCCTGACGCGGGGCGCTATTCGCTGGTGACCGCGGAGGCCATGCAGGCGTATCCCAGGCTGAACGTAACCGGTTCTGTCTTTCCTGATATCGCGCGGGAGGTGCCGGTGATCTCTCTGGCGAGTGGCCGTGTCGTAGATATCCGTGCGCGTCTCGATGATCACGTAAAAAAGGGCGATCTGCTTCTCCGGGTGCAGAGTCCGGATATCACGAACGCCTTCGACGTGTATCTGAAGGCGGCCAACGATGAGCAGCTTGCGCGTACGGCCCTGAATCGGGCCCAGGATCTTTATGACCATGGCGCAGTGCCAAAGAGTGCGCTGGAGCAAGCTCAGGATACGGAAGAAGATGCGCTTACGGATCTTCATGCGGCAGAACAGCAGCTCAAAACGCTGGGGGTCGATAAAGAGCATCCATCGAGCATCGTGAATGTATATGCGCCCATTCCCGGTGTCATCGTGGCGCAGAATGTAACCGATGCCGCGGCTGCCGGCGTGACCTATGCCGGCTCCCCGACTGCTTTCACCATTGCCGACCTCTCAGTGGTGTGGATCATCTGCGATGTCTATGAAAATGACATTCCGAAGTTGAAGCTGGGGCAGGCGGCAGAAATCAAGCTGGCAGCTTATCCTGATGAAACTCTGACGGGCCGCATCAGCGATATTGGACCGATACTCGATCCGAATATTCGCACTGCAAAGGTTCGCGTTGAAGTTCCGAACCCACGGAATCTTCTTCGCCTGGGCATGTTTGTTACTGCAAGCTTCCAGGGACAGGAGTCGAAGTCGTTCGCAGTGATCCCCGCGACCGCAGTTTTGCATCTGCACGATCGTGATTGGGTTTATGAGCCGGCGGGGAGCGGACAATTTCGCCGTGTGGAGGTGGAGATCGGAGATACGGAGCCCGATGGGAAGCAGCAGGTGCTCTCGGGTATTGCGCCCGGACAGCAGATTGTCGGTGATGTCCTTGCGCTTGAAACAGCACTGGAGGCGCAATGATCCGCAAGATTGTGGATGCTGCGCTGCAGAACCGCTTCCTGGTGCTGGCGGCTGCGGTATTGCTCTTCGCCTGGGGCATTGTCTCGTTTAAGCGACTGCCTGTCGAGGCCTATCCCGATGTGGCCAATAACTATGTCGATGTGATTGCGCAATGGCCAGGTATCTCTGCTGAGCAGATCGAGCAGCAGGTGACTATTCCGCTCGAGACGGTGATGAATGGCATTCCGGGAGTGGCTCACGTCCGCTCTTGGTCTATCTTTGGCCTGTCTACGGTAGAAATGGTTTTCGGAGAAGATACGACGAACTTCGAAAACCGTGAACGTGTGCTCGAGCGTCTTTCGCAGGTGACGCTGCCGACGGGAGTCACTCCGCAGATGGGAACCGACTGGAGCCCGGTCGGACAGATTTACTTCTACACGCTGAGAAGCACAAACCCGGAATACGACGTCATGAACCTGAAGACGATCGAGACCTGGGTGATTGAAAAGAATCTCAAGTCAGTGCCAGGTGTGCCAGATACTAATCCTTTTGGTGGCCCCACGCGCGAATACCAGGTGCGTCTCGATCCGGACAAGCTCGTGTCTTATGGGTTAAGTCTGGCCCAGGTTGAACAGCAAATTACGAATAACAATGCCAATGGTGGCGGCAGCTTTATCGAGGCCGGAAACCAGCAGATCAATATTCGCGAAGTAGGGCAGGTCCGCAATATTCAGGACATCGAAAACACGGTGATTCTGACTAAGACAGGCACCGCACTGCGCGTGCGTGATATTGCCACTGTCACGCAAGGTCCCATGATCCGTCTGGGCAGGTTCGGCGACACCTATCATCGCGAAGATGGCAAGTTGGTTGACGATGACGATGTAGTTTCCGGAATTGCTGTGCTGCAAAAAGGCGATGATGCCCAGCCGGTGCTGGAGGCCATCCATGAGAAGGTGAAGGAGCTAAACGATCAGATCCTGCCCAAGGGCGTGAAGATCGTTCCCTTTATCGATCGCAGTGAGCTGATCGAATTTACGACGCACACGGTGTTGCATAACCTCACCGAAGGCATCGTTCTTGTCGTCATCATTCTCTTTCTTTTTCTGGGGAATGTCCGCGGAGCCTTCATTGTCGCGCTGACGATTCCGTTCTCGTTGCTCTTTGCTGCAATCTGCCTCGATCTCAAGCACGTTCCCGCCAACCTGCTATCGCTCGGAGCGCTTGATTTCGGCATGGTTGTCGATGGCTCTGTGGTGATGGTGGAGAATATCGTGCGCCATCTGGGGCGCAAGAACGAGTCGGATCGGCCTACGGTGGAGCGCATCCGAGAGGCTGCGCATGAAGTGCAGCGGCCGGTCTTCTATGCCATCCTCATCATCATCACGGCGTATCTTCCGATCTTTACCCTGCAGGCTGTGGAAGGAAGACTCTTTCGCCCAATGGCCTGGACGGTTGCCTTTGCGCTGTTAGGCGCGCTTCTGTTCTCCATGGTGCTTGCGCCGGTGCTCTCGAGCTTTCTTTTCCGGCGCGGCGCAAAGGAGTGGGAGAACCCGGTGATGGAAAAGCTCAACACACGCTATCGCAGGAGCGTGCATTGGGCGATTCATCATCGCTGGCTCATGGTTGGCACCGGCATGTTCGGACTGGTCGTAGCCATTTATCTCGCAGTCGGCGGCGTCATTGGTTCGGAGTTCCTGCCGCATCTCGATGAAGGCGCACTCTGGGTGCGAGGAACGCTTGCGCAGAGTGCAGGCCCGGATGAAGGCATTCGCGTAGCGAATAAAGCGCGCCTGATCCTATGCTCTTTTCCTGAGGCAACGGAATGCACCAGTCAGACTGGCCGTCCCGATGACGGTACCGATCACACCGGCTTCTTCAACACGGAATACTTCGTAGGTTTAAAGCCGAAGAAAGAGTGGCGGCCTGTATTCGATGGAGATAAAGACAACCTGATTGCCGCAATGACACTGGAGCTTCAGCGTCAGATTCCAGGTGTTGTATGGGGTTTCTCGCAGCCCATCGAAGACAACATGGAAGAAGCGGTAAGCGGTGTGAAAGGTGAGCTTGCAACGAAGGTTTATGGCAGCGACCTTCATGTGCTTGAAGATAAGGCGACCCAGGTGGCCGACGTGATGAGCCACGTGCAAGGCATCACCGACCTGGGTGTTTTTCAGGTGACCGGCCAGCCCGATCTCGACATCGAGGTAGACCGCCGCAAGGCGGCACGGTTCCAGATCAATGTGGCTGATGTACAGGATGCTGTCCAGACGGCCGTGGGTGGGAATGCGCTTACACAGGTGTTGCGTGGGGAAGAGAGTTACAACCTTACCCTGCGCTATCTGCCGCACTATCGCGATACGCGCGAAGCGATTGAGAATATTCGCCTGCTTTCTCCCTCGGGCGAGCGTGTGTCGCTGGCGCAGTTGTGCACGATTCACGAGGCGGATGAAGGCTCGGAAATTTACCGCGAAAATAATCAGCGCTATGTAGCTATCAAGTACAGCGTAAGAGGCCGTGCTCTGGGTGACGCGGTAAAAGAGGCGATCAGTAAGGTTAATCAGCAGGTCTCGCTGCCGCGAGGCTATCACATTGGCTGGGAAGGAGAGTATCAGAGTGAGGTTCGCGCGGAGGCGCGCATGCTGATTATCGTGCCGCTCACCGTGCTGCTGATCTTCATCATCCTTTACGCAATGTATAAGTCCTTCAAGTGGGCTTTGCTCATCCTGGCGAATGTTGCCATGGCTCGTATTGGCGGCATGCTGGCGCTGCTCATCACTGGAACAAACTTCAGCGTTTCTTCGGGAGTCGGTTTCCTCGCGCTCTTTGGCGTCTCGGTGCAGACTGGCGTCATCATGCTCGAATACATGAACCAGTTGCGTGCACGCGGGAAGTCAATCGAGGAGTCTGCGATTGAAGGCGCTGTTCTGCGATTGCGGCCGATCATGATGACCATGCTGGTTGCGACATTAGGTCTCCTGCCTGCTGCCATGTCCCACGGTATCGGATCGGACTCACAACGGCCGTTTGCCATTGTCATCGTTGGGGGCCTGATTGCCGATCTCGTTATGAGTATCTTCCTGCTGCCGACTCTCTATGTGTGGATTGCCCGGCCCTCCGACGTTCTGCCTGAGCCGGAAGTCGAGTTTGAAAACTGATGATGTGGCAAATGCTGAAGCTGCATAGCTAGATAAGAGTCGCGTCCGCAGTGTTCTTGGGACGTGACTCTTGCACGGCTATGCGGCGCAGCAGGATCTGCGAAGGTTATGGCTCTGCGTGCGCCATCCAGCCATTGCGAGTCATCCAGGCGCCGAGCAGGTCTGGCCACATCGAAGCTCCGGGAACATGCTCTGCCAGCACGAGCCCATGAGACCCGTGCTCGAACAGGTGCATTTCCACGGGGCGATGATGATGTACATATGCTTGATAGAAGAGGACGCTGTTCTCTACCGGGACAACCGGATCATCGCTTGTGGCGAAGAGAAAGACGGGCGGTGAATCGTCGGTCACGTGGAGCTCATTGGATAACTCATCCTCGACCTGCGGTGCCGGTGCATCACCGAGCAGGCTGGTGTGCGAACCGGAGTGCGTGATGCCGGGCTTCATCGAGATGACCGGATAGGCAAGGATGCCAAAGTTCGGACGTGGGTCCAGAGCATCAACCGCATCGGCTGTTTCGAAGGGAAGCTTCTCCTGTCCATGCGTGAGCAGGTAAGACGCCATGTGCCCGCCGGCGGAGAAGCCCCATACCCCGAGCCGCGTCTCGTCGATTCCGAAATCCTTAGCGCGTGAGCGGATGAAACGGACGGCTCTCTGTCCATCGAGCATTTCGGCCGGATAGTGATACGGAGCCACGCGGTAATGCAGCACGAATGCTGCGATACCATGCGCGCAGAGCCACTTTGCCACCGGCTCTCCTTCCGGTGCGGCCAGATAGTGATAGCCTCCACCCGGAATGACAAGAATGCCCGTCTGTGTCGGGTTCTTCGCTGGCAGATACACATCGATAGCCGGAGTGTCGGTCGCTGCCGAGCCGGTTGCCAGGGGGACTTTGCCTGCCCAGAGAGGCAGGCTTGTGTCGGGTGAAGCGACGCTGATTCCACATCCCAACATCATGACGAGAGCCCAGAGAACAGCCTGGGATAATCTTTTCGGGGAAATTGCCAACCTCTGCTGCAAAGGGAAGAACCTCCTGGTTTCTCTGAGCTTCAAATGCGCAATGATTAGGATTTCCAATGGAGAAGGAAGAAGGCAACGGGAATTTTATTTCTCCACCGTGTTTCGCATGGTGTGATGCGCGCGTTCTTATCGATTCTGCTTCCATAAGTGGGGAAGGACGCGCCAGAAGACTCTCTCTAATGGCAAACTGGAAGCGCGCTTGCGGAGGCATATCGCGATTCCTCTGCGCATGCGGTGATGCAGAGCTTTCGATGGATGAAGGATGCGGATGGATGTGACTTCCGGCAAGGTTCGTGAGATTTCCTGTGTGGTTTCAGCCCATGATATTTGCGGCGAGGGCGTGGTCTGGCATCCGGAAGAAGATGCCTTGTACTGGACCGATATCAACCGGCGTCTTCTGCATCGCTACAGGCTCGCGGATACACGCTTTGAGACGTGGCAGTTTGAGCAGCCGGTGACGGCTGTGGCGCTTACTTCCAACCCTGCGCTCATCCTCGTCGTGCTCGGGGGGAGCATCATTCTCTGGGATACAACTGCCTGCTGTTCCGTGGCCACGCTCTTCCAACTGCCTGCGTGGCCGGGAGTGCGATGCAACGATGCCCGGGTCGGTCCGGATGGAATGCTCTGGTTCGGCACGATGCAAAACAATGTCCGAAGCGATGGCGGCAGCGTGGAGATTACCGACTATCTTGGCGAGTTGCTTTCGCTCGAGCGCAGCGGCAAGACCTGTGTATGGCACAGCGGCATGGGGATCATGAATACCGTGGCCTGGTCGCCCAGTGGAGAGCGCCTCTTCTTCGGAGATACACTGCGCAATTGTATCTATAGCTCGGATTTCTATTGCACTTCGAGCACGATCTCTGCACCTGCTCTCTTTGCCGAAGGCTTTCTTCGCGGCCTGCCCGATGGTTCTGCTATGGATGCGGACGGATATCTATGGAATTGCAGATATGGCGGAGGCTGCATCGTCCGTTTCGCACCGGACGGCGCGCTAGCGGAGGTGATCGATACGTCGGTGAAGAATCCGACGACCTGTGCTTTCGGTGGTCCTGATTACAAGACGTTGTACTTTACCTCGGCTGCCGCCTCGGAGGATGGCGAGGCGGCGCCAGGTGGTGCGCTTTTCTGTTTGGAGGTAGAGGTTCCCGGCCTTCCAAGTTATCGGTTCGAGTTATAGGTGCATATCTATAGGCGCACCGGGAGCTGTGCGAGTAATCCTCCATCGACCCGATAGGAGGACCCGGTCAGGAAAGAGGCTTCATCGCTCAGCAGGAAGGCGATGACCTGCGCCACTTCTGCAGGCTGCGCCACTCTCTGCAGCGGATGCGAGCTGCCCCATTCCGCCAGTATCTCTTCGAGAGGTCCGTCTCCACGGAAGGAATCTGCGGAGGCGCGAACCATCGGTGTATCGACTGTTCCCGGCATCACGGAATTCACGCGGATGTGATCTTTCGCATGATCCACGGCCATGGCACGTACCAGCGCCTCAAGCGTGCCTTTGCTCGCTGCATAGGCAGCAACGCCATCCTGACAGGCCAATGCCTGGACGGACGAAACAATCACAATGGCGCCGCCTGCTTTCATCCTGGGGATGGCTGCCCGGGCCGCGAGAAAGGCGCCACGGGCATTCACGGATTGCACCATGTCATATTCTTCGACCGGCGTTGTGATCACGGTTCCGTAGTGCTGAATCCCCGCGCTGTACACCAGCCAGTCGAGATTTTTTCCGTCCGCAGCAGTTTGCACGGCGGCTTCGACCTGTGCGGGCTCCCGGACGTCGCAACGAAGCCAGGGCGCGCCGTGGAGGTCTCCGTTGGGGTCGCTCAGATCTGCCACTGTAACCTTTGCGCCGCGCTCTTGAAGAAGCTGAGCCGTGACGAGGCCTATCCCTGAGGCCCCTCCAAAGACGAGCGCATTCTTTCCGCTATATGGCTTCATCGTGTTCCACCTTCGCCGTTATGCGTTCTGCCATGCGTATGGCTCCCCGAAGCTCTGCGAGCCCACGCAACCGCCCCACTGCCGGATACCCTGGAGCCGCTGCGCGCTCACAATCATTCAATAGCTCCTGGCCATGATCGGAGCGGAAGGGAAGCTTTGCGCATTCTCCACACTGCTCTTGTTTCACAACCTCAAGCAGGATTCCGATGAGGTCCGCATCGCCTTCGAGGTGGGCTGCTTCAAAGAAGCTCTCCAGCGGCTGGCTACCTGCCTTGACCAGAGTGTTCTCACGCTGTGTCGAGCGGAGGTGGAAGAATGCAATGCGCGGTAAGAAACGGTGCACCATGGCAGCCAAATCGTTATCTGCTCTTACTCCGAGAGCGCCTGTGCAGAAGGTGATTCCATTTGCTGTCAGTGCAGACTGTGCCATAAGCCAGTCCAGATCCTCTGCCGTGCTTACGATCCTAGGTAGCCCAAGCAGGGGTCTCGGCGGATCATCGGGGTGAACGCCTAATCGCATTCCGAGTTCCTCCGCTACCGGGCAGACAGATCGCAGGAATTCTCCTGCATGCTCGCGGAAGCTGCTTGCATCCAGGCCGTTATATTGCTCGACCAAATCGCGGACTCCCTGCAGAGTGTAGCGGCCATTGCCGCCGGGCAGGCCGCACAGGATGGTTTCAAGGAGCTCATCTCTTTCGTGAGGCGTCATTGCCTGGAAATAAGCTTGCGCCTGTTGACTGGCCGCTTCTCCCCACTCCTGCTCTGCTCCGTTGCGCTTGAGAAGATAGAGATCGAATGCGGCAAACGCGAGCGCATCAAAGCGGAGGGTAAAGCCTCCACCGGGCACGGGCGCGTGCAAATGGGTTCGCGTCCAGCTGAACAGAGGCATCCAGTTATAGGCCACGGTGCGGATGCCGCAGGCGGCCAGGTTTAGCAAAGACGTCTTGAAATTTTCCGTGTCACGCTGCCATCCCGGGGCGCGCATTTTGATGCGCTCTGTGACGTCGAGGCTTTCGACGACGCTCCAGCGCAATCCTGCGGCTTCAATCTCCGCTTTGCGTTTTCGAATGAGCTCAACCGGCCATGCTTCGCCGGCGGGAACTTCATGGAGCGCGGTGACGATGCCCTCCGCGCCTGCCTCTTTCGCGTCTCGCAGTGTGACTCGATCGCCCGGTCCAAACCAGCGCCAGGTCTGCTCCATACTCTTACTCCAACCCTGCTTCCCGAGGTTTCAAAACTATACCCCTCAATGCCCGCCATTGCCGATTGTGCCTTGTTTCCATTACTTTTTTGCGGGGTATGGCAAATCCTTCTCCCCGGTATCCATTGCGTGCCCATCCTAATCCTGCTGGAGGCAGCTTGAGAGCGGGAATCCCTGAGCAAGGAAATCGTTTTGCAGTGCGAGACGTTATGGAGCTTGAAGATGCGGAAAGAATGCCATACAGAAACCTGTAGAGAGACAGCCAAATGACAAAACATGACAGCGTAGAGCCGGAAGAAGGTTCACGACGCAAGCGTTCCTACACCATCCAGTCCGTGGTGCGTGCCGTGGATATCCTCAACGCCTTCACAACTACGTCGGAGATTCTCGATCTCCGCGTGGTGGCTGCGCGTACCGGCCTGCACAAGGCCACGGCGTTTCGCCTGCTGGAAACTCTGGTGGAGACGCGCATGCTCGAGCGCGCGGGCAAGCAGGGCTATCGTTCCTCGATCCAGGTCTCGCGTTCGCGGCGTTTCCGGATCGGCTACGCCTCGCAGAGCAACCTGCTTCCATTTACGGCAACTGTCACGGATGGCCTGGTGGTGGCGGCGAATGCTGCCAATGTGGATCTTCTGATTGCGAATAACGAATTCAGCCCGAGGATTGCGCTCCAGAACGCGGATAAATTCATCGCGGAAAAAGTGGATCTGGTGGTGGACTCGCAAATTAATGTGGCCGTGGCAGCGCAGATTGCCGCCAAATTTTCCGATGCGCGTATTCCATTTATCGCGCTCGATATTCCTCATCCTGGAGCTGTCTACTTTGGCGCGGATAACTATAAAGCGGGCCGCATGGCAGGACGCCATCTGGCGAAATGGGCGACACGCCACTGGAAGGCCAATCCGGAGCAATTGATTCTTCTTGGTGTGGATGTTGCCGGCTCGCTTCTAAATGCGCGGCTCACCGGTATTGTCGATGGCATTGGTGAATTGCTTCCCGGAGGCCGCAACCTTCCTACGCATCATTACGATACGAAGGGTGGCCAATTTGAAGCCACACTCGATCTGGTGCGTAAGCACCTGCGCCGCAAGCGGCCCGAGCGAGCGCTGGTTGGTGCAGTGAACGACTCCACCGCGCTGGCTGCGCTGCAGGCCTTTCGCGAGGCAGGCCTCGAGCGGGCCTGCGCGATTGCAGGCCAGGATGGCAGCCTTGCGGCCAGGGAAGAAATGCGGCGCTCTTCCTCGCGCCTGGTCTGTTCCGTGGCCTATTTTCCTGAAACCTACGGCGCGCAGATTATTCAGCTGGCTCTCGATATTCTCAGGCGTAAGCCAGTAGCTCCCGCGGTCTTCGTGCAGCACGAACTCCTCACTCCGGAGAATGTGAACAAGATTTATCCGAATGATGCGTGGATGAAGCGAGCCCCGGATCGCGTTTGAAATGGCTCATGTGAACGCTATTTTTGTTTCTCTGTGTAAAACGTAAAGCCATATCTTGCGAGGAACCGTCCAGCCTGTATCCGGATATGGATTACACATGGATTTCCTGTAAAACATGATTTTTTACGCCTTTACCGCGCCTGTGCACGAGAGGGGCTTAAGACGGATTCGTTGTGCGATGTGAAACGATCTTCACTGCCCCTGAAAAGCCGCCTTCGCTGTTGACATGCTGTTTCAGCACAACCTAAAAAGCCGGTTGGAATCGGACAAACAGATACGCACAGAAGCTGTGAACATGCTTTACCTTGTGCTGGCCATCCGGCAGTTCCCCCTGTCCGCATTCCGAAGTTGAGGAGGCGGAATGCTTTTTGGAAACAAACATAAGAAGACAGCGGCAATCGCTGGACATGGTGGTTTTATGAAAGGTCTGCGGATGGTTTTCCGGCCGGGCTTATGGCTGGCTATGAGCATTGTCTTGATGTTGCCGGCGATGCTCCAGGCACAAACAGGGCAGGGCTCGATTGGAGGCACGGTGCACGATGCGCATGGTGCGGTCATTCCCCATGCCTCGATCGAAGTCACCAGCAACGCGACCGGCGTACAGCAGACAACGCAGGCAAATGACGAAGGAGCCTTCCAGGTGCTTTCGTTGAATCCCGGCGAGTACAGCGTGGGGATATCGGCACCTGGCTTCGAGCAGAAGGTGATGAAGTCAGTCACGGTAGCCGGTGTGGGACTCACCTCACTCGATATTTTGCTCGAGGTTGGCAAGGCGAACACCGTAGTGACTGTGAATGCGAATGTCGACCTGCTGACCAAGAGCGAGTCGGATGTTACGACGACCGTGGATCATAAGCTCGTTCTGGATCTCCCCTACCCGGAACGCAGTTCGCTCGAGGCTGCGCTGCTCGCTCCCGGTGTGGAGGGAGATACGTTGCAGCCGGGCGGAATTTCAACGGAAAATCCGAATGCCTATACCAGCTATGTGGTGCCTGGCGCCAGCATCGTGGTAGGCGGCGCGCCTCCTGGAACCAGCTCAGTGGTTGTGGACGGCTCGGATGTAACGCAGGCCAGTTACGCGCGTACGGGTGTGAATCTCTCCGGACGCGAAGTACAGGAAACAACCGTGATCGTGACCGGGCTCTCGGCGAAGTATGGCCGCACGGGCGGAGGCGTTATTGTGCAGAGCAGCGCTGCCGGCACAAAGGATTATCACGGCGGGGTGACATATCGTCATACCGATCCTTACTTCAATGCCTTTCCTGACGGCGGTACCACGAGCAATGCGCTGCATGAAAACTACTACGGGTTCTATCTCGGCGGACCTGTTTGGATTCCCAAAGTGTATCCGCATCGGGATAAGACTTTCTTCTTCGTCGGTGTTGAGCCGGCCCGTATGCAGAACGCCTTTGGCTTTCGCGGTATCTTCCCCACGCCGGATGAACTCGCGGGCCATATCCATAACTCGCTGGCATTGTTAAATCAGAGCATCCTGAAATCTTCCGGCTATGCCGCGGCTCTTGCTGCCCCGCGTATCGGCGCTATCAATTATCAGTCCGCAGTGAATGCGGCTGGCTTTCCTGATGGCCCTTACGATGCTTCTCTGATCCGTGCCATCCCGAATGACGATATTTCGGCTCAGCTGGCGCAGAACCCCTTTGCGCAATATGTTCTTTCGTTGTTCCCGACGCCGAGCAATCCTGGTCCATATATAAAGTTCGACAATGCTCAGGCGACTTCGCAGAATGACGGCACGAATGCGACCTATAAGCGCGGTGTCAACAATGTGGATAATCGCTACTCCATGCGTTTCGACCAGCATTTCAGCAATTCAGATCAGCTCTTTGTCCGCTATACGGTAATTCCAGTTGTCGCAAACCGGTTCTTTGCTGTTTCCGCGTCGAATCCGCTGACGATCGTGCCTACGGATTCGGCACGGACCCACGATATCGCCGTGGGCTATACGCATGTCTTCACGAATAACATTGTCAACTCCTTTCATTATTCGTTCATGCGAGTGAATCAACAGCGTCTGCCTCCTCCTATCACGCAGAACAAGGATTTCGCCGCAGCTTATGGCCTGACTCCGGCTACTTCGGGATATGGCTTTCCCAGTCTCGGCAATCTGAACCAGAATGGCGTGTCTTACACCATGCAGATGGGGACTGCGACTGCGGCCATCCAGGCGGACCAGAACTTTATCGCCGGGGACGATGTTACATGGACGCATGGGCAGCATCTCTTCCAGTTCGGCACAGACATTCGCTGGATTCAGTCGAACCAGTACGATCTCAGCGGAACCACAGGCGGAAAATATAACTTCCTTGGCGCACAGACGAACAATGGATCTTCCGGTGGTGCGCCTCTGGCCACATTCATTCTCGGTACCATCTCGGCCTTCAGCAATACTCCGGTAGAAGTTCCCGGATACTATCGCTGGCGCTACTATGCGGGGTACTTCCAGGATGACTGGCGCGTAACGCCGCATCTCACCATCAATGCCGGCCTGCGCTGGGAGCTAGAGACGCCGCGCGCAGAGAAGTTCAATAACCAGGCCTATATCCGTCTGAATACGCCGGGTAATCTCAACGGCCTTCTGGATACGACCACGGCCTATTGCTTCTCGGATGCATGCGGAAACCCTCGCACGCTCTGGCCGATCAACTACAAGGGCTTTGAGCCACGGCTGGGTTTTGCCTACTCGCCGAATGAGCGTATGACGGTGCGGGCAGCATACACGCTGCAGCGTTTGCCGCTCACCGGGTATGAGAATATTCCTGACCCGGATTTCAATGTGTCCTCTCAGGCTGTTGGTGGCCAGAGCGGTGGTGTCACTCCGAATTCCACGGTCAACTACATTACCAATCCGGTGGGTGCGCTCACCTCTGCCTATACCGCGCTGAACGGTAATCGTGGACCGATTCTTTACTCCACGGGGCTGGCTCCTGTGTTCGTTTCGCAGAGCAGTGCTGTTCCTTATACGCAGAGCTGGTCGTTTACGGTGCAATATCAGCCTGCTCCGCTGACTCTTCTTCAGGCTACATACAACGGTAGCAAGGGTACGCATCTGATCGGGCCGTTTACGAATGCACTCAATACCCCGACGCTCGGTACCCTGATTGAGGCGATCCAGAGCCATCAGAATCTTGGGGCTTCATCGCCGAATGCTTATGGCATTACGCAGAATGGCGCTCTGGTCTCGGAGACTAATCTGCAGCGGCTGAATCCTTACCAGAATTTCTACAATCAGGCGCTTCCGGAGATTTATCCGCGCGGCGGCACGATGGAGTACAACGGCTTTTATCTCAGCGTGAACCAGCGTTTCGGCTATGGGCTCTCACTGCTTGCTAACTACACATGGTCGAAGACCATGGATGATGTTCCGGATACCAATACTGGAGCTAACTCTGGGGGGTTCGGCTCCGCGGTACTGCAGAATCCCTACAATCCGAAGGCGGAGTGGTCTGTGTCGAGCTTCGATCAGCCCAGCCGCCTTAAGCTCGGATACACCTATGAGCTGCCCCTGGGCCGTGGAAAGTGGCTCGATACGCACAATGGATTTCTCAACCAGGTTATCGGGAATATCTCGACGGCTGGCATCGCCACATATGCTGACGGACTGCCTACGCCCGTCACGCTGGGAACCGTGGGCTATTTTGTTTCTGTCACCCCTACAGGCACGAATGGCTGCACGGCCACCGGTACCGCGAAGTATTGCACGGCCAGTGCATTGCCCTCTGGTTACACGCTGCGCCCCAATCTCGTTCCGGGCGCTCACCTGATCAATAAGAACTGGAAGAAAAATGCCTTGAATTCGAACTTCACGCCGTATCTCAATCCGGATGCATTTGCGGTTCCGGGCACGCTGAACAATCCGGCTCTCGGTAATGCACCGCGCCTGCTGGCCGGGGCGCGCAGCCCGCGCGAGGCTCTCTTCGATATGCAATTCAGCAAGGGGGTGGCATTCGGCGAGCGTTATCATCTCAACCTCAATGCCACCTTCAGCAATGTCTTCAATCATCCGGTATATTACGGCGCGAACCACGTGCTCGACGGATCGATTACGACCTCTAATGTCACGGGAACAGTGACACCCAACCCCTCGGCGAGCTTTGGCCAGTTCAACCAGTCGCAGACCGCGGGTATGTCTCGCATCATTCGCATCGGTGGAGAATTCACCTTCTAGGCTGATTGATGCGAAAAGGCTATGGCGTACTTCGCGATAAGAAGTACGCCATAGTTGTTTTCTTGGAAGCCGCGAGCCCGGCTCGTTTCAGGCTCCGAGACGGATCGGTATGCCGCTATCACGCATTGACGCATGGCTGAGCGGAGTCTACAAACAGAAGCGAAAGGGGAGAACGCGTGCAGTATTGGCTGCCTCGAGGCAAGCGCAGAGTATCCAGGCAGAATTCATCTAGGACTTCGCATGCCTTATTCATGCGAGCGACTGTGCTTTTGTGGGTGCTGAGCGGAACATGTGCGGCATTGGCTCAGTCGCATCCAGGAAACGGCGATCCATACTCACTGGTCGATCCGCACATCGGTACTTCGTACGATGGCCAGACTTATCCGGTGGTGGGCATGCCCTTCGGCATGACAGGCTGGACCCCGGAGACACAGGCTACGGAAAATAAGTGCCTGTCCCCCTACTATTACAAAGACAGCCATATCACTGGATTTCGCGGCAGCCACTGGTTGAGCGGCAGCTGCACCCAGGACTACGGCAGCGTCACGCTGATGCCTGTGGTGGGAGACCTCAAGGTCGCCCCCTCGGCGCGCGCTTCCCGTTTTTCTCATGATTCTGAGGTGATGTCGCCTGCCTATTACTCCGTGTTACTCGAGGACTATCAGACGAAGGTCGAGCTGACGGGTACAACTCGGGCAGGAATGTTGAGGATTACGTATCCTGCAGCGGGAGTTCGGCACCTGGTGGTGCAGCCGAATGTAAGAGCGGGGCAGGGATTCGTAGAAGTAAGACCGGATCGGCATGAGATTGTCGGTTATAACCCTGTGGTGCGCATCTATCAGGGAGCGGGAAAGTCTGCGGGCTTCAGCGGATATTTTGCCCTGCGCTATCAGGAGAAGGCTGCTGATTTCGGGACATGGTGCGGCAAAGACGTATCGCAGCATGCATTGAAAACGAAGATACCCTGCACGCAGCCGGGGGCCTTTGTCACCTTTGCAGGGAATGCATCGTCACCCGTTCTCGTCAAAATAGGTACGTCGTTCACGAGCGTGGAGGAAGCAGAGAAGAACCTGGATGCGGAAGAGCAGGGATGGAATTTTGACGAAGTTCAGCAGGAAACAGAAAAGGCCTGGAAGCATCTGCTGGGAAGGATTGAGATCGAGGGAGGAACGCCGGAAGAACGGACCGTCTTCTACACCGCGCTCTTCCATGCCTCACTCGCGCCGCGAATGGTCAGCGATGTCGATGGAAGCTATCGCGGCTTTGCTCAGGAGGGCAAGCTGCATCGTACCGCAGGCGGTTCTGCGTATTACGATGACTTCTCGCTCTGGGATACCTTCCGCGCACTTCATCCCCTGCTGACTATTCTTGAGCCGCAGCGCGACCAGCAGATGGTGCAGAGCCTGATCGACAAGGGTGAGCAGGGAGGCTTTCTCCCTATCTTTCCTACATGGAACAGCTATACCTCGGAGATGATCGGCGATCATGCTGCGCCGGTCATCGTGGATGCTTACGCCAAGGGGCTGCGCGACTTTGACGTTGCAGCGGCTTATCGCCTTATCCGGCAGAATGCTTTTGTAACTCCGCCGCGGGTTCAGTATGTGGATGGCAAGGGGCGCCGCGCGCTCACCTCTTACATGCGATATGGCTTCGTTCCGCTCGAGGATGAAGTGCTCGATGCCTTCCATCATCGGGAGCAGGTCTCTCGCACGCTGGAATATGCGTATGACGATTCCGTAGTCGCTCAGTTTGCCGAAGCGCTGGGACATACGGAAGATGCCGATGTGTTGCGCAAGCGTTCGGCGAACTGGAGAAGAGTCTTCGATCCGTCGACAGGCTTTGTACGCGGACGTTACGCCAACGGAAACTGGATTACGCCCTTCGATCCATCGAAGCCGGTGCCGTATATCACCGAGGGCCTTCCGTGGCAGTACACCTTCTTTGTGCCGCAGGATATTTCAGGGTTGATTCAGGCCAGCGGCGGAGCGGCGACATTTATCGAAAAGCTGGATGGGCTGTTCGATAAGGGACTTTACGATCAAGGGAACGAGCCGAGTCATGGCATCGCCTATCTGTATAACTATGCCGGAACTCCGTGGAAGACGCAGGAGCGCGTGCGCCAGATCATGCTTGCGAACTTTCACGGAGGCCCAGATGGGCTCCCGGGCAACGACGATGCCGGGCAGATGTCTGCCTGGTATGTGTTGAGTGCGATGGGCTTCTATCCGGAATGTCCCGGCACACCTATGTATAGCATCGGCTCTCCGCTCTTCACTCGTATCGTGATTCATCAGGACAATGGGAAAAACTTTACGATCCTCGCGCCTGGCAGTTCTGCGCGCAGTTTGTATGTCCGTTCTGTGCAGCGGGATGGCGTCCAGCTGCTCACGTATGAATTTCGTCACGAAGATATCGTGAATGGTTCCACGCTTACGTTTGAGATGAGTGCGGAGCCGAACAAAACAACAATGGGACCTGTTCATGGCAAATAAACGCCGATTTGTACTGCTTGCCTCTTCCTGCCTTGCTGCTCTCTCGATTGCTTTTCCGCTTCCTGTTCTCGCACAGATGGTGACGGGTTCTCGGATGCCAGGCTATGCGGATGTCTTTGGCCTCGCTGCGGATCAGCAGGCGAAGGACTACTCGGTAGAAGAGATCGCCGTCTTTGCTGGGCAATCAACCGGGGTAAATAGTGTGCTGCCCGGAGAGAGCATCTCGCTTACGTTTCGCTTCAAGAACCGGACATCGCACCCGATGGAAGCGAATGGCGAGATGGAGCTCATCAGCTACGCAACGAAAGTGCCAGCCGGAGAGGTGTGGAAGCCGCAGGTTTCACGGATCGCGAAGGAAGGCTCAACCCCATTTCATCTGAATCTTGCGCCGGGAGGCACGCAGGATGTTGTTGTTGTGCCTCAGGTGCCGGAGCGCTTTGGTGGCTATGTGCTTGTCTCCGATGTGGAAGGACGCGGCAGGAGCTTTGCCGCGGCATTGGCGCGCTCGATCTCTCCGGATAATGGTCGGGTGCAATTTCCGACCTATGCCCTTGATGCGACCTGGCCGCAGTTCATGAACGAAAAGGTATTCACCCTGTTCGAGCGGCTCGGGGTAAAGGCGATGCGTCTTCCTGCATCCTATGCTCCTGCTTCTGCTCCTGAAGCGGCGACGCTCGAGCGTGACCTCGATGCTTATATGGGCTGGGCCAAGACGCATGATGTAGCGGTGATGCTCACATTGCAGAATGGTTCGACGGTGACGCAGCCGCTTGGCCGTCCGCGTCCATGGCTCTCACCTGAGGGCACGATGCTGAAGAGTAAATCCGACGAAGCATGGCTTCCTCAGTATGATCCCGATTTTCAAAACTGGGTCGAGCGCCTGGCGATGCGCTATGGCTGGCCGAGCGGCAATCTGAATGCGGTGGAGTTATGGAATGAGCCATGGGAGAGCACGTCTATCTCTGGCTGGGGCGCGGACATTCCTCGTTATCGCGAGATTTACACCAGCATGGCGCAAGGGGTGGAAGCGGCACGCAAGAAGGCGGGTGTTCAGGTTCTTATTGGCGGCACATGTTCTTCATCGAATGCGCGAGACAAGCTCTTTGCGGATGGTTCGGACCAGTTTTTGAAGTGGCTCGACTTTGTCAGCGTTCACTATCAGCCGCTTGCTGCGGATGCTACCGAAGAGCCGGCATGGAGAAATCGCAAGAGCCCTTACGGGCCGGTTCGCGTGTGGGATACGGAAAGCTGGATTGCGAATTCCGAGGATCGATTTCCAGCGGTGATCGCATCCATGCGCGCCCAGGGACTAACGCGTACCGCTGGTATTTATGCGGGGAACGTTTATGACAGCCACAACCTCGTTGTGGATGGAAAGCCTGTTTCCATTGTGCAGGTATGGGCACCGGCCGCGGCAGTTGCCGCGACACAGAAGTTCATCGGCCAGCGTGATTTTGAGCGGCTCCTTTTTGCCAACGGACTTCCCTGGGTCTTTACCTTTCGTGGATTGCCCGGTGCAGCAAAGCCGGAAGAAGATGGCACGCTGGTGGTGCTCGGCGACCTGAAGGCGCTTTACGATCCGAATCGAACAGTGTTTCGTTCTGTGCATATCGCATCGGACGCACATCTTGTCTTGCATGACAGCGAGCATCGCCTGCGAGCATTCGACAGCAATGGCAACGCCATGCCTGCTTTGAATGGCGTTCTTACGGTTCCATTGAATGGCAGCGGTTATTTTCTTCGTGGTGACGGACGCAATGGATCATTCGCGGCTCTGCTTGCAGCGGTACGTTCGGCTGAAATCCATGGCATCGATCCGGTAGAGATTGTTGCGCATGATATGACCACGCCGCTGGGAGCCGGTTCTTCGTTTCGCCTGACACTGACGAATGTGTTGAACCATCCCATCGATGCCAATGTTTCAGCGCGCCTGACCAATCTTTCTCTTCCCCTCGACACGCAGCGAGTTCGTCTCGTTGCAAATGAGACGCGCACGGTTACGTTCTCGCTGCCTCCGGAAACGCCGCTCCCGCAGAATGTCTATCCACTCGAAGCCTCTGTGGATGCGGGCGCAGAGGGAACGGCCACGCTGCATGAAGATCTGCACGTGAACCGGATCGCCTATCGCACGATCTCTGTCGACGGCAATCTGCAGGACTGGGTCGGGGTGCTTCCTCAGATTCTTCCCGGCACCGGGATCGGTGCCAATCTGACGGAAGAAGCCTGGCTTCCTTACCGGGACTTCACACAGGGTGCTGGCAGCAACCTTGCTACCGCATATCTTGCCTATGACGATCAGTTTTTCTACTTTGCCGCAAAGATTGCCGATACCACGCCGGACGCTGGCATGCTTCGCTTCGCAAAGCGGGATGACGACTCGTATTTTTATCCCACACATGTGCAGGCGCCTGACGGTACACCGCTGACCTGGCCTGAGAATGTGCGGCACTTCTCTTATCGCAAGCATTTTGACGTTCCCTCCGGCAGCGGTGAGCATGATAACGTGCAGATCGCCTTCAATGTTCTTCCGGCGAAGCCTCTGCTTCCGCATCCGCCTGGAGTGATGCCACACTTCATCACGTACTGGGATACAGACTATGAGTTCGCTCTCAACACCGTTGCTCAGGAGTACGGTGGCGGGACGGAGATCTGGCGTTTGCAGGCTCCGGGGATTCCACGCAAGCATTTCTTTCCGCGCCAGCCGCATTCGCCTATCGACGGTGGTCCTGTCGATGGCAAGCTTGTAACCCGCTACGAAAACGGTACGCGGATTGTCGAAGCTGCCATTCCCTGGAGCGCAATGCCCGAGGTCTATGCTCGTATTCAGCGAGGAGAGACGATCAAGTTCACCTGCCGCGTCAATGACAACAAGGGGCCGGCACATGAGCTTGCGACCGGACGCAGTGTGTCCACGACCAACTCCTTTACCTTTCATGATGACTGGAAGACGCACTGGTCGAACGAGCTTGAATTCAGCGCGGACCGCAATGGCGCAACCTCGACATCTATTCAGGAGAAACAATGAATCGCAGGTTTTTTCTCAAATCTTCCGGGCTGGCCGCAGGCGCGACGCTCGTGCCTGCGGCCATGCATGGCATGGCAGAACAGATGGATGCCTCGCAGCATGCTCTTCCTCGCATCGTCCCGATCAATCAGGGATGGCTGTTTTCCCCAGCCGTGATGCCGGGAGATACGGATGCGCATTTCAACGATGCAGGCTATGCGCCGGTGGTTCTGCCTCATACCAACAAGCTTCTTCCTTGGCATAGCTTTGATGATGCGGACTACGAATTTATCTCCAGCTATCGCCGTCACTTCCGCCTTCCGCGCTCGGCGCGCGAACAGCGTGTCTTCGTGGACTTTGAAGGTGCGATGACGGCCTCTACGGTCTGGATCAATGGACACAGCCTCGGTGAATATAAGGGCGGCTATACGCACTTCTCCTTTGAGCTGACTCCCTTCGTGAATTGGGACGGGGACAATGTACTTGCCGTACACCTGGACTCCACGGAGCGTAAGGATATTCCTCCCTTCGGTTACGAAGTGGATTACATGACCTTCGGCGGTATCTATCGCGAGGTGAATCTTCGCATCGTTCCCAGGATTTTTCTTGAGAATCTGGTCGCTCGTGCCATCGATCCGCTTTCGCCGTCTCCTTCGCTCGAGGTCGAGAGCTTCTTTGAATCCTCGGTGCAGGCCGAGAAAGGCCTTGTGTTGCATGTGGAATTGCGCGATGGCGATCGTGTTCTCGCGCAGCAGTCGGCAGCCTTTGCTCCTAAGCCGGTTGCGGGTGGAGGCAGCTCGCAGGTCGTGACGTTGGAACACCTGTCCGGCATCGAGTTGTGGGATTTGCAGCATCCGAAGCTCTATAGCGTGCATGTACAGCTCCGTCGCGGTGAGCAGGTGCATGACGAGGACAGCCGGCGCATCGGTTTTCGCGAAGCCCATTTTACTCCTGCAGGATTCTCGCTCAACGGCAACATTGTGAAGCTGAGGGGCCTGGACAGGCATCAGACGTTTCCATTCGTAGGACAGGCAATGCCGGCTCGTGTGCAGCGCAGAGACGCCTGGATTCTGCGTCACGAGCTGAAATGCAACATCGTGAGAACCTCGCACTATCCGCAGTCGCGTCACTTTCTCGATGCCTGCGATGAGCTTGGCCTTCTGGTGCTGGAGGAGATTCCCGGCTGGCAGCATATCGGAGACGCGGCCTGGCAGGATATTGCTGTGGATAATGTCGGCCGGATGATTCGCCGGGACTGGAACCACCCTTCGATCATTCTTTGGGGCGTTCGCATCAATGAGTCCAAGGACGATCACGATTTCTATACGCGGACGAACGCTGCTGCTCATGCGCTGGATAAGACGCGGCAGACCGGAGGCATTCGCTCCAATCTGGCTTCGGAGTTGCTTGAGGATGTTTACACCAACAACGATTTCGGATTTCCGCTTCACGCTCCGGTAGCGCCGTTGTATCTGAATACAGAGTTTGTCGGGCACACTTTTCCTACACGCTCTACGGATAACTCAGAGCGGCAGCGCGAGCATACTCTGCGTCACGCCCGTATCCACGACCAGATTGCTTCTTCGGCCAGCTTTTCCGGAGGCATTGGCTGGTGCGCATTTGATTACAACACGCACTTCAATTTCGGCAGTGGTGACCGTATCTGCTATCACGGCGTTTCGGATATTTTCCGGCTGCCGAAACCTGCGGCAGGATTCTATAAGTCGCAGTGCGATCCTGCAGAAGAGGTTGTTCTGGAACCGGCATTCCATTGGGCGCGTAACGATGAGAATGTCGGCTTTACTACGGCGCTCGTCTGTTCGAACTGCGATCATCTCAAGTTTTATCTGAATCGAGGTTCAGGTTTCGAGCTGATTGCCGAAGCTGACCCCGATCGTCAGCAGTTTTCACATCTTCGCTATCCGCCCTTTTCTGTGCCGCTCGATAAAAAGTCGCTTCGCGATTGGGGTGACCTGCGCATCGATGGCTATATTCAGGGCAAGCAGGTTATCTCGAAGAGCTTTTCAGGGCGTGGCGTGGACCGCAAGTTCCACGCCACGGCGGATGACCTCGAGCTCCATGCGGACGGCGCAGATACCACACGTATCGTTCTTCGTGTGACGGATGAGTTCGATCGCATTCGCCCCATTGCTAACGACCCGATTGTCTTTGATCTCTCCGGCCCGGCGCAGCTTATTGGTGACAATCCTTTTTCGCTTATAGGGGGAACGGGCGCGATCTGGATTCGTGCTACGAGGCAGCCCGGCACAGTGGTTCTGCGGGCAAAGCATCCGCGTCTGGGTACGAAGGAGATCAGCATTCAGGTCACTCCAGCGGCCTCTGACCTGGTATAGGAGCGTGGGATGCAAATGACGCGGAACGATAAGAAAAGCGGAGTGGATGCATGATGTCGGGATCAGAGCTTGGCAGGCGCCAGTTCCTGCGGCTCTCCGCGTTGGGGGTTCTGCCGGCTGTATCCTCGGTTTCGAGCAAGCAGGTGGTCGATGTATCCGAGATGGGAGCGCGGGGGGATGGTCGCACGCTGAATACCCACGCTCTGCAGCGAGCGATTGACTCAGTGCATGACGCGGGTGGGGGCGTGGTTGTACTTACTCCTGGGATATTTCTCTCCGGTGGCCTCATGCTTCGCAGCCGTGTCACGCTTCATCTTGAAGCAGGCGCGGTTTTGCTCGGAAGCACGAACACAGAGGACTATGAATATCATCCTGGGCCGCCTGTGGAGGGTGATGCCAACGGACGGCACCTGATTTTTGCGTTGGATGCTGAGGACATCGCCGTTACAGGGCAGGGAACAATCGATGGGAATGGAGCGGCCTTCTGGCATCGCAAGGGCCGGCCCGCGCCACGCGGAGAGGATCTATGGGGCGATGTGATCGCGTGGGATTATGAGCCTGCCACGCAACGCCGTCCTTCACCGATGCTGGAATTCGCACGTTGCCGGAATCTCCGCATCGAAGGCATCACGTTGAGAAATGCTGCGGGATGGACGCTTCGTCCGGTAGCCTGCGAATCGGTTTTTATCCATGGCATCCGAGTGCGTAATCCTGTTTATGCACCGAATACCGACGGCATGGACATTACAGCCTGTCGGAATGTCTTCGTCTCCGATTGCGACATCGCTACAGGTGACGACGCGATCTGCATCAAGAGCGAAAATCCGTATGGAGAATTGCTGCCGACGAAGAACATCACTGTGACTAATTGCGTGCTCTCTACCTGCTGCAACGGCTTCAAGGTGGGTACGGCTACACATGGCCGGGTGGAAAATATCGTCTTCAGCAATTCTGTGATTTATAACGACGACTCGACTCCGCTGAATCAGCGACTGACGTCGGGTATTGCGCTCGAGATTGTGGATGGCGGTGCGATGCAGGGTGTGACCATCTCGAATATTCGTATGGAGAACGCCCGGACACCTCTCTTTATCCGTCTGGGCAGACGAACACCTGGTGCGGGTTCTTCCTTGCGCAATCTACGCATTGATGGATTGCATGCGACGGGAGCGATTCTTACCAGTTCCATCACCGGGCTCCCGGGTATGCCTGTGGAAGATATCGTTGTCTCGAATTCCAGCTTTTATTCAGGAGAGCATGGCCGCGCGAGTTGGGCACAGAAAGAAGTTCCGGAGCAGTCGGAGAAATATCCGGAAGCTCGCATGTTCGGCCGACTTCCGGCTTCTGGTCTGTATATCCGTCATGCGCATGGTATTCGTCTCCACAACTTAGAATGCCTCTCGTCGTCCCCGGAGGAAAGAGCCACGCTCGTCTGTGATGATGGAAGCGATCTGGAGATACATGCACTGCGCAGTGCGGCGCCGGATTCTCCTGCCTCTATCATTCAGCTTCACAACTGCAAGGACGTCTTTGTGCATGGCCACCGTGCTCCCGCGATGACCGGTGCCTTTCTCCGTGTTTCAGGTGGCGAGTCTGCAGGCATTTCTCTTGTAGCGAACGATCTGTCGCGGGCTGCAGCTCCTGTTGCTGTTGTGGCCGGAGCTGCTCCGGCTGCGCTGACCTCGCATCCTCTCTAAGAAGGAAATTTTCATGAACCGTGTTCTTCGTTCTGTGCTTTCTTTGCGCTCCTGCTGCCTGGCCGTCCTCTCGATGCTTGCCATTGTGTCGTTGCATGCGCAATCCACACTTGCGCCTACTCCGCCGATGGGCTGGAACAGTTGGAATCACTTTTACCAGCACGTGACTGACGCAGATGTGCGCGCGGCTGCCGATGCCATGGTCTCCAACGGCATGCGTGATGCCGGATATGTCTACGTAAATATCGATGATGGCTGGCAGGGTTCGCGCCTGCCGGATGGCACGATTCAGAGCAACAGCCGCTTTCCTGATATGAGGGCTCTGGCTGATTATGTGCATGCCCGCGGCATGAAGCTGGGTATCTATTCTTCTCCTGGTGCCAGGACCTGCGCGAAATTTGAAGGCAGCCTCGGGCACGAGCAGCAGGACGCGCGCACTTATGCTGCATGGGGTATCGATTACCTCAAGTATGACCTTTGCAGTTATGGCGATGTGTTGCGTGCAGCAGGTAAAGGAGATGTTGCCGCTGCATTTCCATTGCAAAAAGAGGCTTATCGGAAAATGCACGATGCGCTTGTCGCAACCGGACGGCCGATTGTGTTCAGCCTCTGCCAGTACGGCATGAACAGCGTATGGGAGTGGGGTCCGGAAGTGGGTGGAACACTCTGGCGCACTACAGGCGATATCTCCGACAGTTACGATCGCATGTCTCTCATCGGTTTTCAGCAGGCAGGCCTGTCGCGATACGCTCGTCCCGGTCAGTGGAATGATCCCGACATGCTGGAGGTTGGTAACGGCGGCATGACGTTCGATGAGTATAAGACGCACATGAGCTTGTGGGCCATGCTGGCCGCGCCTCTGCTTGCGGGGAATGATCTCAGCAAGGTGAAGCCGGAAGATCTCGCCATTCTTGAAAACAAGGATGCCATTGCCATTGATCAGGACCCTTTAGGCAAGCAGGGAGATCGATTCTCCGCAGTGGGGCCTTACGAGATATGGCGTAAGCCGCTTGCTCATGGCCGTCAGGCGATTGCTCTATTCAATCGCGGCGAGCTTGCGCATACCATGCAGGTTCCTCTCCATGATCTGCAGGTTCCCATGCATGCGCATGTGCGGGATGTATGGGCGGGTAAGGACCTCATCGCATCTGAGAACTACTCTGTTTCAGTTCCCAAGCACGGGGTGGTTCTTCTGCTCGTCGCTCCTTAGGCGCTGTAACGGAATAAGAAGGCCGCTTTCATCTCGTGGAGAGAGATGCATCGTGCGTCTGTTGCTCTTTCGCAGAGTGAAATGCGGCCTTCCAGCCTCTCTTTATCCACTCTGGATTTCCTTTATTTCGCAGGTGTTCCGTCCTTTCGTGCGGATACCCTGTTTGCCGTGAAGGCCGATATCGGGTGCGCAGAGTGAGACGGATGAGCGCCGCTCATCCATTCGCAATCGTTTCTTGACGGGCTTTTCCAGCGCCCATTAGAACGCTCTTCGCCGAGAGTCAGACTCCCCGATGCAAGCGCTGCCTGCTCCCGGTCCGCCCCGGCGGAATTTATTGAGGAGCAGTCCCCCATGCTTTTCCGGAATTTGAGAATACGCCTTCTCTGTGTGTTTCTTGGCGTCGCGCTTTCCCTTCTCTATGCACACCTCAGTTATGCCCAGTACACAACGGACTGGCTGGCGAATACCTATGGTCTCGACGCCTCGCATGTTGGCAATGCCGCTCGTTCGATGTGGGTGGATCCGTCAGGCGTGATTTATACCTCCAGCCTCTGGGATGAAGATGCAGGCGGAGTCGGCATCTATCAGAACGGAGCCACACTTGGCTCCATGGGTGCCCATAATGAATTTCAGGGCAGCGCGATCACGGGCAATGACACGGACCTTTTCGTGGCCCTTGCTTTTAATAGCTCGCTGGGCGGAAGCGGACTTGTCGGACGTTACAACCGTTCCAGCCAGACTCGCGATCTGGTGATCGCCGTGAGTGCCGATACGACAGAGGAGAAGGCGGATGTCATCACTGGAATCACCACCGCCGGTGATCTTCTCTACGTAAGCGACTATCCCGGTAATCGTGTTCGTGTTTACACCACGGATGGGGCGTGGCAGCAGGACATCAGCGTCGCGTCTCCCGGTGCGATTGCGGTGGATAGTTCCGGCAATATCTGGGTAGCGCAGAAGGCAAGCGGTGCGATTCAGGAGTTCAACGCAGCAGGCACGGCGGTTACGACCCTCAGTCTTGCTTCCACCGCTCGTCCAGCTTCGCTTTACTACGATGCAACGAATGGAGAGTTGCTTGTAGGAGATGAAGGGCCGGATATGAATATCAAGATATTCGACATCAGCGGCACTCCCACGCTCCTGAGCACATTCGGCACGCTCGGTGGATATCTGGATACAACCACGGGCACCAAGGGGCGCGTCGGGGATAAGCGGTTCACGCGCGTGCATGGCATCGGCAAGGATACGGCCGGGAATCTATATGTCCTCAACAATCCCTGGGGCGGTACGTGGGATCTCGGACGCGATGGAGGAACGGATATCCATGCCTATGACAAGACCGGGGCTTTGAAGTGGAAGCTGCAGGGCCTGAACTTCGAAGCTGTGGTCGCTCCCGATCCAGCTACGGATGGCGTGTATTTCTATAGCGGCAACAATATTTACACCGGTACAGCCGGAGGCTCATTCATCGCCAATACCATTGACCCGTTCACTTATCCTTCCGATCCACGCATCGATGTGACCGATCCTCAGCGCGGAGAAGATTTTGGCCAGATGGCTTATGTGAATGGCCACCGGCTTCTGGTTGCCAATGGCCAGAACCCGGATATCTTCTACCTCTATTACTTCTCGGATGCGAATGGTGATATTGCTATCCCAGTTGGATCTATCCCCGGTACGCTCTTCAATACAACAGCTCGCATTCGCGATGGCTTCTGTATCGATAGCAAGGGTGATATATGGGCCGGCCTGGATAAGACGAGTGCCATCTGGCACTATCCGCTTGCCGGCTTTGATTCGACTGGCAAGCCGACTTGGGGAGCGGGTACTTCGACGCCGACTCCTGCCTCTATCGGCACTCTTACGCGCATCATCTATCTGGTGGACTCCGACACCATGATCCTCGCTTCGGGGATTACCGGCAGTACGGACTGGACCGCAATCGGAACGCGTGTCGAGGTCTACCATGGCTGGCAGGCGGGTAATACCTCGACTCCCAATCCAGTTATCACACTCACTGGCACCAATCCCAAGACCATAGCCGCTGCCGGCAACTACCTCTTTGTCGGATACGTGCATACTGTTCCGAATATCGATGCGTATAACTTGACGACCGGTGCTAACACCATTACGTTCACGAACAGCAATACCAGCGCCGTCTCCGTCGGCAATGATGTCGACTCGATGTACGGCATTCGCGCGTATCTGCGCTCCACGGGGGAATACGTCGTCACCAAGGACAACTACAACAGCACCAATGTTGTGGTCTATCACTGGACGCCTTCGTCCTAGACGCGGCTTGCATCTTTCTCGGGCCCGGAGCATGTCGACTCCGGGCCCGAGGCTTTTTGATACATTTGTCGAGCGGTGAACGTGCCGATGTCGTGGCACAGACTGTTGTCTAAGGGGAGAGAAGATGCGGATCAGGATGGTTCTCGCGACGGTCGCGATCATAGGTTCAGGAGTTTGTATGGGGAGTGCGCATGCGCAGGGACGCGATGTGCCAGTGCCGGCTTCCTGCAGCCCGCAAGTGAATGCGGGGCTGCAGCAGATGATTCGCAGTCATCCCAGAGGCTACGTGGAAAACGTCATGGCATGCGGTGTCGCTACGGGGACGCGAGTAAACCATGGAGGCCGGCACGGCTCGCACCACATTATTACGCTGGATGTGACTCTTCCGCAGGATGGAGCAGTGAAGATCCAGGTTGCGATCAATGATGCGCTGGATGGCACGGTTTCAGCCAATGCCGGTGACTCGGTCTTCGCCTACGGGCAGGGCTATGTCACCGGCGGCCTTTGGGTTGCGGGGATTCACGATGTTCACTGCTCGACACATCCCACGGCGGACAATGGCTGGGTCGTGGTGAATGGAGCCAAGACTCCGAATTCCTGTTCGCGATAGAGGCAGATGGATCTGGTTTTCTTCGTGCAAGCGACGATGCCCTTGCCGGCTCCGGCAAGGGCATCGTCGCAGATGAGATAATGGGTACAGTACTTTACCTGAAAACCATGAATCGTTCGCAGCATCCTCTTCAGGCCATTCTTGAGCAGAGAATCGCCATCATCGACGGCGCCATGGGCACGACCATCCGCACCTACGGGATGAAGGAGGCCGACATCCGCGGGGATCGTTTCCGGGATGCGCAGAAAGACCTGCTCAACAATGGAGACCTTTTCAGCCTGACGCAGCCGGAGATGATTGGCGATATCCATCGGCGTTTTCTTGAAGCCGGAGCCGACATCATCGAGACGAACACCTTCGGCGCTACCAGCATCGCACAAAGCGAATTTTTTGTGGATGATCCGCGCGAGCATGGCGGGAAGAAGGATCCAGCCTTCTATCAGAAGATCATCGAGGACGCATCGCTCCGCGATCTCGCCTGGGAGATCAATGAACAGTCGGCGCGGCAATGCCGCGAATGGTCCGACCGCATTGCGAATGCTACGGGCCGTCCGCGGTTTGTCGCAGGGGCGATCGGGCCATTGACGGTTTCGCTCTCGAATTCACCGGATGCCGACGATCCCGGCTTTCGCGTAGTCACCTTCGACCAGGTAAAGCAGGTGTACGCCGAACAGACACGTGCTCTGATTGCCGGCGGCTCCGATCTACTGCTTGTCGAGACGATTTTCGACTCATTGAATGCGAAAGCTGCGCTTGTCGCCATTCAGGAGGTTTTCGAAGAGGATGGCAAGACTCTGCCGGTGATGGTTTCCGCCGCGGTTGGACGCGGTGGCGAAACCATGATCTCAGCACAGACGATTGAAGCATTGTGGAATGCGGTGCGGCATGTGAAGCCGCTCTCGATCGGGCTTAACTGCTCGCTCGGACCGGACCTGATGTATCCCTTCCTCGAAGAGCTGGCCGCCAAGGCGGATACGGCTGTCTCGGCCTATCCCAATGCTGGTCTGCCCAATCCGCTGTCGCCGACGGGATTCGATCTTGAGCCGGCTGACATGGCTCGCTATCTCGGCGAGTTTGCGGACGGTGGGCTGATCAATATCGCAGGCGGATGCTGTGGCAACACGCCGGAACACATCGCGGCGATTGCAAAGGCACTCGAGGGGAAGGCGCCCCGCAGTCTGAGGCGTGAAGCGTTGGTGGAGAGCGAAGGATGAGCAGTCTCCCATCGATCGAACCAAGACCTCTACGTCTTTCCGGATCGCAACCTTTCACGCAGCAGCCCGGTGTCTACATCATGATCGGCGAACGCACCAACGTCGCCGGATCGCCGAAGTTCGCCAAGCTGATTAAGGAAGGGAAGTACGAAGAGGCAGTAAGTATTGCCCGTCAGCAGGTAGAGAATGGCGCCAACGTTATCGATATCTGCATGGACGAGGGCATGATCGATGGCGTTGCGGCTATGACGCGCTTTCTGCAACTGCTGGCCAGCGAGCCGGAAGTGGCGAAGGTGCCCTTCATGGTGGACTCCTCCAAGTGGGAGGTTGTTCATGCAGGCTTGAAGTGTCTGCAGGGCAAGGGCATCGTAAATTCTATCTCGCTCAAGGAAGGCGAGGAGAAGTTCAAAAGCCACGCTGCAACGGTGCTGAAGTATGGTGCTGCTGCCGTGGTCATGGCCTTCGATGAGCAGGGACAGGCTGCGGATTACGCAGATAAGATCCGTATCTGCGAGCGTGCCTACCGCATCCTTGTAGATGAAGTTGGATTCGCGCCGGAAGATATTATCTTTGACCCGAATATTCTGACCGTCGCCACGGGTCTTGAGGAACATAACAACTACGCGGTGGACTTTATCCGCGCAACGCGCTGGATCAAGGAAAACCTGCCGCATGCCAAGGTAAGTGGCGGCGTTTCGAATATCTCCTTCAGCTTTCGTGGCAATAACAAGGTGCGCGAAGCCATGCACTCGGCTTTTCTCTATCACGCCATTGCCGCAGGCATGGATATGGGGATTGTGAACGCCGGTATGCTCGAGGTGTACGAGGAGATCGAGCCGGAATTGAAGGTGCTGGTTGAGGATGTGCTGCTCAACCGCAGACCGGATGCGACCGAACGCCTGGTGGATTTTGGAGAAGCGCTGAAGGCGGCGGGCACAGGCAGCGCTGCTGCTGAAAAAAAGACGGAAGAGTGGCGGCATGGCACCGTCGAGGAGCGTCTCTCTCATGCGCTGGTGAAGGGCATCGATACTCATATCGATGTCGACACGGAAGAAGCGCGCGCCAAGCTGGGACGCCCTTTGCAAGTGATCGAAGGCCCGCTCATGGCGGGTATGAGTATTGTCGGCGATCTCTTTGGCGCAGGAAAAATGTTCCTGCCGCAGGTGGTGAAGTCGGCCCGCGTCATGAAGAAGGCAGTTGCCTATCTCACGCCGTTCATGGAGGCCGAGAAAGAGGCGATGGCCGCAGCCGGGATCGAAGTCAGAACCCAGGGCAAGATTGTGCTGGCCACAGTCAAAGGCGACGTTCATGATATCGGCAAGAACATCGTTGGTGTCGTGCTGGCATGCAACAACTATGAGGTCATCGACATGGGCGTCATGGTCCCTGCCGAAAAGATCCTCGAGCGTGCCAGGTCAGAGAATGCCGACATTATTGGTCTGAGCGGGCTGATTACTCCGTCGCTGGATGAGATGGTGCATGTGGCGCGGGAGATGGAGCGGCAGAGCTTTAAGATCCCACTGCTGATCGGCGGCGCAACGACAAGCCGCGCGCATACGGCGATTAAGATCGCGCCTCATTACAGTGAGCCGGTGGTGCACGTGCTTGATGCAAGCCGTGCTGTGCCGGTAACGACGAGCCTGCTGAGCGAAGAGAACAGGCAGGCCTTCGTAGAGAAGCATCGGGCAGAGTATGAAGCAGTAAGAAAGGCCCACGCCGCACCTCGCCAGAAGACAGTCCCGATTGAAGAAGCGCGTGCGCGGCATACGCCGATCGAGTGGCGGATTGAAGATATCGCGCAACCCTCATTTACCGGCGTGCGCGTACTCGAGGATTTTTCGCTCGCAACGCTGCGTGAGTATATCGATTGGTCACCTTTCTTCCATGCCTGGGGATTGAAAGGGATCTACCCGCGCATTCTCGAGGACGAAAAGCAGGGAGCCCAGGCACGCCAGATCTTCGCCGAAGGCAATGCGCTTCTGGACCGGATCATTGCTGAGAAGCTGATTACGGCACGGGGTGTGTATGGTATGTTTCCGGCGAATGCTGTTGGCGACGATATCGAGCTCTATACGGATGAGGCACGTTCAACCGTACTCGAACGATTCCACTTTCTCCGTCAGCAGGCCAATCGAGAAGGTTCCGATCCGTGCCGCTGCCTCTCAGACTTTGTCGCACCGAAGGATACATGCCTGCCGGATTATGTCGGAGCCTTTGCTGTCACGAGTGGGATCGGCTTGCGCGAGCTTTGCGATCTCTTCCGGGCACAGCATGATGACTACAGTGCGATCATGGCCGAGGCACTCGCGGATCGTCTCACCGAAGCATTTGCGGAATGTCTCCACCAGCGTGTCCGGAATGAGTGGGGTTATGGTCTCGAGGAGCGCTTTACGAATGCCGAGCTGATTCGGGAAGAGTATCGTGGCATCCGTCCGGCACCTGGCTACCCGGCAAGCCCGGATCACACGGAAAAAGGAACGCTCTGGGAGCTGCTCGATGTTGAGGCGAAGACCGGCATCCTCATCACGGAGTCCTTTGCCATGTGGCCCGGATCGAGCATTAGTGGCCTTTACTTTGCGCATCCAGAGTCGCGTTATTTCAGCGTTGGCAAGCTCGGCCGCGATCAAGTTATCGACTATCAGAAGCGCAAAGGGATGTCTCTGCGAGAGGTCGAGCGGTGGCTTGGGCCAAACCTGAATTACGACCCCGAAGGCTGATCCCTTCTCGACATACTTTCTTTAGTTTCGTGATGCCTCTCAAGAGCCTGTCCTTGTGACCGTGGTGGGAGAAATTCTTGTCGTCTGCTGCTTAAGCATGAAAAGCTTAAGCAGGTTTCTCCTCTTCGCTCTGGATGACGATATTCCGGGGTGCGGAACCCTCGGAGTCCTGTACGTGCTCCAGGCGGGTAATTTTCTCCGCGACAGCCAGAGTGATGAAGTGATTGAGCGAAATGCCCTCGCGCTCTGCGAGATTGATCGCTTGTTGCCGCATGGTCGGGGAAAGGCGAAGCGGAAAGCAGTGGTGGCGTTTATACTCATCAGCCATTCATAACTCCTGACTCACTGATACTGCCTCCGCATATTTTCGGAGGCAGCGCGATTTCAAAAGTACTGTGCATCTGCATGCTTGGATATTTGTCGAATACAAGTAACGGCGTCAAAGAGGCAATCTGCTCTTATCTTGGTCATGTGTGGGATTTGGATTTGCAATCGTTCCTGTTGCGTTAAAGACGCCTGATAGAGTTAGGATCGCAAAAAATATATCTGTGTGATCTGGGAGTGTAAATGATAATCCGTGTCTTTCGGATTATTCATGGATAGAAGGCCATTCCCGCATTTCTTAGTTGCGAGCTTTCCTGCCTTGCTCTTATTTGCTCATTTGTACAGTGTCGGGTCGGTAAGTGCTTGTCTTGATGGCCTATATGGGTGGAATGCTATCGCCCTGCCACGGGTCATATCGCTACTTATGTCACGCGCGCTTTTCTATCTGCTCGGACAGTGATGTCATCCGTGATATTGAAACGTGAATATTTCTTCTTTCTGATGTTGTAAATGTTCCTAGCGGACATACTATGGGCTGGACGTAAGTAACCAGATCGTTAGGTACTGCCTGTCTTCTTGATGTACTTCGCTGCGTGAATCGTATGCGTGGCCTTGTCAGCGAATTCTTCGCATAAGTGCTTATGGCTATCGAACTGCGGCTCTCAGCCGCTCGCGAGGCCGTGTGCCTGTGATCAGTCAAGGAGTCATACCCCGATGTTTAAGGCCAAACCTTTCCTGTCGTCCCCCGAAAAAGTAGATGCGAGTTATAGCTCCCGCCTCCTGAAGATAGCTCGAAGTGGTGTCGGCATAAGTGCTGCCCTGCTGGTATCCGCTTTTACGATTGTTCTTGCGGGCTGCGGCGCGAGCGGCTATGCCGGTAATGGGATTACTTCGCTCTCTGCATCTTCGATCACGATGGATGCGGGCCAGTCGGTTGGCATTACAGCGAATCTTTCCGGGACCGAGACGATTTCCTGGGCCATTGCTGGAGCAAGTTGCAGTGGGAGCGCATGTGGCAGTCTCTCCGCCACTACCGGTACGGATGTGACCTATACTGCTCCGTCGGGCATCACATCGCAGTCGCAGGTTACGTTGACGGCTGGCATTGCGAATACCTCGAATTCGCGCACGGTCAGCGTTACAGTCAACCCCGATCCGAAGATTAGCGGATCGCTGCCCGCGGGCACGGTTGGCACGGCATACTCAGCGACGCTTACGCCGAGCGGCGGCACGGGCACGCTGACGATGAGCCTCGCGAGTGGATCGCTGCCGGATGGTTTGACCTTCAATGCCAGCACGGGTGTGATCTCGGGTACTCCGACGACGCAGGGCACATCGACATTTGTGGTGCAGGTTGTCGACCAGAGCGTGACGCCCTATACCGCGACGGTAAACGAGACCATCACTGTTTCTACTTCCGGTACCACGACGCCTTTGACGCTGACCGGTGGCGTACAGCCTCCCGGCACGGTTGGTGTTGCATACACGACTTCGCTGACTGCAAGCGGCGGTGTGACGCCTTATACCTGGAGCATCGCATCAGGCACGCTGCCTGCCGGGCTCACGATCTCTGCTTCGACCGGAGTGATCTCTGGTACTCCGACGACAGCGGGATCTTCGACCTTCGTTGTCCAGGTGCAGGATTCTACCGGCGCTACAGCCACGGCCTCGGCGTCGATCACCGTGAATGCGGCAACTAGCACGCTGACTCTCACGACCACGACGCTTCCCAACGGCACGGTGGGCGTCGCTTACAGTGCGACGATCGGCGTGAGCGGTGGAACCTCGCCCTACAGCTGCGCGATCACCAGCGGCACGCTGCCTGCAGGACTTTCGCTGAGCGGCTGCACGGTGAGCGGCACTCCGACAACAGCAGGTTCTTCGACGGTTACAGTGAAGGCGACCGATTCGGCAAGTCCGGCGAATACCGTCACTGGCCCAGAGACGATTGTGATCTCTCCGGCCACCTTAACTTTGACCAGCACCACGCTGCCGAACGGCACGGTCGGCGTTGCCTACAGCGCGACGATCGGAGCCAGCGGTGGAACCTCGCCCTACAGCTGCGCGATCACCAGCGGTACACTGCCTGCGGGCCTGTCGCTGAGCGGTTGCACGGTGAGCGGTACACCGACAACAGCGGAGACGTCGACGGTCACGGTGAAGGTGACCGATTCGGCGAGCCCCGCGGATACAGTCAGTGGCCCGGAGACAATTGTGATCTCTCCGGCGAACCTGACTCTTACGACAACGACACTGCCGAACGGCACGGTGGGCGTGGCTTATAGTGCGACCATCGGCGCGAGCGGTGGAACTTCGCCCTACAGCTGCGCGATCACCAGCGGTACGCTGCCTGCGGGCCTGTCGCTGAGCGGTTGCACGGTGAGCGGTACACCGACAACAGCGGAGACGTCGACGGTCACGGTGAAGGTGACCGATTCGGCGAGCCCCGCGGATACAGTCAGTGGCCCGGAGACAATTGTGATCTCTCCGGCGAACCTGACTCTTACGACAACGACACTGCCGAACGGCACGGTGGGCGTGGCTTATAGTGCGACCATCGGCGCGAGCGGTGGAACTTCGCCCTACAGCTGCGCGATCACCAGCGGTACGCTGCCTGCGGGCCTGTCGCTGAGCGGTTGCACGGTGAGCGGTACACCGACAACAGCGGAGACGTCGACGGTTACCGTAAAGGTGACGGACTCGGGAAGCCCCGCGAAGACAGCCACGGGACCCGAGACCATCGTGATCTCTCCGGCAACTCTTACCTTGACCAGCACCACGTTGCCGAACGGTACGGTGGGCGTTGCGTATAGCGCGACCATCGGAGCCAGCGGTGGAACATCACCCTACAGCTGCGCGATCACGAGCGGCACGTTGCCTGCAGGCCTTACGCTGAACGGCTGCACGGTGAGCGGTACGCCAACAACAGCGGAGACGTCGACGGTCACGGTGAAGGTGACCGATTCGGCGAGCCCCGCAGATACAGTCAGCGGTCCGGAGACGATCGTGATCTCTCCAGCGGCCTTAACCCTGACCAGCACCACGCTTCCGAATGGTACGGTGGGTGTTGCGTATAGTGCGACGATCGGTGCCAGCGGCGGAACATCACCCTACAGCTGCGCGATCACGAGCGGTACGCTGCCTGCGGGTCTGGCACTCAGTGGTTGCACCGTGAGTGGCACGCCGACGACAGCGGGCACCTCGACAGTCACGGTGAAGGTAACTGATTCCGGAAGCCCGGCAAAGACAGTTACTGGCCCGGAGACGATCGTGATCTCTCCGGCAACTCTTACATTGACCAGCACCACGTTGCCGAACGGCAAGGTAGGCGTTGCGTATAGCGCGACAATCGGTGCCAGCGGCGGAACCTCGCCCTACAGCTGCGCGATCACCAGTGGCACGCTGCCTGCTGGCCTTACTCTGAGCGACTGCACGGTAAGCGGTACGCCGACGACTGCGGGAAGCTCGACTGTAACCGTGAAGGTGACAGATTCGGGTAGCCCGGCGCAGACGGTCACCGGCCCGGAGACGATTGTGATTTCTCCGGCAACTCTAACCCTGACCAGCACGACGCTGCCGAATGGCACGGTAGGAGTGCCCTACAGTGCGACCATCGGCGCCAGTGGAGGCACTTCGCCGTACAGCTGCGCGATCACCAGCGGCACGCTGCCGGCAGGCTTGATCCTGAATGGCTGCACGGTAAGCGGTACGCCGACCACGGCGGGAAGCTCGACTGTAACCGTGAAGGTGACAGATTCGGGTAGCCCGGCGCAGACGGTCACCGGCCTGGAGACGATTGTGATTTCTCCGGCAACTCTAACCCTGACTAGCACCACACTGCCGAATGGCACGGTAGGAGTGCCCTACAGTGCGACCATCGGCGCCAGTGGAGGCACTTCGCCGTACAGCTGCGCGATCACCAGCGGCACGTTGCCTGCTGGCCTCACGCTGAGCGGCTGCACCGTGAGCGGCACGCCGACCACAGCCGGGTCTTCCACCGTTACTGTGAAGGTGACGGACTCCGGAAGCCCGGCGCAGACGGCAACCGGTCCTGAGACGATCGTGATCTCGCCGGCGAGTTTGACGCTGACCACCTCTACGCTACCGAATGGTACGGTAGGCATCGCTTATAGCGCCACGATCGGCGTAAGCGGTGGCACCTCGCCTTACAGCTGCGTGATCAATAGCGGCACGCTGCCTGCAGGTCTTACGCTGAGCGGCTGCACGGTAAGCGGTACGCCGACGACAGCGGAGACGAGTGTTGTAACTGTGACGGTGACAGATTCGGAGAGCCCGGCGAAGACGGTGACTGGTCCCGAAAGCATCACCATTAACCCATCCGGTACGCTGACCCTTGCGGCGACGCTGCCGAATGCCATCCTGAACACCCCGTACTCCTATACGCTGCAGGCCACCGGCGGCACGGCGCCTTACACCTACGCCGTGACGACGGGAACTGTTTCGGCAGGCATTACGCTCGCCTCCGACGGCGTTCTCAGTGGCACGCCGACGGCAGCGGGTGCTAGCAGCTTCACCGTTACCGTGACCGACAGCAAGGGGGCCACGGCCACCGACAACCTGATCCTCCTGGTCGTGTATCAGTCTTCTCCGAACGACTCGGAGCTTACCGGTCCCTATGCGTATCTCTTCCAGGGATATGACGACGTGGTGGCCGGAGTGCTTGCCTACCAGACGGCGACCGTCGGCAGCTTTACCGCGGACGGAACCGGTGGCATCACGGCCGGCGAGCTGGATGCGAACCATCAGTCTTCGGCGCCTGCCGGAACCACGGTGGCAACGCAGACATTCCTTGGCACCTACATCGTGAACTCCGACAGCCGGGGCTTCATCACCATCACAACTCTGAATTCGGACGGCACGACCGATCAGACCTTCACCTATGCCATCTCGCTCAAGGCTCCTGTATCGCCGGCGACGGTCTCCACGCAGGGCAGCCTGATTGAGTACGACGACGACCAACTGGTAGGCACCAAGGGCAGCGGCTCGCTCCTGGCGCAGACCACCTCCGCTTACTCCGCCGGACTCAAAGGCAGTTATGCCTTTGGATTCTCGGGTGACACTCCCTGCCTGGTCTCCTGCACCATTGGCATCGCTTCCGGGCCTGTGGCGACGGTAGGTCAGTTCACCACGGACGGTGCCGGTACGATCAGCACCGGCGCGGCCGATGCCAACATCGCGAGCGTGAATTTCCCGAATGCACCGCTGACCGGCAGCTACGAGGCTGCCGACCAGAATGGGCGACTGGCGATGACGCTCAGTAACTCCAGCATCTCTGACGGTGTATATCCGTCGGACTACGCGGTCTACATCGTGAATGCGAACGAGGCGTTCGTGATGTCAACCGACAAGCACTCCGCCTACTCTCTGCTGGCCGGCACGGCGCAGCTGCAGACCATGAGCAGCTTCTCGAACACGGATCTGAATGGGCCGTTTATCGGATATGAGAATGCACAGTCCGATCCTGGCCTGCTCGGAACCACACTGCAGAGCGTACTCAACTTCTCCACCGCAACCATCTTCCGCGCCAGCGGCGACGGCGCGGGCACCTGCAATACGACCAACGTGGATAGCGCGGGTCTTACCAGCCTGGTGGATAACCTCACCGGCCTCTCCAACTCCAGCACGCTGCTGCAGGCGTTGCTGGGCAACTCCACTGCAACCGGAACGTCTACCTGCGAGGTTGCGAGCAATGGACGCAGCGAGCTGGACTATCCTCAGCCGCCGAGCCTGATTGCTACGCTGCTTGCCATCCTTGGTCTGCCTACAGGGCCGCCGGCACCGCGCATCGTCTATCTCACCAGTCCTGGAACCGGCTATTTCCTCGAGAGCAGTTACGCCGGTCTCGGACACATCGAGCAGCAGACGGGTTCGCCGTTCAGCCTGTCGACACTCGATGGAACGTTCGTCGATTCCACGATCCCGGCAAGTTCGCTGGCCAGTATCAATACGTCGGGATATTTCACTGCAAATGGAGCCGGTAAGGCGAGTTACACCCTCGACATGAATGTCGGAGTGGGCACGATCAATGTGCTGGAACTCGGCGAAACTACCACCACCACCTATACACTCTCTGATCCGAACAGCAACACCACCCCGGCAACGGCAGGACGCTACCTGCTCGGAGACGGCACAACCGTGATCTACGCCATTTCTCCTGACAGATTCGTGTTGCTCAATACGAGTCCGTTGACGACTTCACCCAGCGTGTCGCTGCTCTATTGAGCAGCGGCACGCCAGATCTGAATGTTCAAGATAGGAGAAAAGGATGATCCGCTCGAAGTTGTTAATTGGTCTGCTTATGCTTGCCGGGGGAGCCGCTGCTTATGGGCAGCGGGCCACTCCCCAGGATGTCGATTACACGTCGCGCTTTGATCTTGCCGGCGGCTACAACCTGATCGATGCCAATGCTCCGCCTGCATCCTGCCAATGCTTCACGATGAATGGCGCATTCGTAGAAGGCGACTTTAACTTCAAGAAATGGCTGGGCGTGGCGGGCATGGTCACTGCCGGTCATGCCACTGACATCAGCACGCTGGGCCAGAACCTTACGCTGATGACCTACATGGGGGGGCCGCGCTTTTTGTGGAATCATTCCCGGCTGACAGCGTTTGGCCAGTTCCTCGCTGGCGGCGCGCGCGGTACGGGATCTTATTTCCCCACCAGCACTGGCTCGAAGAGCAGTGCCGAGAGCTTTGCCTTTTCAACCGGAGGCGGACTGGATTTCAATCTCACGCCGCGCATCGCAATTCGTACCTTCAATGCGCAGTATCTTCGCACCGAGTTTCCAAACGGCAGCAATGGCTCGCAAAATCAGCTTCAAATCAGCACGGGCATTGTCTTTCGTTTCGGCGGAAATCACATAGCACCGGCGCCGCCGATGCGTGTCCCTCCGGAAACGCGTTCGGAGATCGAGTTCAACTGCAGTGTCGGTGCGCAGGAAGTATCGGCAGGCAATGCGGTCCAGGTAATCGGCGAGACGATGACCTTGCCAGACAAGCTGGATGTCACGTACTCGTGGACCAGCAATGCCGGCGCGATAGAAAGCACCGGCCGCATGGTCACGATCGATACTTCGCATCTCGCGCCCGGAGTGTATCGAGTCGATGGGCGTGCATCGCTTGTCTCCAATCCATCCGTGAGCGCGACCTGCCAGGCCTCATTTCATGTTCGGGAGGAAGCCGTAGCTCAAAATTCGACACAGCCGGCGGAAGTGATTGTGCCTCCTGCCGACATGGATGACTTTCACAAGCATGTCGTGGATATGTTCTTCAGTTACGACAGCTCGCATATTCGTTCGGATGAGCAGGGAGGGATCGCGCAGGATGCTGCGTATCTGAATGCGCATCCGGATCTCAGCATCACGATTGCAGGTTATGCGGACGAGCGTGGCTCGGCAGAATACAACATCGCCTTGGGGCTCAAGCGTGCCACAGCAACACGCAAAGCACTGGCGGAAGCCGGTGTAAACAAGTCACGCATGAAAGTATTGAGCTATGGGAAAGAGAAGCCGTTCTGTACGGAAACGACCGAAAGCTGCATGCAGCAGAACCGGCGCGCGCAGCTCGTTCCAGATGGTCAGTAAGGTTTGCGTTTCATCCACATGAAGAAGTGGTCTCTGTCCTGGGACCTTTGATGGAGCCGGCATCGGGCAATTTGATGCCGGCCTTTTTTTGCCAGTAGGCGTTGGAAAGAAACATGTGGGCCGCTCCTCGCATGAGAGAGAGCCGGCGCTGCTCTATTGACAGAGCCTGGTTTCACGCGCCTGAATGCCCTGGCGAAGTTTCAGGAGGAGGTTGCTGAGTGGAACAGGCCGGCTATAGAGATAGCCCTGTGCAAAGTTGCAGCCGGCATGCAGGAGCGCAAGGGCCTGCTCCGGTGTTTCGATCCCTTCGCCGACGATGCTCATCTTTGCGGTACGCGCCAGATCGATCAGAAGCTTTACGATTTCCAGATTGAGGTCGTGACGCATCATGTCGCGCACGAAGGACTGATCGATTTTAAGCACATCGATCGGGAGTTGCGCGAGGTAGCTGAGCGAAGAGTATCCGGTTCCGAAATCGTCGAGAGCGATCCTGATACCGAGTGCGCGAATCTCCTGAAGGAGCTTGCCGATACGGTGTGGATCGCGCACAAAAACGCTTTCCGTGATTTCAAGTTGCAGCAGGGAAGGATCGATGCCGCAGGTGTTCGTAAGTTCCCGGATGTGGCGGAGAAAGTCTGGATCTTCCAGTTGAGGGCTGGAAACATTGATGCTGAAAACCAGGTCGCAGTGTAACTCCTGCTGAATGGTGCGAATATCTTCCGCCGTCCGCTTGAGGGCCCAGATACCCATGGGAAGAATCGATCCGGATTCTTCAGCCAACTGAATAAAGGCTCCTGGCGCCAGGAGCCCTCTGGTGGGGTGATTCCAGCGAATGAGAGACTCTACCCCGTAAATGGAAAGATCACGCATGTCGACGAGCGGCTGGTAATAAAGTTCGAATTGATTGAGCTCTGCCGCGGTGCGGAGTTGCAGAGTCGTATCAATCGCACGCAGCGTATCTTCAAAGATGACGCGGTCGTAAAAGACATAGCAGTTGCCGCCTTGCTTCTTGGCTCGCGTCAATGCGGTAGCCGTCGCGCGCAGCAGTTCTTCGCCGTCGGAGTAGCGCGGCTGCAGTTCGCACACGCCGATACTCGCCGTGACCGGAAATTCCTGTTGCTGCAGCGTGTAGGGCTTCTCCATCAGTCGCAGCAGGCGGATCGCCATGCGAATGGCCTGGTCATGGGAGGTGATCTTTCCAAAGAGGATGCAGAATTCGTCTGCAGTCAAGCGAACCGCAATGTCTTCATCGGAGAGGATGCCTTCTAACCGTTCTGCAGCCTCTTTTAGTAGAAGGTCGCCTGCTTGATACCCGAAGAGATCATTGACGGATTGAAATCTGTCCAGGCCAAGATGCATGAGATATCGGGTGGACTTGTCTCTGCGCGGGCCAGTCTCGTGTGGTGCCTGCAGAGACTCGAGCAGAAAGGCACGATTTCCCAGCCCTGTCAGGCTGTCATGGAATGCCAGATGCATCAGCTTTGCTTCCATCCATTGCCGCTGACGGATTTCTCGCTGCAGGGCATCGTTTTGCAGCTGGAAGCTCTGTTGTTGTGAGGCGAACTCCAGCGAACGCTCGTGATCCTCCTGCATCTTCTTGTGAAGAGAGCGGCGAGATGACGTCCACCAAAAGAAGGCCGAAGCCAGGGACAATATGCCTGCCACTCCGGAGCCGAGTGCGAGTGCTTCAAGAGCGTTTCGATGGAGAGGAAGCATCGTGAGTAATCGTTCGGATGAGGAATGAAATAAGCATCTCATCATATTCCGCTCTCCCCCGGTTGACTATGGAAATAAGATGTCATGGAAGAAACGAGACTTCCCTTGTGAGTAAGATAACTGCGGATGGTTACCAGGTATCGCCAGTGATATCAAAACGGTGATATTTGTGCAGGTGGTACTTGCAATCAGTAATGGCCGTGGTTAAATGATGGCATATCAAAGCCAATAACTCATGCATGATCGCAAGAATGCAATGAGAGCAGGTAAGAGGCAGATGGCCACGTCGTAGAAGAGAGGCGGCGAAGGCTCGCTGGAGTAATCGAGAAACGTAGTTTCTTATTGTGCTCCCGCAATTGGCGTCACCCCCGATGCCTTTTCACGTCACCCAGAAATTCCATGCCGTGCGCACCGTGAGCTATCCGTCTCATACGTGTGTGAGTCTCTCCATTTCACTATTGCCTTGAAGGAGTAATCCCGTGAAGAACATGAAAGCCATCATGAATCGCCTGATCTCGGATGAGTCGGGCCAGGACCTGATCGAATACGCACTGGTTGCCGGCCTGGTTGGCCTTGTTTCAGTCACCGCTTTGCAGACGCTGGCCACCGATATTGCAAAAGTGTTTACCGCTATTGATACCGATTTGACGACTGCTGCTGGCTAAGTGAGTAGCTGCGCCACATGCGCCGGGGCTATCGCTTATGCGAGGCCCCAGGCACAACTTATCGGAAGTATCCCTGTCGTTTTGTTCTTTTGTTTGACTCTATGCCTTGAGTGACGCCTGCTCGATAGCTGCCGGCATCATCCACACCTTGATCGCTGCGAACACTTTCTAGGGAACACAACATGATGCAAGATCACCAGGTGGTCTTCTGCGCCGCAGCATCTGCCTTCGCCGGCATCGCTGCTGTCTGGGATGTGCGAACGCGAAGAATTCCAAATCTCCTGTGCCTGACGGCCTTTGCAGTCGGGATTCTTCTCCACTTCGGCATGGACGGCTGGTCTGGCATGCTTACCTCGCTGGCAGCCGGTCTTATCGCAGGATTCGTCTTCTTCCTCTTCTTTCTTGCCGGAGGAATGGGCGGCGGAGATGTGAAGCTGATCGCCGCTATCGCCGCACTCGCCGGATTCGCGCAGCTGCCGTATCTGCTGGTATTTACTGCCCTCACCGGTGGAGTGCTGGCCATGATGCTCATTCTTCGTAGAGGAGCGCTTCGCTCTACGTTGAAGAATATGGGCACGCTTTTAGGGCATCACCTCCGCAGCGGTCTCAAGCCGCATGAGGAATTGAATGTCCAGAATCAGTCTGCGTTGCGGCTGCCCTATGGCATCGCCATCGCGGCAGGTGCGTGCATCACGCTCTATCTTCAGGGAAGCCGAGGCTGACCAATATGAAAACACGCCGGCTTCTCGTGGCTCTTTTGATCGCTGTTCTGGTATCGGGCATCTTTACGCTATGGATCGCAGGTAGATTGGCGCACGCTCACAGCGGGCAACGGTTGCAGTACTATGCAGCTGCGCACGCGCTGGATGCTGGATCTGTGCTCGCCGCGGCCGATATCAAGCAGATTGCATGGCCGAACTCGATGGCGTTGGTAGGAGCCTTCGTGCGACCTCAGGATGTAATTGGCCGTGTTGTGCTTTTTCCTGTCGCTGCCGGTCAGCCACTGCTCGAAAGCCAGCTCGCCGCACCCGGTTCCGGCGCGGGGCTTTCCAATAAGATTCCGCCCGGTATGCGGGCTCTTTCCCTTAAGTCGGATCAGGTCGTAGGTGTTGCGGGCTTCCTCTTTCCGGGCACGCATGTCGATGTGCTTGTTACCTATACGATGCCGTCTTCCGCCATGCCTGTAACATCTACCGTTTTGCAGGATGCGGAAATTCTTACCGCGGGCCAGAAGATGGAGCCTGACCCGCAGGGAAAACCTGCGCCAGTCGATGTGGTGACGCTCTTGGTCTCGCCTCAGGATGCTGAGCGAGTCGTGCTTGCCAGTGCACAGGGTCGTGTTCACTTCGTGCTGCGAAACGGGACGGACTCGGCGGAATCCGCCGCTGCCCCCATTCAGCTTGCTTCGCTTGGGCAGCCCGATGCAGTAAATCGCTTGCCGCAGCCAAAAGCTCATCCCCATGTGCGAGCCGTAGCAGCGACCCCCGCGCCTGCGAAATATAACGTTCAGGTGATCAGCGGAGATAAGTCCACTACGGAGAGCTTCCAGTGAAGAAATATGCCGGCGGCGTAATGAAATCTTTTGAGGCGTTGCTCCTGCCTTTCATGCTGACTGCAGTCGCTGCAGGCGCATGGGCGCAGAGCAGGACACAGGCGGTGCTCTCTGCTTCTGCGGTTGCGGCGCAGCCTGCAGACTTTACCAGCGCTGCTCCGAATGAACAGGCGATGCATATGGTCGTGGGGCGATCGATGTATATCAACACGCGTCATCGCCTGAGCAGAATTTATGTAAGTAATCCGGGTGTGATTTCTGCCTATGTTGCCAGTCCGAACCAGGTGCTGGTCAGTTCCAAGGATTATGGCGTGAGTTCTTTGGTGGTATGGGATGAATCGGGAGAATCTCAGCCCTATCTCATCTCTTCGGATCTCGATCTTGAGCAGTTGCGAACATCTTTACAACACTCTTTGCCCGGAGAGAATGTGGACGTACAGGGCGATGGCGGCCGCATCGTGCTTTCAGGCATGGTTGCGACACCTGAAGACTCCGATGCGGCAGGAAAACTGGCCGGGATGTACTCGAAGAATGTCTTCAATGCATTGAGTGTGAACTCGGCAGCGGTCAAGCAGGTTCGTCTAAAGGTCCGCATCGTCGAAGTTGATAGGCAAAAGCTTATGCAGTTCGGATTTAACTTCTTCAATGTCGGCGGCAATACACTTGCTCAAACAACAACCACACAATTCCCGTCCACCCTCACGGCTTCAACGAACGGATCGTCTTCTAGCAGTTCCAGTAGCGGAACCTCTGCATCCGTCGGAAACAAGATAGCGTCTTACACCAGTCCGCTCAACTTTCTGCTCTACAGTTCGTCGCTCAATATCGGCGCCACCTTGCAGGATCTTGAGACGAAGCAGATCCTCCAGATACTGGCAGAGCCCACCATCACTACGATCAGCGGAAAGGAAGCAAGTTTCCTGTCCGGTGGTGAGTTTCCATTCCCGGTGGTGCAGGGAACTACCGGCGGTCTCACTTCTATCAGTATTCAGTTTCGTCCTTATGGGGTGAAGATCGATTTCACGCCAGTGGTGAATGTCGACGGCACGATCCAGCTGAAGGTCGCACCGGAAGTGAGCGCGCTCGATTACACGAACGAGGTGAGTATCGACGGGTATGATATCCCCGCCATTTCAACGCGGCGTGCAGAAACTCAGGTCGTGCTTCGCAGTGGCCAGAGCTTTGCCATATCGGGTTTGCTCGATCGTCGCACGACAGACGCTTATAGCCGCACGCCAGGGTTTTCGAGCATCCCCATTCTTGGTCAGCTGTTCAAGTCCAAAAATCTGAATCACTCAACAACAGAGCTGATTGTGATCGTCACCCCGGAAGTCGTAAATCCGATCACGGAAAGCTCGAATATGAGCGAGCCGAATCTTCCGGTTCCTTCTATCGACTCCAAGCAATTCGACGAATCATTGCAGAAGAAGAAGTCTAACTGATGCTAAACAATATGATGCGAGGCCGGGTTTTGCCTTTCAATGGTAATAGGGTGGAAGTTCCAGATCCTATGGTGATTGCTGTCTGTCTTGGGGCTGATACCGTGGATCGCTTGAACCATGCGATAAAGAAAAGAACATGGCGCAGTGAAGTGGCTACGTTCACTTCTTATATCTCACCGGATAAGCGGCCTTATTTTGCTCCACTCATCAAGTCTGCCGAGATCTGTATTGCGTTCGTCGATTTCAGCCGATCCACGGAAGAGGCAATTGAGACTGCGCAATATCTCACGCAGATGTTTGCCGGGAAAATCACCGTCGTTGCTTTGGCTAAGAGTAAAGACCCTGCCAAAATTCTCGTAGCCATGCGCTCGGGATGCAGTGAGTTCCTGGAGACCCCTCTGCAGGAAGTCACGCTGAATGATCTCTTCGACCGGCTTGAGCGGCAATGGTTCAGCACGCATTACAAGGAGCCACAGTCTGGTTCGATTCTTTCTCTCTTCGGAGTAAAAGGCGGAGTAGGGACGACGACTCTTGCGGTGCACCTGGCCGTATTCCTCTCGCAGATGCAAGGCAAGCGCGTTCTTCTCGTAGACCATTGCCAGGAGCTTGGGCACGTCTGTGTCTATCTTGGTATGGATGGAAGAAAGTCTCAGTTTCAGGAAGTGGTTAAAAACTTTAATCGCCTCGACAGCCAGTTACTGCATGGCTTTATAGGCCGTCATCCGATGGGCCTGGATGTTCTCTCATCGTTGGATAGCTGCGGGGCACGAGCCATGGATGGCGATGCCTTGACAAAGACGCTGGAGTTCCTGCGTTGCGAATACGACTACATCATCTTCGACTGTGATATCCGGCAGGAAGAGCACAATATGCCGGTCATAGAAGCATCGCAGCGCATTTACCTGGTTTCCACGCAGGATGTTGGATCACTGCGCAATCTTTCCCGCTATATTGACCGCTTCCTTCTGCTGGATGCTTCCGCCGAGAAGATCGAGATTGCACTGAACCGTGTCTCGGATCTGGATCCTGCTCTTGTCGAGCAGGTGGAAAAGGCAGTCAAGCTGCCGATCAAACTACGCATTCCGAATGCGTATCTCGAGCTTGCAAAGACGGCAAATCTTGGGGAGCCAATCATGCCTGGAACTAAGTCTCCACTGGCAAGTCGTTTTGCAAAGTGGGCCGAAGCGATTGCAGGTGCGCCATTGAGTGAGGTGAGCGCCAAGCGGGTGAAACCATTGTTATCGCTCTGGAGATAAGTGGTTGGGATGCCGAGATGCTGAGGAAATATCCAATGAGTGCGACAGAAGAGACCCTGAGCGGTGGTGACAGCGGAATCCCGCATAACACGCGCGGTGTGCCGGAGGTGCTCCAGCAGCAGATCAAGTCGGCTGTGCATAAAGAACTCATCAAACGGTTGGATCTTGATCGCTTGAGCGAGTTTAACGATACGCGCTCTGGCCAGCAGCAGCTCTTTCTCTTGATACAGCGCTTGCTTGTCGAACATGGCATTCCACTGAGCGTGACAGAGCGAGACAAGCTGGCACAAGAGGTGCTGGATGAAGTGTTCGGGATGGGCCCTCTCGAGCCACTCCTGCACGATCCAACAGTGAACGACATCCTCGTCAATACGCACAACGCTGTTTATGTAGAGCGGCGTGGCCTTCTTGAAAAGACAAATGTTGTTTTCAAAGATGACCGTCATCTTATGCACATCATCGAGAAGATCGTTTCTGCGGTGGGCCGCCGTGTCGACGAATCTTCTCCGATGGTGGATGCCCGGCTGGCGGATGGCTCGCGTGTCAACGTCATTATTCCGCCTCTGGCCATCGACGGACCTATTCTTTCTATTCGCCGTTTTGGTAATACCCCTCTCGCTGCAGAGGATCTCTTGCGTTCCAATACCCTGACAGCGCCGATGCTCAATTTGCTCCGCTGTGCGGTGCAGGCCCGGGTGAGCATCGTCATTTCAGGCGGCACCGGAACGGGCAAAACGACATTGCTGAACATTTTGTCGTCTTTCATTCACGGCAATGAACGCATTGTCACCATTGAAGATTCGGCAGAATTGCTCATGCGGCAGGAGCATGTCGTTCGCCTGGAAACAAGACCGCCGAATGTTGAGGGCCGTGGGGCAGTCCGCCAGCGTGAACTCATGATCAATGCGTTGCGCATGCGGCCGGATCGCATTGTTCTCGGTGAGGTTCGCGGTGAAGAAGCGCTCGATATGTTGCAGGCGATGAACACGGGGCACGACGGATCGCTGACGACCATCCACGCGAACACGCCACGAGATGCGCTCTCGCGTATGGAAACGATGGCGATGATGGGCGATATTCGCTTGCCGGAGCGCGCCATCCGTTCGCAGATCGCATCTGCAGTGCAGCTGATTGTTCAGGTTGCGCGTTTGAGCGATGGTAGCCGGCGTATCACACACATCACAGAACTTACCGGCTCCTTCAGCGAAAACATCAGCATGAACGATCTCTTCCTTTTTGAGCGAAAGGGCGTTACTTCGGCTGGAACGGTAAAAGGACGATTTTATTCCACAGGAATTATTCCGCGTTTTGCAGAGAAGCTGGCTGCATGCGGCATAGCGCTGCCGTCTGATTTTCTTACGCACGCCGTTGAGGTTTGAGAGGAGAACTGCATGCTGCTGATATCCGTAGTTTTTCTCGTCACCTTGTCTATTGTCTTTGGGGCTCTTGCGCTTGCACTGAGACCAACAGCTGCGCAGGCTGCCGTTGATCGTCGAATCAGGCAGGTGGTCACTGCGCCTTCTGATCTGCAAAACATCCTTCTGCCAGGGGCTGAGAGTTTGCTTGCGCAGGAGCGGGATGTACTTGGCTGGATGAAACCAATTCTGGTTAAGTCGGCATTCGCGGCCAGGATTGCGACTCTTGTCGTGCGCAGTCAGGTTAAGACCACCGTGTCTGCGGTACTCATGTTATCTGTTGTTCTTGGCGCCGCAGGATTTCTAATGATCCTGCTCGAGCTCAGTACTCCGTGGATGGCAATTCCTGCAGCGATTGCCATGGGATGCATTCCACTAAGTTATCTGCGCTATCGACAGAAGAAGAGGCTTGCAGCCTTTAACGCGGTGCTCCCAGAGTGTGTAGAAACCTGTGCGCGGTCGCTTCGTGCCGGTCATTCTGTCGTTGCGGCACTGGATATCGTTGCGCAGCAATCTCCGGAGCCTGCCAAGACAGAGTTCGCAGAGGTATTTAAAAAGCAGAATTATGGTTTGCCCCTGAGGGAAGCTCTCAATCAGATGATGGAGCGGATGCCCTCGGAAGATCTACGGGTGATGATTACTGCATTTCTTGTGCAGCGAGATACAGGCGGCAACCTGGTCGAGATACTGGAGCGGCTGGTCGTGATTATGCGCGATCGACTTCGTATCCAGCGTGATATTCGTACCCACACGGCACAGGGCCGACTTACAGGTTGGGTTCTCTGTCTTCTTCCTGTAGGACTTCTTGCCCTCATCAATTTAGTGAGCCCCGGCTACTCAAAGGTGCTTTTTCATACCGAAGTAGGCAAGCGAATGCTTTATGTAGGTCTTGGCCTTCTTCTCCTCGGTGGATTCATTATTCGGCAAATTATTCATGGGATTGAGGTGTAGCGCCGATGCAGATTCTTTTCTTCGTTGCGATTGGGGTTATAGTCTTCTGCCTGATTGGTCTTCTCCTGATCCCTTTTCTATCGCGCGGCAATCGGGAATCGCAGCGAGTACTCGCCGCGATAGGAGGAAATCACCCCGATCGGGAAGGACTGCATGGGCTAGCTCGCTTAGAAGATGGGCTTCTTAAGCTGGCGCATGATATCCGCACTCGTCTTGGACTTTCTGTAAGTTCAAAATCTATCGATCGTCTTGCGGCTGCGGGGTATCGAGGACCGAATGCTCCGGATTTTTACTTCGCGGCGCAATGTCTTACTCCGTTGGCCGGCGCATTTCTCGGCAGCTTCATTCCTAGTAACACGCTTTTCTGGGTCTTTGTCTTTGTAGCGGTGGGATACATATTTCCGGGATTCTGGCTTACAGAGCGGGCCCGCATCCGCCGGAACCGCATCCGCCGAAGCCTGCCAGATGTGGTCGACCTGCTCGTGATTTGTGTGGATGGAGGGCTCGGACTGGACCAGGCGCTGATTCGGGTGAATAGCGAAATCGCCAAGTCGCATAGCGATTTGCAGAATGAGCTGACTCGAGTTCACCAGGAGCAGAAGGCTGGCCGTCCGCGCATGGAAACATGGCAGAATCTCGCTGACAGGATCAAGGTGCGCGAAATTTCGGTGTTCGTCAGCATGCTTACGCAGGCCGATCGATTTGGCACACCTATCGTCAAGACACTCAGTACCTTTGCGGACGATCTTCGCACGAAAAGGCGTCAACAGGTAGAAGAGCTTGCCGAAAAGACCAAGGTAAAGATCATCTTCCCACTCGTTTTCTGTATTTTCCCCTGTCTGTTCATTGTCCTTTTGGGTCCGGCTGTTTTGCAGATAGCAAGCAGCTTGAAAGATATCGCACATTAACCATGGCTGTTTTAGGCTGCAGCCGGAATGCATTGCAGCCTTCACTGAGCCACATCGCTGGAGGGAATAAGTCGTTATGGATACAGTCACAATGGTTCGTCTTATCGCAGGGGTTCTGGCGGTAGTTGTCCTCGGCATCATCATTTACCGCCGCAGCCGGAATTCGGCCTAAACAGCCTGAGGCTGTGGGGGAAAAGCATGCGCGTCATATCTGTGCGGAATGAAAGCACGGGAAAGAACATCGGCGGCCAGATCGAGATCGCGAATACCAGTTTCACCAGGATGCGCGGATTGCTTGGACGCAGACAACTGGCTCCGGAGGAAGGGCTCTGGATTAAGCCTTCCTCGGGAGTTCATACCATAGGAATGAAGTTTGCGATCGATGTTATCGGTCTTGATCGCAAGCATCGTGTCGTTCACCTGTGGAATGCATTGGTGCCGAACCGTATCACTGCGGTTCATTGGAAGATCAGCAGTGTGCTGGAAGTCCCGGCGGGCAGGATCGTGGAAAGTGGAACCAGGATCGGACACACCCTTGAGATGGATACGCGCAACTAATCGCGGCTCGCGTGGCATTGCAGATCCTGCCATGCTGCGTTTCCTGCTGCGCAATGATCGTGGCCAGACGACCATTGTTGTTGCTCTCTGCATGACAATGATTCTCGGCTTTGTCGGTTTCGCGATTGATGTGGGGCATCTCCGCTATGTTCGGCGTAACCTGCAGACAGCAGCCGATGCTGCGGCACTGGCCGCGGCCAGCGAGGTGCGCATTTGCGGGGGGACGGCAGATTGTCCTTCTATGCAGACTGCGGCTTCACAGTCTCTTACCGAGAATGGCTTTACCGGGGCGTCTTTAGGTCTGAATTGCGCGACGCCTGGGAGCACAGGGCTCACGCTGACCCTTAATAACCCGGTCTGTGCTGTTTCCGGCGATCCCAATGCCAATAAGCAGAACTATGTAGAGGCGGTAGTTACGGATTATGTCCCAACGTATTTTGCGCGCATCTTTGGAGTCAGCACTGTCGCTGTGACCGCACGTGCAGAAGCTGCACGAGGTATCGGTGGTCCATGTATTTATGCGTTGGATCAGACGGGGGCAGATGCGATTCAGATGCCGATAGGCGTAATCGAGAAATTCAACTGTGGAATGGTCGATGAGTCGAACTCCAGCTCTGCCTTTTCATGTCCGGTAACGTTGTTCGTATACGCTCCGAGTGTCAACGTGACCGGAGGATCAAGCGGACTACTTTGTGGTGTGACACCTCCGGCGCATACTGGTGTCCCGCGTCCGCAGCCGAATGATCCACTGGCCTATCTTCTCGCTCCCAGTACCGCGAGTAATGCTTGCGGCACCAGCCTCACTTCGCCGTATTACGGGTCTTCCAATGCAGTGAATATTATTCTCGGCCTGGGGAGCACAGTGATCTTCCATCCTGGGGTCTACTGCGGGGGGATCAACATTACAGCTGCGGTGTTGGCCAATGTCATCTTTGAGCCGGGTACTTATATTCTCAGGGATGGGACCGGGTTGCTTTCGCTTGTTCAGCAGGGCGGCCTGAACATCACGATTTCCGCTCTTTCTTCTATCCAGGGTGATGGCGTGACGTTCTACAACGAAGGAAATATAAACTCTCCATCGACATCGGTCGGAGGATTTTCCATCACTGCGCCAGCAACTCTTGGACTCACTAGCTTCAGCCTTACGGCTCCAACGAGCGGAGAATATGGTGGCATGCTCTTCATGCAGGCGCCTAACGTTACGACTACGGGAACTTTCGTGGCGGACCTGCTGGTTGGGAGCAAGATGGAAGGCGCAGTCTATGAGCCGGATGCGATGGTCAGCTATGGTGTAGCTGCAATTTCCGATAACTACAACATTCTCGTAGCTAAGGATATCGAATTCAACGTTACGATTATCAGCTCTTTCGGGAATAACTATGCGACTCTTCAAAGCGGATCTCCGCTCAATGGTGACGATGTCTCACTGGTGCAATAGTCTTTCTCGCAACCTGTCCGCCGCGAAGCGGCCAGGGTATGCTGCTTCGCAGCGCAGTCTGGGAGACTGTTCGGAGAGTGGCTCCAGTCTTCTCGAGACGGCGCTGGTGATGCCTATACTGTTGCTGCTGATGGCAGGTGCCATCGACTTCGGGCGCGCCTACTCCATTGCCATTGAAGTGGAGTCGGCAGCCCATGCCGGAGCTCTCTATGGTGTGCAAAATCCATCCGATACCGCTGGAATGGCAGATGCGGTCAAGGCGGATGCTCCAAATCTTGCTGCGTTGACGACGACTGCAACCTACGGTTGCGAATGTTTCGATGGTTCACAATCCAGCACCAACTGTGTCACTGTGCCTGTGTCCTGCAGCGGCGAGAACTATGTGAATTATGCGCAGGTAAGCGCGTCTGATACGTACACGCCTATCTTTCCATACCCTGGAATCCCCAGTTCGATCGTGCTGCAGAAGACGGTAGAAATGCGCTCGGGAGGGGATTAGGCGTGAGCCTGCACTGCATCATGGCAAGAGGAGCCGCGCGGATGGCGGTGCGAACGCCGTTGCAGCCTTCCTTCCGATCGTTATGGATGGAGGAAACAGGCAGCGAGCTGGTGGAATTCACCATCACGCTGAGCCTTGTTCTCATGACGATCTTCAGCATTCTCGCCGGGTCCGTGGCACTTTATGCGCAACATTATGTGACCAATGCGGCACGGGAGGCCACGCGATATGCCATTGTTCGAGGTTCGTACTGGTCCGGTACGACTTGCTCGACGACGACCGCAGGCGATTGCATGGCTACATCCACGAACGTAAGCAACTTTGTCCTGAGTACGGTTCCGCCCCTTATCAGCACGAGCCAGTTGAGTGTGTCGACAAGCTGGCCAGGCACTACCGCTACAGGAGCGGCCTGCGACACGATCAACGGCACGAACAGCATTACCTGCACCGTGTCGGTAACAGTCAGTTATAACTATAACTTTCTTCTGCCGTTCCTCCCTGATAAGACGATTACTCTGGCAAGTACCTCCAGCGGGACTATTGCCGAGTAGTTGCTGCTTCATGCCCTGCAGGCAATGACTGCGGGGCAGCCTGCTTGTATTTCATCCCGGAAGACGAGTGTGCCCGCTGCCGGTCCTCCTGGGGAGGCCTGGTTGCAGCGGGCGAGAGTCAAAGCGGAAAGAATGGCTAAGGGCGGCGCCGGAACAAGGAAGAGGTCATTGGTTCTTGTGAGGGCCGCGCCTGTTCTTTTAACCACGAACTATGTTCCATGCGGCTGATTTTTTCAGCGACAGCCAGGCTGATGAAGTGGTTCAGCGAAAGTCCTTCACTGTGGGCCAGATCATTCGCCTGCCGGCGCATCGTTGAAGAGAGGCGAAGTGGAAAGCAATAACGCTGCTTTGTATCAACTGACATACGGGCTATGGATTCACCTCCGTGATGGTTTGCCGCTTGGCACCAGTGCCGAGAAGAGCCCTTCCAGGAGTCGTCTCGGGAGAAGGCAAAGGGGTCATAAGCAGCCCTTGGCGGGTACTAAAGTACTCATCTAGGGATGGACAATGCTTAATCCAACGCGATAAAAGTAACATTACTTTTGTGGGAAAATGAAGTGGAAAATATCATTTTGGCACCCAGAAAGATATTTTTTGTTTTCACGTCATTTGTGATATCGCCGGTGATATGAAAACCGATTGACTTTACCGCTTTCGGCTCTATCCGGTCCTCAAATAGGGAATCCATCGGTTCATTACCCGGATGCATATATTGCATATATATCGTCAGGGAGTATCTCCCTCTTTTGGGGGAACCGCGATGTTGCTGATAGAGGTTTCTTTGTTGGAGTAGCCAAAACAGAATGAGTGCTTCCGGTTAGAGGGTCGCTTCAGCAACGAGTCTGTCGTCAATCGATCATTCAGATAGAAGCTGGGATAGGACCTCAATGTCTTGTCGGAAAGAAGCAGAGTTTCGCGCACTCTCTCCCGGGGTTACAAGGCGAAGGGTCGCGACTTATCTTTGTTTCTAAGAGCGTTGTTGTGCGTTTCTAAGAGCGTTGTTCTGCCTGGAAACTTATTGTTAGGTGCATCTCGGAATGGGAGCGATCTGCCTTTTATCGCAGAGGGCAGAAGCCTGTGATTGCGGTTATTCCCGGGCAGGAGCTTATTCCCTCGATATAGGACACCTTGTGCTCGAGGCTTAGCTTACACTTAGCTTACATATGAGATGCTGCGGAGCGACGGCGTTTGTCGCGACGGATATCGGGTCATATCCGAGCGGCGAGCGACGAAGAGATCGGGAAAATTGGCCCCAGTCCCCTGAAAACGAATATTGGGGGGCGGGGAAAATCGACCGCTACTTCGTTGTCGCCCTCGACGGTGGACCCGCCACAGCCTTCGGACTCCGCCTGGGGTGCGCCGATTTTCACCAGCAACGCCGCGCGCGCGAAAGTCCATAACAGGCTCTAGTACTATGGATATCCTGAGTATGCAGTTGTCTCGTCTTTCCAAATGGAGAGACGGCAGGGAGTACCCCTATTTCGGCCAGGCTTCGGTGAGAGTCTGGTCCAGACGGGCGATTCCTGTCGTAGACTGCATGCACTGCAGGCCGGGCCAGAAACAAAGGGCTGCTCTGCGCACAGGGGAAGATGACAAAGAAGAAGAGCAAGCATCCTACGCTGAGCGAAGTGGCGAAGAAGGCCGGAGTCGGAACGACGACGGTATCGCGCGTGATCAACGGTGGGCAGCGTGTGGACCCGCAGACGCTGGCACGGGTGCAGAAGGTCATCGAGAGCCTGGGCTATATGCCGAACCAGGCGGCCCGCATCCTGAAGGGTGACCGGACGCGGAGTATCGGTTTCGTGATTCCGAGTATCGCCGATCCATTTTTTTCCAGTTGCGCCGAGGCGGCGCAGGCCATTGCGCGCGCGCATGACTCCTTGCTGATCGTGCTGACGACCCAGAATGATGCGCATGCCGAGGTGGAGAGCGTGAATGTGCTGCTGCGCCACCGTGCCGATGGCTTCATCCTGGCCCCGGGCAATTCACAGAGCCAGGTGCTGCGCACGCTGCTCAAGCGGGTGCAGGTTCCGGTGGTGACGCTCGACCGTCCAATGGAAGGCATGCCCATCCCGGCCGTGGTTGCGGACAACTTCGCCGGAGCTCGGATGGCGACGCGGCACCTGATCGACCATGGCTACCGGCGGATCGCCTGCCTGACGGGAGAGCCCACGCTATACACGCTTCATGAGCGCATCAAGGGCTACCAGAAAGAGATTGAGACGGCCGGCCTTGAGATGATCCTGGATGCATCCATTAAGGACTATCGCTCGGCGGAGTACGCGGTGGAAAGCGTGCTGGCGGCCCCCAATCCTCCGGATGCCCTGCTGACCCTGAAAAACAGCACAACCATCTTTGTCTTCGAGGCGTTGCAGAAGCTGGGAATTTCGGTTCCGGAGCGGGTGGCGCTGCTGGGTTACGACGACTTTGAGCTGGCGGCGACGGTGCGTCCTTCCATCAGTGTGGTGCAGCAGCCGATCGAGGCTCTGGGGCGCACAGCGGCGGAGCTGCTCTTTTCCCGGATGCTCGATGGGGCTGGTGCGGAAAAGGACCGGGGGAAGATGGTAGAGTTGCACACCCGGCTGATTCCCCGGGCCTCCTGTGGCTGCCGCCCTCCGCAAAACTGACTTCCGCAAAAACTGAGTAGACGCACCCGTCGGCAACCCCTGCCGGGAAGTCTTTCCCGCGTCGTCGCTGCTCAGCAGTCCATCCTCCGACATTGTCCTTCTCCATGAGAACTCCGGGATGGTGCAGCAGTGGGACGGAATGGGTGGTTTTGGCATGTTTCCACGCCGGGCCGAGGGGCTCGACGCAGCTCTTCTGAGAGCGCTCA